>WTAL01000168.1 GCA_013139635.1 Paracoccaceae bacterium
AATAACATCAACCGCCTTGCGGCTTTCATTGGGGATAGGGCTGGTAAGGCTGTGCTAGAAGAGCCGATAAAGCGGCAAAACCCGGGGGCGCTGGCCCATAAGATTTCCAATATTCAAGAGGTGCGCGCCGCGCTTGATGCCCCCAGCTTGCATGAGCGCCCGCCGCCGGTGCTCTCTCCGATGTTGGAAAGCGGGACAGACCTTTCGCGCGCGTACTTTAGCCAGAAAAACGCGTTGATATTTGGGCCGGTGCCCGGCGTGCCGGATAAAGGCGTGCGGAAATGGTTAGAGATCCAGAATCAGCGCCCACCGGAAAACGGGCTCTCGTCACACAGGTATGCCGAGTGGAAAGAGAAACACAAAACGCCGACGTTTTTTAGCGTGGTGCGCCACCCGGTTTTGCGCGCCTATAATGCTTTTATGCTTAAGGTATTTGCGACCAATTCGGATGGCTATCTTTCAATCCGCCAAGACTTGGAAAATCAGTTTGGCATGTTTTTGCCACAAGGAGCGATCGCGCCAGACCATGACCGGAGTGCGTTGGAGAAAAACGGATACGGGGTAGAGGCGCATCGCATTAGCTTCAAGCTTTTTTTAATATTTGCCGCCGCGAACCTTGGTGATGAAACCAAAATCAGGCAAGATGGCAAATGGCAGCTGCAAACGGAGATTATCCGGCGCTATCGGATTTTAAGTCCGGAAGTAATTGTTTTAAAAGAAGAAACCTTAAGGTCTGGCCTTAAATACCTACGCAACACGCTCAATATTCCGCCGATTTATAATTGGCGAAACGAGCCAGAACCGGCGTTTTCATTTGCGTTAAGCGAGATATATGACGCCGAAGTTGAAGCCCTTGCCCGTGCGGCTTACGGGCCAGATTATGAAGAACTAGGTTATGATAGCCTTTATTAGGCCGCCTTTGAGCGCTCGTTTTCCAGCAAGATAGAATAAAGCGCTGCGGCATCCCGCGTGGAACGCAGTTTTTGGCAGGTGGCCTCATTGCGCAGGGTGCGGGAAACGCGCGCCAGCGATTTCAGGTGGTCTGTCACGGCGCTTTCAGGCGCAAACAGGACAAAAACCAAATCAGCTGGCTGGCGGTCAACGGCATTAAAATCAACCGGAGTTTCAAGGTGCACAAACACCCCGCACACATGCTCTATTTCAGGCAGGCGTGCATGGGGAATGGCAACACCATTTCCCATGCCGGTGGGGCCCAAAAGCTCTCGCGCTTGCAAGGCAGACAGCAGCTTGCTTTCGGGAAGGCCATAGACCCGTCCCGCCAACTGCGCTGCGTCTTGCAAAACGCGTTTTTTGCTACCGGCTTTGGCGTCTGCCACAATCGCCTCAGGCAACAGAAATTTTGAAAGCTCCATAACGGGCCCTAACCTAATTTAGTTTTTAGAAGTGCGCTATTTACTGTTGCGCGGATCTATCCAGCCAACGTTTCCATCGTCACGCGTGTGCACAACATTTACGCCGCCATGCTGCACGTTGCGAAACACCAGCATAGTGGCGCCCATAAGCTCCATCTGCATTACGGCCTCGCCCACGCTCAGCGTTTGCACCGAGGTTTCCATTTCAGCCACAATGAGCGGCTGCAGGTTTTCCGGCTCTTCATCTTCTTTTGGCGTCTCGATCACAAACGTTGGCGCGCCGATGGTTTCAATCGGGTCGATCCGGTCTTTGTGATGGTCTTTTAGCCGGCGCTTATAGCGGCGCAGCTGCTTTTCCATTTTGGAAAGTGCTGTGTCAAAGCTGGCATATACATCGTCATTATGGCCAGAGGCCTTTGCGATCATGCCTGTGGCCAAATGCACCATAGTATTGGCAACAAACTCGTGCCCGTCTTTGGAAAATGTTACGTGCGCCTCGACAGGCCGGTCAAAGTATTTGCCGACCGTGCTTATGAGGTGCTCATTAACATGGGTGGTGAGGGCTTGGCCCACGTCCATATGTTTTCCGCTAACTTGAATTTGCATATCATCTCCCCGATTGAGCCAAGCAAAATTGCCCGGACTTGAAAATAAACCGGTTCTACAGGGCGCAGAACCTATGGGCGCTTAACGCTAAAGTCAACCGCTCTACGGGCGCATTTTTTTGCGCGCACAACGGAGGACGGTATCCCCATAGCCTCACGATATTTCGCAACGGTCCGGCGCGCAATATCTACGCCGTCTTCTCGCAAAATATTTACAAGTCCGTCATCTGAAAGGGTATTTTTGTAGCTTTCTTGCGAGATATGGTGTTTAATACGCGCGCGGATGCTAAGCGCTGAAAACACGGTGTTTTTGTCCAAGCCCGCTATTTTCGCGGTAAAGAAATGTTTCAGCTCAAAGGTGCCGCGACGGCAGGTTAGGTGTTTTCCGGCAGTCACACGGCTTACTGTTGATTCGTGAGCGCCTATTTTATCTGCAATCATCGCTAACGTCAGGGGCCGCATGGCCCTATCGCCATCTGTAAACCATGCAAATTGGTGAGCCACGATGGCGCCAGCCACTTTGAGAATGGTATTTGCCCTCTGATCAAGCGCCCTAATAAGCCAATGCGCCGCCTCAAGGCTTTGCTGGGTAAAGTCGGCCGCGGCCTCCCCGCCATTGGCGACGTTGGTAATATAGGATTGATCAATCAGCAATTTCGGAAGCGCCTCAGGTATGAGCGCCACATTCCACATGCCCATCTCGCCGAGTTTAACCTCCACCTCTGGTATAACATCACCCACGGGCGCAGTGCCAAGGCCCGCCCCTGGGCGCGGGTTAAGCGCGCGAATTTCAGCAATTATGTCTTGCACCGCAGCTTCAGGCTCTCCGGTTTTGGCAGCGAGTGCGGCTAGGTCATCATTTGCCACCAAAATCAGGTTATCGAGCACCAGTTGGATAACAGGGTCAAATCGGTTGACCGCTTTAAGCTGCAAGGCCAAGCATTCAGCCACCGAGCGCGCACCGATGCCTGTAGGTTCACAAGCCTGTAGTGCTGTAAGTGCGGATTCAATATCGCAGGTTTTTGCCTTTAGCCTTTCGGCGAGCTCAAAAACCGGGCTACGCAGATAACCGCTCTCGCTCAGCTCCCCGGCTAGCGCTTTAGCCAGCGCTGCCACATGAAAAGGTATACGCATAAGCCCGATTTGGCGGTGCAATGCCTCCAGCGGGGTTTCTGAGTCGCCGAGCATTTCCAGCGCTGAAAAACCATCATTGTGAGAGCGCGAAGCCGGCAGCGCCAGCAGCGGGTTGCTTTCTGCTTCACGCTCGAGATAAGCCTCTAGTTCAGCTCCGCTCAGCTGCAACACGTGGATAGCCTGCTGCAAGCGCGGCGTCATCGCCAGCTTTTGCTGCTGCTTTAGCTCTATGCGTTGCGCAATGCCCATTAAGGCCCTTTCGCGTCAAATCCTGAACTTTTCGCCCAAGTAAACCTGCCGAACCTGTTTATCTTGCACCACTTCTTCGGGCGTGCCGCTCATTAAAACGGTGCCATCGTGCAAAATGTAGGCGCGATCAACAATCTCTAATGTCTCTCTTACATTATGATCGGTTATCAAAACACCAATGCCGCGATCTTTTAAATGAGAAACCAGATCCCTGATCTCGTTTACCGCAATCGGGTCCACCCCGGCGAAGGGCTCATCAAACAGCACATATTTTGGCTGGCTCGCCAAACAGCGGGCAATTTCTACCCGTCGCCGCTCACCGCCTGAAAGCGCCAGCGCTGAAGCACGGCGCAGGTGCGTGATGGAAAACTCGGCCAAAAGCTCATCCAGCATTTTTTGTTGTTGGCGGCGGCCTGAGATATTTAGCTCAAGAATTGAGCGAATATTATCTTCCACCGACATGCCGCGAAAGATCGAGGCCTCTTGCGGCAAATAGCCAATGCCCATTTTGGCGCGGCGATACATTGGCAAAAAAGTAATGTCCGACCCATCGATCATCACCGTGCCCGCATCGGGGTTTACCAAGCCAGCAATGGAGTAAAAACAAGTGGTTTTTCCCGCGCCATTTGGCCCGAGCAGGGCCACAACTTCACCGCGGCGCAGCTCTAGCGAAACATCCCGTAAAACCGGCCGTTTTTTGTAGCTTTTGCCAATATTGCGAATAAGCAATCCGCCTTGGCCCTCAGTGACTTCAAGCGCTGGCATTAGTTGCCGCCTGTCTGAAATATCGTTTGCACACGGCCTTCCATTTGGGCCGTGCCCGCGTTCAGGTCTATCCTAAGCTTCTGGCCGGAAAGCGCATTTTGCCCTTGGGTCAAAATCACATTGCCCTCCATCAGCACATTGCCCGCCACCAGCTCATAGGTTGCTGTATCGGCCTGCGCGGCATCTTCCCCGCTCACAAATACCACATTGCCCGAGGCCATTAAGGCCCGCACGGCGCCGGTGCTGCTTTCGGTATCATAAATCACCTCAACACGGTCTGCCGAGAGCTTTAGCGCGCCCATACCCGCCACAACATTACCTGTAAAAACGGCGGTTTGTGTGGCTTGGTCAATAGAGAGCGTATCGGCCGCAATTTCCACCTGTTCTGCTTCGCCCGCACCGAGCGCGCCAAAAGGCAGGGCTGCCCCTTGGGCAAAAACCGCCACGGCAAACAGGGTTATTAGCGTGGAAAGCAGCCATGTTTTCATATCAATTACTCTCGTTTTGCAGATCATACCGCATCCTAACGTTATTTTCGAACCAAAGCACCCGATTTTCACCATCATTTGATTCAACTCGGAAGTTGTCCGCCGAAACCCGCCCCAGCGGCCCGTCTGCCACAATGCCAGAGCCTTGCAACTCCCCTGAGGCCATTAGCAAGTGCAATGTGTCCACCACGGCTACATTGCCGTCAGATGTTTGTAACTGCCCACCACTTTCAAACCACACGGTCTGCGCCGATACATCCATGAGGGCCGAGCCAGAGGTCACTTTTGCCCACGTGTCCGCGCTAAACCGGAATTCCACATCAAGATTTGTGATCACAAATAAGGAATTGTCGGAATCCATTGGTCGGATTTCATCTGCCAGCAAGTAAAACGGCTCCCCCTTTTTGGTGATCCCGTTTACCTGCGGATTTTTGATAAAGCTCCCGCTTTCCAGGCTCTCGATATCAGCGCGCGAAAAGGTAAAGCCGGCCTCAAAACTGTCCTCGCTATTAAACAAAAACACCGTGCCCAGCACCCCGAGTGCGATCAGCGGCAGCAGGATTTTGAGCCATGCGACCATGCGGGAATATGAATTGCGCGCACTTGCCATTAGTGGGAAAAAATATCGGTTTCCGGCCAGCCCGCAAGGTCCAGCGCGGCGCGGTGGGGGAGGAACTCAAAACACGCCTGCGCCATTTCAGTGCGGCCCTCGCGGGCGAGGTTGGTGTTCAGCTTATCCATAAGCCTATGTAAATAAAGCACATCTGACGCCGCATAGGAAAGCTGCGCCTCGGTCAGCTCTAGCGCGCCCCAATCACTGCTTTGCTGATATTTGGAAATATCAACCTTGAGCAACTCCTGCAAAAGGTTCTTTAGCCCGTGGCGATCAGTATAGGTGCGCACAAGTTTCGAGGCGATTTTGGTGCAGTAAACCGGTGCCGTAACTGCCCCAAAACGGTGCAGCATTACGGCGATATCAAAGCGGCCAAAGTGGAAAAGCTTAAGCTTATCAGGGTCTGTCAGCAGCTTCACAAGGTTCGGCGCTTCCGTTTGCTCATGCGAGATTTGCACCATATGCGCATCACCATCTCCCGCGGAAAGCTGCACAAGGCAGAGCCGATCACGGTGCGGATGCAGCCCCATGGTCTCACTATCAATGGCGATCACATCGCCAAGGTCAAGATCATCCGGAAGGTCGCCTTTGTGGAGGTAGTTGGTCATGGAATGCCTGCTTGCTGAATGGTTTGTATCTGTTTAGCGCACTTCTCTTCCACAAAGAATACCCGATTGACAGGCTGCGCTATATTTTGCCGCTATACACCCTCATGATCTTTCGAATATTTTCGGCAGGGGTCTTCGGCCCGATCAAAGAGCATTAGGGCGGGGATATACAAAGCGTCTATATTTGGGTAGGTTTTGCTTCCTCTTTCGAAGTACCGTGTGTGATATGGCGAGTCATAGAGCTGATTGAGGAGTTTGAGTAGCGGCAAAAAGGGCGGCAAGCTACTGTCTATCTCTTCGTTTGTTTGGGTTGTCACAACATGGGCAAAGGGTGACCTAGAATTCAGAAAATCATCCCTTTCCCTTTTAGCGACCGTTCACCAATAATTTTTTTGGGCGATATCCAAGTCCTTGACCAACGATTCAAACCCAGTAACTTCCTGAGCTTTTGTTGCCAATCTTTCCAGATTATGCCCTAAGGCTTTCAATTGTTCAGTAGATGTGCCGTTTGTTCTGATAATCGCTTTGAAAAATAATTCGAAGGCCTGTCCGAACAGATGATAAACTGGCGCAGGAAAGGGTATTTCCAGACGTTCTTTCTCCAAGCCTTCCTTTAAGAAAGTTGCGCTGTCTAAATACGACTTCCCAAAATACAGGTAACCAACTGCGCTTGTCCGTTCTTCAATTTCATTTTTCATAAAGCACTATAACAAAAAGCCCCCGCCATTGGCAGGGGCTTTTCCAATTTCAGCAATCCGGCAACTTAGCCCTCTTGCTTGATCTCTTCACCAGTTTCCTGATCAACCACTTTCATGGAAAGGCGCACCTTGCCGCGGTCGTCAAAGCCCATGAGCTTAACCTTAACCTCTTGGCCCTCTTTGAGGATGTCTTTCGGGTGGTTTACCCGCTCGTTTGCCAGCTGGCTAACGTGCACAAGGCCGTCGCGCTTGC
>WTAL01000163.1 GCA_013139635.1 Paracoccaceae bacterium
CCAGCCGGATAAAATCCGCCCCGCCGTGCAGGGCCTCCCGCCAGCGGTCAAAGTTTTGCAAAACCGTATTGAGGCTGTTGCACGCCCGCGCGGGCAGCGCCTTTTCGGCCACCACAATGCGCGCGCCTTCAAATGGCGAAACCCCGTTATCCCGCGCCACTTTGGCCACGGTTTGCAGGGCTTTATCACCCAAGCCGCGCTTGGGTGTATTCACAATCCGGTCAAACGCCATGCCATCATCAGGGCTAACGACTACGCGGAAATAGGCCATGGCATCCCGAATTTCGAGGCGCTCATAAAAGCGCGGGCCGCCGATCACGCGGTAGGGGATGCCGATGGCCATAAAGCGGTCCTCAAAGGCGCGCATCTGGTGAGAGGCGCGGACCAAGATGGCCATATCATTGGGCGAAACGGGGTCGAGGCCCCGTGTGCCACGCTGATAGGCCTCAATCTCCTCGCCAATCCAGCGGGCCTCTTCTGTGCCATCCAGAACGCCGATCAGGCGAACTTTTTCGCCTTCTTTCTCAGCGGTCCACAGGGTTTTGCCGAGGCGGTTTGAATTGCTGTCAATTACCCCCGCAGCTGCCGCCAAAATATGCGGCGTAGAGCGGTAATTCTGCTCCAAGCGCACCACATGCGCGCCGGGAAAATCCTTTTCAAAGCGCAAGATGTTACCCACTTCGGCCCCGCGCCAGCCATAGATGGATTGGTCGTCATCCCCCACGCAGCATATGTTTTTATGACTTGAGGCCAGCAGCCGCAGCCATAGGTATTGCGCGACATTGGTATCCTGATACTCATCGACCAGAATATACTTAAACCAGCGCTGATATTGCTGGAGGATGTCAGGATAGGCCTGAAATATTTGCACCATGTGCAGCAGAAGGTCGCCAAAATCCACCGCGTTTAGCGTGGTTAGCCGCGCTTGGTATTGCTCATAAAGCTCAACCCCGCGCCGGTTATACGCCCCCGCCTCGCTACTCGGCACCTTGGAGGGCGTGAGCGCCCGGTTTTTCCAGCTGTCAATAATGCCCGCCAGCATGCGCGGCGGAAAGCGCTTTTCGTCGATGTTTCCATCGGCGCGGATGAGCTGTTTCATCAGGCGGATTTGGTCGTCGGTGTCGAGAATCGTAAAGCTGCTTTTCAGGCCCACCAGCTCGGCATGGCGGCGCAGAAGCTTGACGCAGATCGAGTGGAAAGTCCCGAGCCACGGCACGCCTTCAACCGTGCCGCCAAGGTTTATGCCCACCCGCTCTTTCATTTCTTTTGCGGCTTTATTTGTAAAAGTCACCGCCAAAATCTCGTTTGGCCGCGCCCGCCCTGAATGCAGCAAATGCGCAATGCGCGCCGTAAGCGCTTTGGTTTTGCCAGTCCCCGCCCCCGCCAGCATCAAAACCGGCCCGTCAAGCTTCTCAACCGCCTGCTTTTGCTCGGGGTTTAACCCCTTCAAATAATCCGCAGGGCGCGCCTGCATCGCTTGTTGCGATAGCGGCACGGCGGCCTCAAAGGCGTCCGATTCATTATAATCCCAGTCATTCATGAGAGAGAAACTAACCTAGTTTAATAAAATGTGAAAGGGGCTTGTTCTGGAAATGTTCTGATTGACATAAGGCGGGAACACTCCACTATGACGCGCATATCTTATTGGAGGTATTGAAATGCTAAAGTATCTAATTATTGCTGTTTTGAGCTTAAGTGGCATTAGCGCCAAAGCCCAATACGCTCCTGAAAATGAGGCCGGCCTAGCGGCAGCGCGCGGGGGGGATATGCAGGCGGCGTGGGATATCTGGAAGCCCTTGGCTGATGTGGGGGATGCGCGGGCGCAGTCCAATATCGGGGTTATGTATGATAATGGTGATATTGTGGCAGAGGATGATACCGAGGCCGTGCGCTGGTTTACCCTTTCGGCTGAGGGCGGTTTTGATCAAGGTCAGTTCAACCTAGCGCAAAAGTATGGTGAGGGGGCGGGCGTGGCGCAGAACTGGACTATTGCGATAGGCTGGTACCAAGCGGCGGCGCGGCAGGGGCATCCGTACGCGCAGATGGCGCTTATGCAGGCGTATTACTTTGGTAATGGCGCCACGCCAGACCCCGCAAAAGCTTATATGTGGATGACCATCGCCGCCGAGACGGGCTTTGCGACGGCGGTCGATAACCTAGCGGATTTTGAAGCGCGGGTTGGCAAAGAAGCGGTGGCGCAAGGGCGAGAAATGGCGGTAAAATGCATTTCGGCGGGGCTGGAGGATTGCCCTTGAAGGATGATAAATGAACAAGACAAACGCATTCTTGGTTCTGTTGTTGGTAATGGAGTTCTACCTTTTCTGGCGGCTTGATGTTGCCTTGAGGAAATCAAAACCACTGGATTTCACCGAAATATCGGGGCGAATTCGGTCGCATATTGCGCTCGTGGTTTTAGGCACAATGGGTTGTGCTGGGTTTTTGACCTTGGCGTTCGCTGTAGTTTCTTCGGATTCCGAATGGCTTAGCAAGCTCGGCCCGCTTTTGATTTTCGCAACATGTGCTGTTTTAACTGCGAGGCCTGCTTTGCCTTGGAGCGAAGTTAGATGGGACGAAAATGGCGTCGAGGGGTATGTATATTCGTGGCGACACCCGATCATCCCAAAACACAGGAAAGTCACTTGGGAGGGAATTTCGGAAGTTAAAATGCAACGGGGCGGAACAATTTTGCTAGGCGATAACAAAAGGTGCTTACTCGCATGGCCAGGAGCATATCGTGGCCATAGATTCCTCAATGCGCATTTATCGAAGATGAGACCAGATTTGTTTTACGCGCCCTATTACATTGTCCCGATCCCGCGTGAAAAGTAGGCTGCTACATCATGTTGCATTGCAATATTGGCTTCCCTTGGGTAAGAAGGGCTGACCCGTCACCCAACACACAAAGGTTCTGTGATGAAAAACTTCTCCAAAATCCTGATCGCCAACCGTGGTGAAATCGCCATTCGCATCATGCGGGCTGCCAATGAAATGGGCAAACGCACGGTGGCTGTGTATGCGGAGGAGGACAAGCTGAGCCTGCACCGCTTTAAGTCAGACGAGGCTTACCGGATTGGCGAGGGCATGGGGCCGGTGGCGGCTTATCTTTCGATTGAGGAAATCATCAGAGTGGCGAAGGAATGTGGCGCGGATGCTATTCACCCCGGCTATGGGCTGCTCTCGGAAAACCCTGATTTTGTGGATGCCTGCGTGGCGGCTGGTATTACGTTTATTGGCCCTAAGGCGGCAACGATGCGCCAGTTGGGCGATAAGGCATCGGCGCGCAAAGTGGCGATTGAGGCGGGGGTGCCGGTGGTGCCAGCGACCGAGGTTTTGCCGGATGATATGAATGAAGTGCGCCGGATGGCCGCCGAAGTTGGTTATCCGTTTATGCTGAAAGCCAGCTGGGGCGGCGGCGGGCGCGGGATGCGGCGGGTGATGTCTGAGGACGAACTGGAAGACATGGTGCTGGAAGGGCGGCGCGAGGCCGAGGCAGCGTTTGGCAATGGTGCGGGGTATTTGGAGCGGCTGGTGCAGCGGGCGCGGCACGTGGAAGTCCAAATTCTTGGCGATTCCCACGGGAAGATTTTCCACCTTTGGGAGCGGGATTGCTCGGTGCAGCGGCGGAACCAGAAAGTGGTGGAGCGGGCGCCTGCGCCTTACCTTTCGCAAGAGCAGCGCGAAACGCTTTGTGCCTTGGGCCGCAAGATTTGCGCCCATGTGGGCTATGAATGTGCGGGCACGGTAGAGTTCCTGATGGATATCGACACCGAGGAGTTTTTCTTTATTGAAGTGAACCCGCGCGTGCAGGTGGAGCATACGGTGACGGAGCAAGTCACTGGTATTGATATCGTGCGGGCGCAGATTTTGATCGCCGAAGGGCGGACGATTGAGGAGGCCACGGGGAAGGCCAGCCAAGACGAGGTGAAGCTGAACGGCCATGCGCTGCAATGCCGGATTACGACGGAAGACCCGCAGAACAATTTTATACCGGATTATGGCCGGATTACTGCCTATCGCGGGGCGACGGGCATGGGGATACGGCTGGATGGTGGCACGGCGTATAGCGGGGCTGTGATCACGCGGTATTATGATAGCTTGTTGGAGAAAGTGACGGCATGGGCGAACACGCCCGAGGCCGCGATTGCGCGGATGGATCGGGCGTTGCGGGAGTTTCGGATACGGGGGGTTTCGACAAACATTGCGTTTGTTGAGAACCTGCTGAAACACCCGACTTTTCTTGACGATACCTATACGACGACCTTTATTGATAACACGCCGGAGCTGTTTAACTTCAAAAAGCGCCGTGATCGGGCGACGAAGATTTTGACGTATATTGCGGATATTACGGTGAATGGGCATCCGGAAACGGAAGGGCGGGATAAGCCGCCAGCGCACGCGCGCACGCCGGTTGTGCCGGTGGTGCGTGCTTCGCGGGCACCCTACGGGACGCGGAATTTGCTTGAGGACAAGGGCGCGCAGGCGGTGGCTGATTGGATGCTGGCGCAGAAGCAGTTGCTGATTACGGATACGACGATGCGGGACGGGCATCAAAGCCTGCTCGCCACGCGGATGCGCTCGGTTGATATGCTGAATGTAGCGGAGAGTTATGCTCATAATCTCTCAGGCCTTTTTAGCATTGAGGCATGGGGCGGGGCGACGTTTGATGTGGCGTATCGGTTCTTGCAGGAGTGCCCGTGGCAGCGGCTGCGTGACTTGCGCAAGCGGGTGCCAAATGTGATGACGCAGATGCTTTTGCGGGCGTCTAATGGCGTGGGGTATACCAATTATCCTGATAATGTGGTGCAGAAATTTGTGGCGCAAGCGGCGGATACTGGCGTGGACGTTTTCCGGGTGTTTGACAGCCTCAACTGGGTTGAAAACATGCGCGTGGCGATGGATGCCGTGGTGGAAAGCGGCAAAATTTGCGAGGGCGCGATTTGCTATACGGGTGATATATTGAACCCTGAGCGGGCGAAGTATGACCTGAAGTATTACGTGGCTATGGGCAAGGAATTGCGCGACGCAGGGGCGCATGTGTTGGGCCTTAAGGATATGGCGGGCTTGCTGAAGCCAGCTGCCGCCACGGCGCTTGTAAAAGCGCTGAAAGAGGAAGTCGGCCTGCCGATTCATTTTCACACGCACGATACCAGCGGCATTGCTGCCGCCACCATTCTGGCGGCCTCCGAGGCCGGTGTGGACGCGGTAGATGTGGCGATGGACGCGTTTTCCGGCGGCACTTCGCAGCCCTGCCTTGGCTCGGTGGTTGAGGCCCTGCGCAACACCGACCGCGATACCGGCCTTGATATCGGCGTCATCCGCAAAACGTCGGATTATTGGGAGGCCGTGCGCCAGCAATATGCGGCGTTTGAAAGTGGCCTTGCGGCGCCTGCTTCCGAGGTTTATTTGCACGAAATGCCCGGTGGGCAGTTTACCAATTTGAAGGCGCAAGCGCGCAGCCTTGGCTTGGAAGAGCGCTGGCACGAGGTGGCGCAAGCCTATGCCGACGTAAACCAGATGTTTGGGGACATCGTGAAGGTGACGCCATCGAGTAAGGTCGTCGGCGATATGGCCTTGATGATGGTTTCTCAAGGCCTCACCCGTGCCGAAGTGGAAAACCCTGAAGTAGACGTAGCCTTTCCTGATAGCGTGATCGACATGATGCGCGGCAATCTTGGGCAACCTCCGGGAGGTTTCCCTGAGGCGTTTGTTTCAAAAGTGCTGAAGGGCGAAGCGCCAAATGTGGAGCGGCCCGGCAAGCACCTGCCAGCAGCAGACCTTGAGGCTGTGCGGGCCGAGATCAGCAAACAGCTTGAGGGCTTTACGGTTGATGACGAGGATCTGTGCGGCTATCTGATGTATCCAAAAGTGTTCCTTGATTACATGGGCCGCCACCGGATATATGGCCCCGTGCGCACGCTGCCGACGAAGACTTTCTTCTATGGCATGGTGCCGGGCGAGGAGATTTCAGCCGAGATTGACCCTGGTAAAACCCTTGAGATCCGCCTGCAAGCGGTGGGGGAAACCAATGAGGATGGCGACGCCAAGGTGTTCTTTGAGCTTAACGGCCAGCCGCGCAACATCCGCGTGCCTAACCGCAAGGTGGCTGCGACTACGGCGAAGCGGCCCAAGGCTGAAGCGGGCAATGCCCTGCATATCGGCGCGCCCATGCCGGGGCTGATTGCCACCGTAGGCGTGGCTGCTGGGCAGGCCGTGAAAGAGGGCGACCTTTTGATGACCATTGAAGCGATGAAAATGGAAACCGGCATTCATGCGGATGCGGATGGCACGGTGAAAGCGGTGCATGTACATGCGGGTGCGCAGGTAGATGCCAAGGAGTTGCTGGTCGAATTCGAGTAGGCCTGTGGGGATAACAAATGCTAAAATCTTATGCCGCTATAATTTTGATACTTGGTTGCTTTGGCAACACGGCGCAGGCGGGAGACCCGTGCCCTATTCATGTGAGTATAAACGATCTGGGCTCGCCGGACTGGCTGGATAATTCGGCGCTTCTCAATGCCTTGGAGTCGCGTCAAATCTGGATAGGCATTAGCTATGAAAACCTAGATGACGGCATTTTGCTAACGCGTGTTTACGCGGGGTCGCCGGCTGCCGAGGCGGGGCTGCTAGAGGGGGATATCGTCT
Organism: Paracoccaceae bacterium; assembly: GCA_013139635.1. GTDB lineage: Bacteria > Pseudomonadota > Alphaproteobacteria > Rhodobacterales > Rhodobacteraceae > UBA3077. Next base: position 6,643 of record WTAL01000163.1, read on the forward strand.
CCGATATTGAAGGGCGGCCCACCACAGAAAGCGAAACTTTTGAGCGGTTAAATATTGGGGAGGCCGTGGTTTTCTCAATTGATAGGGATGGGCAAAGGCTTGATGCGCTTGTGACGATTGGCGGCGCTGACCCTGTGCCGCTGGCGATCGTTCAGCAGCTTGGCAAAACTGAGTGCCGCACGGCTGATATTGCGCAAGCGGATGCTGAAATGGATCGAGCGGTGATGGCGCGGCTATTTACCGAAAGCCGCGCGTTTAGATGTGACGATGCGCATAAGGTGCTTGAGCCGTTAATGGAGCCATTTCAAAGTGATACGGTTTACTTTGTGCGCGGCAGCCGCCGGTTGCTGCTAACAATGCCCTATTACGGAACGGCTTGTATTTCCACGTTGTCTTTGGATGGTGAAAACCTGAATGACAGCGCCGTCAGTGAAGTGATCGAACAGGTGATCAGCGACTATGTTCGCGAGCGGTTTGAGAATCCATAGGGTCGTGGTGTGCGCCTTGAAAAGCGCCGCCATATGGCGCGTGCCAGCCCCACGAGCAAGGCAATAAAAGCAAGCGTTGTCAGCACAGATTTTACGATGGTCAGTCGACTGGCAAAGCCAACCATTTCTTCCGTCAGGCCTGAAGGGTATGCACTGAGCATGCTCGAAACCGCCGCGTTTTCAAGCAGGTCAAACCCAGCGGCACTTACCGCAAGCGCAATCATTGCGAAGGCCACTTTTCGGCGAAACAGGAGGCGGAAGCTCAGGGCAAATGAGATGGCGAGCAGCGGCGGATATACCGTATCCAATTTGTGTTGGGCATCTAGGTAGTAGGCACGGCCCTCCTCGCCGAGGCTGTCAATTAATGCCAAGGCCTGTTTGAAAGTATAACCTGCTGGCAGCATGTCAAAAACGGGCTGCCCGCCGGAAAAGGCAGTAAGGGCAGGCATGGTCCAGACAAGCATTGCTAAATAGACAGCACACGCAAGCCCCCACGCGAGAATCGCAGTATTTCGACCCATCATTTGGCCCGCCCGTTTAGCCACCACCACGCAAAGCCCAAATTTGGCAGCCAGCAGAGCCACGCAAGATAAACCGAGGCTTCGGTATAGCTGAAACCGGCGGCCATAAAGCCGAGCAGGTAAAGCCTTAGGGTAACGCCTGCAAAGGTCAGGGCGAAGGAATATATCATCCAGCGGCGGTGCTTACCGATGCGGCGTGCCATAGCATGGCGGATGGCGTTGGCCGTTGTGAAAACCCAAGCAATGGCGAGCAGGGCAAAGCCGGATTGTGCCGAAAGCCCGCCAGCGGCATTTAAGGCCACGAGTAGGCCAGCACTTCCGCTCACGACAATCGCCACGCCATACACGCGCCCAAGCCAGCGGTGCAAAGGTTTACGCCGTCTAATGCTGGCAAAAAACTGTACAGACCCAACCATAAGCGCAACAGGTGCGAGGCTGACATGCAGCACAAAAGCCAGCCGTTGCCCCTCTATTTGCCCAAGCATATCGGGGAATGACAATGGCAGGCCGAGGGCTAGAAAACGGTAAGAACCGAGCGCAACAAGCAGGCTGAGTATGGTTGCGATTATTAGCGAAATGCGGGCGTAGGCCATGGGAGCTCCTTAACTAGACAGTGTAAAGTTAAATGTGTTGCTTGACACTGTCAAGCTGTGAGTTACATTTGTGCAATGCGTAAAGATACACACCACCACGGAGACCTGCGTGAGGCTCTCATTCTGGCAGGCATTGAATTGCTGGATGAGGGCGGCATTGACGCCCTGACATTGCGCAAATGCGCCGCAAGGGCTGGGGTTTCGCATGCTGCGCCCGCGCACCATTTTAAGGGCCTCGTCAGCCTAAAAGCCGCCATAGTCGCCCGTTGCTATCGTATGTTTTCAAGCACTATGCTGGCGCACAAAAACAATGCAGGCACCACGCCGCGCGCGCAACTACTGGCGATTTGCGAGGGGTACCTTGCGTTCACCCGCACCCACGCGCCGCTCTTCCAGATCATGTTTCAGCCCAAGCCCGAGGGTATGGAGCGGGTAAACCCAGACATTCTGGAAGAGCTGGAAACTGAGTCGACCAATGCCTTTATGATTCTGCGCGCAGCCAGCGCCCCCTTTGCGCCTGTTGGCGGGCATGAGCAGGGTACAGAAGTTATGGTCTGGGCGCTGGTGCATGGCTATGCCGTGCTATTTGCCAACGCACCGGACGAAGAAACCCCCGCTGGGGTGCTGCCTGAATTTGCCCGCATCCTGCCAGATTTGCCGCTGCGCAAATAATTTGCCAAAGCGTGAATTTTCCGCTTGCAGCCCCATCGAGAATCTCTATATATCAGCCACAAGAAGCGGGCGTAGCTCAGTGGTAGAGCACTTCGTTGCCAACGAAGATGTCGTGAGTTCGAATCTCATCGCCCGCTCCAATTTACCCCAAAACCCTAAAGCCTGCGGCTGATATATTGTGCTATGCTCTGCCTTTACAAAAGAGGTTTGCCAGCACTATGTCAGTTTTACGGTTTTTCAGCGCGGCCAAAGTTTGGAGCCACGGGGATTTTTATGAACCCTGGGAGGCTGGGCCGTCTATTTTTGAGTTTTTGGCCGACACTCCGAACGAAGGTTCAGAGCAGCACCTGCCGGACGAGGAAAAACTGTTTAAACCCGATAAAATCCGCTTTGCGGCGGGGGCGTTAGACAACCTGTTGGGCGGGGCTTCGGAGGATAGTTTAAAGAAGGCTGCCAAGCATTACGGGATGATCCAAAAGGTTGTGAGCTAGCCAAGCAAGGCCAATATCGCCAAGCTTTATGCGGCCCTGTTGAGCGAGGGCGGGATATCTACCGTTGATCAGTTAAGCGATATGGTGCGAAATGCTGGCGGGGTTGACCTGCACAAATTTCGCTTGCTTTTCAGGTGGATGGCCACCAACGCCCCCGATAGGGAGCCGGTAAAAATCGCAATCGCAATGCTGGGCCTTTTTAAAGGCACAGATGACCGTGCGCTGTTTTTGACTTTTGGCTGCCATGGCGAATTTTCGCTTTATGCTGTGGTTGCTCTGCAAAACACGCTTGAGAATGCTGACAAGGATTTATGGCATATCGCGCAAAAGCTTGAAAGCTGGGGGCGGATTAATGCGATTAAGCGGCTGGCTGATACCACGGATACCGACATTAAGCGCTGGCTTGTGCGCGAAGGCTATAAAAACAATATTATGTATGAATATACCGCTTATGTTGCCGCAGTTACCGGAGAGCTTGCCAATGAACTGGCGAGCGATACCCCCGAGCCAGCGGTGCTGGATGGCGCGGCTGAAATCCTGTCGGCCCTGTGTTCAGGAGGCCCCGGTGAGAGCATTTCAGCCTATGCGGATGCCCCCATCGCCGTGGCTCGGTTTTTAGCGCATGTGCAAAACGGGCAGGTGAATGTTATTCGCTTAGAAGCGGTCTGCAGCTTGCGCCGGTACTTCAAGCGCGCCAAAAACCAAGCCCCTTGGCGCGATGCCGAATGGCAAGCGGCCCTCCGCCAATCAGAGGCCATTTTGGAGCACAAGCCCAATGTTGAATTGATAAGTCAAGCCCTTTGGCATGGTGAAAGAAACGAATTTTGGACAGCGCGGGGGGTCGCCAATGCGCTTGGCATAGACACATGGGACGCGAGCCTAAAGCAGCATATGTCTGGTGATGAGCAGTGGGGTGCGTTGATGCAATCCAAAGATCCGGCGCGGATAGACCGCGTAATTGCCTTGGCTGAAAAAACGCTCCCTTTGGAGGCCATCGCCAGCGGGCCAGCCCTGCTCAATGGGTTGGGTTTGGCATTTATAGATCACTCAGCTATAGATTATATCGTGCAGGATCTGAAACTATTTCCGGGCAAGGGATGGCGCCTTGTGCTGACGGCTCTCAAAAGCCCCGTTATCAGGAACCGAAATATGGCGGTGAACGTGCTTGAAGCATGGGGCAAGGAAAATTGCTCTGCCGAGGCGCGCCATGAGATTGAGCAAGCCCTGCTGCATGAGCCGCATGAAAAGCTCAAGCTTCGGCTGGCGGAATTACGGGAAGATTTTGCATAGGATCACCGCCAAATTGCCGCAACCCCCGCTTTTTTGCGTTGGTTTCCCATTGGAAACTTTGCAAAGTGCTTATATTCGGTTACAGCTAATCCTGACAAATAGAGTTTTGTGGAGTGTGAAATGAAAATAGGTGCGCCAAAAGAGATTTTTGCAGGGGAAGCACGGGTGGCGATGACGCCGCAATCCGCGCTCGCATTGCAAAAGCTCGGCTATGAATGTGTGGTGGAATCCGGGGCAGGGGCCTTGGCTAACTTCTCGGATGCCGATTATAAAGAGGCCGGTGTAACGGTTGTAAAAACTGGGGCTGCTTTGTGGAAGGCCGTTGATATTGTTATCAAAGTGCGCGCGCCTGAAGCCGTTGAGGTTAAGCGCTTCACCAAAGGGCAGGCGCTTATTTCCTTCATTTGGCCCGCGCAATCGACCGAGCTGCTGGAAAGACTGAAAGAAAAAGGCGTAACCACGCTCGCCATAGATATGGTGCCGCGTATCTCGCGGGCGCAAAAGATGGATGCGCTTTCCTCCATGGCAAATATCGGCGGGTATCGCGCTGTTATTGAAGCCGCCAACAATTTTGGCCGCTTCTTTACGGGGCAAATTACCGCCGCTGGCAAAGTGCCCCCCGCCAAGGTGCTGGTGATCGGCGCGGGCGTGGCGGGACTTGCCGCCATTGGTGCGGCGCAAAGCATGGGTGCGATTGTGCGCGCCTTTGATGTGCGCCCCGAAGTGGCTGAGCAGATTGAGAGCATGGGCGCTGAGTTCCTGTTCCTTGATTTCACCGAAGATGGCTCGGGCGATGGTGGTTACGCCGCTGTGTCTTCCCCTGAGTTCCGCGAAAAGCAGCTAGAGCTGTTTCGGGCGCAGGCGGCTGAGGTTGATATCGTAATCACCACCGCGCTTATCCCGGGCCGCGATGCGCCCAAGCTTTGGCTTGAAGACATGGTGCTCGCCATGAAGCCCGGCTCGGTGATTGTGGACCTTGCCGCTGAAAAGGGTGGCAACTGTGACCTGACGGTGATGGACGAGAAGATCATCAGCAAAAACGGCGTTACCATTATTGGCTACACCGATTTCCCGTCGCGAATGTCTACACAGGCGTCTACGCTTTATTCCAACAACATCCGCCACATGATGGACGATCTGACCCCTGAAAAAGACGGCGTGGCTGTCTTTAACATGGAAGATGACGTGATCCGTGGTTCGATGGTTACAAATGCGGGCGAAATCACCTTCCCGCCGCCGCCGCTTAAAGTGGCCGCGCAGGCTAAGCCGCCAGTGAAAACGGTTGAGAAAACACCGGCAGAGCTGAAGGCGATTGAAGCGCAGAAAATGCGCGCCGCAGGCACCAAGCAAACCCAACTACTGATTGCTGGTGGTGTATTTATGGCGGTGCTCGGCATGTATGCCCCCGCCAGCTTTATGCAGCACTTCATCGTGTTTGTGCTGGCGGTGTTTATTGGTTTCCAAGTTATTTGGAACGTAAGCCACGCGCTGCACACGCCGCTTATGGCGATCACCAACGCAATTTCGGGGATCATCATCATCGGGGCGCTGCTTCAGGTCTCGGGGGGCGGCTGGTTTGTGTCGATCCTCGCGGGTATTTCAATTTTGATCGCCACGATTAATATCGTCGGTGGATTTATGGTAACACGGCGCATGCTCGCCATGTTCCAGAAAAGCTAAGGGAGGGCTGATGATATGAGTTTCGGTCTCGTTCAAGCGGCATATGTAGCCGCGTCTGTGTTGTTCATTCTGGCCCTTGGCGGATTGTCTAATCAGGAAAAAGCCAAACGCGCGGTGTGGTATGGCATTATCGGCATGGGCATTGCCTTTGCGGCCACGGTGCTTGGCCCGCAGGTGCAGTCCTATTGGCTGCTGGTGACTATGGTCGTGATCGGCTCGGTGGGCGGCTATATTGTTGCTACGCGGGTTGAGATGACAGGCATGCCAGAGCTGGTAGCCGCGCTGCACTCCTTTGTGGGTTTGGCGGCGGTGTTTATCGGTATTAACTCCGAGCTTAGCCCCTCGGCTGAAATGCAGTCCATGATGATGGCTGTTGAAATGCTGGAGAGCAATGCGGGGGCGGCTGGTGCGGTCGCGTCTATTCTTGGCGCTGATATGATGGCCCAAATGGGCGATTTTGGCGCGCTGATCGGCATTCACCATGTTGAGGTGTTCCTCGGGGTGTTTATCGGTGCGATCACATTTACGGGCTCCATCGTGGCGTTCCTCAAGCTTTCCGGCAAAATAGACGGCAAAGCGCTTATTCTGCCCATGCGGCATACGTGGAACATCATCGGTATCGTTGCCACCCTCATTTTGCTGATCATCTATATGAACGGCGGCGGCATGTGGGCGCTTATCCCGATGCTGCTTATTGCCTTCGCCATCGGCGCGCACCTAGTGCTGGCCATCGGCGGGGCCGATATGCCCGTTGTTGTGTCTATGCTCAACAGTTATTCCGGCTGGGCCGCAGCGGCTACGGGCTTCTTGCTCGGCAATGATCTTCTTATTGTGGTCGGCGCGCTGGTTGGCTCCTCGGGTGCAATTCTAAGCTACATCATGTGCCAAGCCATGAACCGGCAATTCCTCGCGGTTATATTGGGCGGCTTTGGCGGCCCAACTGGCCCCGCGATGGAGATTGAGGGCGAGCAAATCGCCATTGATGCCGACGGTGTGGCAGCGTCTTTGGACGAAGCCGACAGCGTGATCATCGTGCCGGGCTATGGCATGGCCGTGGCGCAAGCGCAGCAGAGCGTGTCTGAACTCACCCGCCGCCTGCGGGCCGCGGGTAAAGATGTGCGCTTTGGCATTCACCCTGTGGCGGGCCGCTTGCCGGGCCACATGAATGTGCTGCTGGCCGAGGCCAAAGTGCCATACGATTACGTGTTGGAAATGGACGAGATCAACGACGATTTCCCCGAAACCGATGTGGTGATTGTGATCGGCTCAAATGACATCGTAAACCCCGCCGCGCAGGAAGACCCAAACAGCCCCATCGCCGGTATGCCGGTGCTGGAGGTTTGGAAAGCGAAACAAGTGTTTGTGAGCAAACGCGGGCAAGGCACGGGGTATTCCGGCATCGAGAACCCGCTATTCTTCAAGGAAAACACGCGGATGTTTTATGGCGATGCCAAGGTGAGTGTGGATGCGCTGTTGCAGAGGATAAGTTAAAGGAAAGGCCCGCAGTTGCGGGCCTTTTTATTGTTGCGTCTCTGGTTGCACTAAAGTTGTAGGAGTTGATCAAAGGATAGCATTTTCTTCAGTTCAGAGTCTTTGATAACCTTTGCGTTCCTTCCGATGCGACTGGATAAACTGGACAAACTTACACAATTATTTTTTGCGATAAATGATGAAAAAGCGCAGTTTGCAAGGATTCGATTGATGGTCGCATCATCTCTGATTGCCGTTTTCCGTGCCCTGCCAACGACAATTGTATCGCTTGATATTGGGAAAAGCACTTGTTCGAGATGATCATCTTTTTGCGAAATTGGAGAAGCTCCGCGTTTCATTAAAAATGCCAGAGTTGTGTCGGGTAAAATAAATTGAGCGTTGTTAGTTCGATGAATAAAATAGTCCCTTTCGAGGTGCATATTAGTTCTGTCTATTGCAGCGAAGGATGACTCAAGCGATTTTATATGTGCGTTCCTTGCCGTATTTGCAATTTCTTCGAGTAAAGGGTTGAAAAGTGTTCCTACGAGCTTTGAGACTTCTTTAGCCCCTTGTTTAGTGGCGTTCGGCATTAGCTGTGCGGCATAAGCTTTCGCAATTTGGCGATGCTCGCCTTGAATCCCATTGTCATCCAATACTTCATCGATTAATTCTGGATGATTATTTAAGTATGATGAAAAAAGCTTAATTGCATGCTTCTCCGATGCGACGTAATCCCGAAGCGTTTTTAGTAGCCGTTCGCCTAGGTTGGAAATCTGATCTCTGAGGAACATGCTCCTCATCTCAAGATGCGCAATTATTGGCGCTAAAATTGCGGGGTCAAGTTCTTCCCCGTTTTCAGCTTTGCGAGCATCTTGAATAAAGCTCTGAGTGGCATTCTCAAAATTAGTTATATTAGTGTCAGCGCTTGAGCCTTCTGGGCCATAGAAAAATTTTATTGCACCATATTTTCTTGTTACAGTTTTCTTAGGAGGATTTCCTTTCTCGTAAACCCAAATATGGTGATCTCCATGCGATTTCTCCCCAAATCCTCTTTGTAAGAGCTGCCAAATATGATGATGATTTTTTCCAGCCATAAGAATCAGTTTCCTTGCCAAATTTATCAAGACATTCTCTCACATCTTTATGTTGAATGATATGGCAGACCCTTCACCCCAACCACCCCTCAATCTCCCCAATATCCGCCAGCACCACATCGGCCACGGCCTCCAGTTCCGCCCGTGAGGTCGTGCCCGTCAGCACCCCCACCGTCACCATCCCCGCATCCCGCCCTGCGGTCATGTCGTGCAGGCTGTCGCCGATCATGGCAACCTCGGCGGGGGCCAGCCCTTGGGCTTTGCAAAAGGCGTGCTGCATGCCGGTGGCGGGCTTGCCGCCGAAGCCGCTATCATAGCCCGCGATGAAATCAAAATGGTTGATCACGCCTGCGGCCTCTAGCTGGGTGCGGGCCGGATGTTCGTTATCATTTGTGGCCACGCCCAGCACCAGCCCGCGCGCTTTAAAACCGGAAAGCAGGGGGGAAAGCGGCACCGTAGGCACTTGTGGCACCTTGGCGGTTTCCTCAATCGCATAGGCCTCCAGCGCGCTGCGTTTCCAGGTGGGCAGGTGCGGCAGCACGGCGTCCATGATCTCCTCTAGCGTGTCATGCACAAACACGCTTCCGGGGCGAAAAACCTGTTTCGAAGGGTCAAACCCGAGGGCATTTGCGAGCAGCACTTTGTGGGTTTCGTCGGTGGAAACCTCAGCCAGAAACCCCGTCAGCCACGGCCCCCACGAGCGGTGAAAATCAAACAGGCAGCCGTCTTTATCAAACAGCAATCCGCGCAGCTTCATGTCCAGTTCGGCAGGCCGCCCCCTAGCTCTACGCGGGCGCGCTGCACGCTTTCTGGGGTGGCGCTGGCGGCGTTGCAAAACCCCAGAATCGTTTTGTCATCGCGCATGATAAAATCGAGCACAAACCCTAGGAATTCCGGCTCTACGGCGCGCGCACGCAGGTCTCCGGGGGCGGCGCCGGTTACATTCAGGAATTGGCTCAAATTATCTTCGTCTGAGGCCAGCCAGCTAAGTGCCTGAATTGCCAGTGTTTCAGCTTGATCGTGTCGCATAGGTTACACTCCAGCGGGGAATTCCCTGAGTTATGAAGGTTTCGTTAAGGTTTTGGCGTGACAATCTGAGGATATTATTGGGTTTTTGCACGAGGATTATATGCCAGGTCGTATTTTAGTTGTAGATGATGTAGCCACAAACCGGCTGATTTTGAAAGCGAAATTGGCGGCGGCCTATTATGACGTGCTGGAAGCCGATTGTGGGCAGGCGGCCTTTGATGTGGCAAAGGCTGAGCAGCCGGACGTAATATTGCTGGATATCATGATGCCAGACATGGATGGCTACCAAGTTTGCGAGATGCTTAAAGCCTGCTCTGAAACCTCACATATCCCTGTGGTTATGGTCACGGCCAGCAGCGCCCCCAAGGAGCGGATTCGCGGCCTGGCTGTAGGGGCAGATGATTTTTTGATCAAGCCGATTAACGATATGGCACTGTTTGCGCGGGTGCGAAACTTGCTTCGCGTTAAAATGATGTTTGACGAACTCAAACTACGGGATTCGACCTCGCGGGAGCTTGGGCTATCTGATTTTCTGGAAACCGGAGACGAGGATGATCAGCATGTGGACGCCGTGATGCTGGCCCCGGCGGCAATTGCGCAAGGTGATGCTTGGAAAGCCGCAATATCTGAAATGAAAAACGTGGAGGTTATCGGCACTTGCTCTGAGCGGGAGGCGCTAAATATGGCGCGCTTTGAGCAGCCCGACGCTATTATCGTTCATCAACGATTGATGGAAGATGGCGATAGTTTACGGCTGATATCAGCGCTGCGGGCGCGGCCAGAAACGCGGCAGGCCGTGATGATTTACGTGGTGTCGGATGGCGCTATTGAAACCGCTGCCAAGGCGCTGGACCTTGGTACGAGTGACTATGTGCTGGAACCGTTTGAGGCCGAAGAGCTAACCATTCGGCTGCGCACGCAGCTACGCCGAAAGCGTTATTCAGATAAGCTGCGATCAAATGTGCGAGATGGCCTGAAAATGGCAGTGATTGACCCGCTCACCGGGCTTTACAACCGCCGCTATGCCACCCAACATATGCAAAAGATCGTTGAGCGCGCAAAGGACTCTGGCAGTAGTTTTGCGGTGATGATGATGGATCTTGATAAATTCAAACTGATAAATGACACCCATGGCCATGACGCTGGAGACATGGTGTTGAAAGAGTTTTCACGCCGCATTCAGGAAAATGTGCGCGGGGTCGATCTAGTGGCGCGCATGGGTGGAGAAGAGTTTCTTGTGGTTATGCCGGACGCGAGTGATATGGTGGCCAAGCATGTATCAGAGCGGTTAAGGCGGGCGGTTGAAAGCAAGCCATTTATTACGGCGTCGGGCGTGGAAATAAGGATTACGGTGAGCATCGGCGTTGCGATTGGCCAGCCAAGTGATGAAAGCCCTGACCTATTGATCAAGCAGGCTGATACCGCACTATATGCGGCAAAGAGCAATGGCCGTAATCTGGTCTCGTTTCACGAAGCCGCTTAAAACCCTAGCGAGATATTTTTGCCGAACGCTTGCCCAATCAGGGCAGGCGGGCTATGTGTATAAACACATGGCAAATGCAAAGAGATTGTCTATATGACCACCAAATCACGGCCACCCAAGCCTGTTGTGCTCTGCATTCTTGATGGCTGGGGCCTGTCAAACGAGACCGAGTTTAATGCGGTTGCGCAAGCGCATACCCCCGCCTTTGATCGGCTGATGCAAGATTCCCCTAGCGCAACGCTTATCGCTTGCGGTGAAGATGTGGGCTTGCCCGATGGCCAAATGGGCAACTCTGAGGTGGGCCACACCAATATCGGCGCAGGCCGCGTGGTTTGGATGGACCTTCCGAAAATCAACAACGCCATAGAAGATGGCAGCTTTGATGAAAACCCAGCCTTACAACGCTTTATTGCCACGCTAAAAGCCAATGGCGGCACGGCGCATTTGGCGGGGTTGGCCTCACCGGGTGGGGTGCATGCACACCAAAATCACATCGCCAAAGCCGCGCAAGTGATTGCGGCGGCGGGGGTGCCGGTGCAGCTGCACGCCTATTTGGATGGCCGTGATGTGCCGCCAAAATCGGCGCTTGGGCAGATTGAAAAACTGGAAGCGGCCCTGCCGGGCGGGGCAAAGATTGCCACGATTATAGGCCGTTTTTTCGCGATGGATCGCGACAACCGCTGGGAGCGGGTGCAAGAGGCCTATGAACTGATGGCAAATGCCAAAGGTGCGCGAGCGAATAACGCGCGTGCAGCGATTCAAGCGGGTTATGATGCTGGCGAAACAGACGAATTTATTAGCCCTGTCGTGATTGGGGATTATGCGGGCATGCAAGACGGTGACGGGCTGTTGTTCCTCAATTTTCGCGCCGATCGTGCGCGTGAGATACTGCGTGCCTTGGCCGAGCCGGGGTTTGATGCCTTTGAAACCGGCCCCCGCCCCGCGTTTTCTATCATCACCGGCATTGCTGAATATTCGACCCTGCATAATGAATATATGGAGGTTATGTATCCCTCCGAGCCCATTGCCAACACGCTTGGACATTGGGTTTCGACCCATGGCCTGAGCCAGTTTCGCCTTGCTGAAACTGAGAAATACCCACATGTGACGTTTTTCCTGAACGGCGGGGAGGAGGCTCCCGAGGCCGGTGAGGACCGCTATGTAGCCCCCAGCCCGAAGGTAAAAACCTATGATATGCAGCCGGAAATGTCGGCTGCCGAGGTAACAGAGCATTTTGTTGAGGCCATTACCTCTCAGGCCCATGACCTGATTGTGGTGAATTACGCCAACCCTGATATGGTGGGCCATACCGGAGATCTGGCCGCCGCCGTTAAGGCTTGCGAGGCCGTGGATGCAGGGGTTTCGCAGGTGTTGGACGCGCTGGAAAGCGTAGGCGGCACAATGATTCTCACAGCTGACCACGGCAATTGTGAGGTAATGGTGGACCCGATTACAGGCGAGCCACATACCGCCCATACGCTCAATCCGGTGCCCGTTGTGCTGTTTAATGGCCCTAAGGGCGTGGGGCTGCGCGCGGGCGGGCGGCTGGCTGACCTTGCGCCGAGCCTGCTGGCGCTCATGCAGCTCGAAAAACCTGAGGAAATGACCGGCGTGTCATTGTTAACACATTGAAAAAGCTCGTTTTCATCATGGTGCTTATAGCAAGCACGGCTTTTGCTCAGCAAGACCCGGTGCTGGCTTTGCGAGATGCCTCCAGCCAGATTGAGGCGGCGAGGGTGTCCTTGGCTGCCGCCAATGAGAACGAAGACCGGATTGGCGCGCTCTCATTGTCTATTCGCAGCTTGGAGGACGGGCTGGGCTCTTTGCGGCTGGCGCTTCAGGCTTCCAAAGCAGAGGAAACGGCAAAGCAGGCCGAGATGATGAGTAATCGAGAGGAGTTTGGCCGGTTGCTTGCGACCTTGATTGCCCTGCAAAATACGCCCGCCACGCTTTCGGTTTTGCACCCCGAGGGTGCCACGGCTTCGGCACGGGCGGGGCAAATGCTCACGGCGGTTACGCCCGCGCTTCGCGCAGAGGCCAACCGGATTCGAGGCGAGCTCGCCACGCTTTCGGCCCTTAATTCGCTGCATGATACGGCGCTTGCAAATATGCAAGCCGCGCTTGGCAGCTTGCAAATGGCGCGTAATGCGCTCACCGTTGCGATCCGGGAAGAGCAGCCGTTGGCGGAAGATACTGTTTCACAAGCGGGGCTGGCGCAGTTGGCGAAAGCGAGCCAGGATTTGACCGCATTGGCGCGCGCCTTGAAAGCCCGCTTTCCAGAGGGTGCAGGCGTAGCCAATACTGAAAATATGCGCGGGCGCCTTCCGATGCCGCTTACCGGCACCATTACGCGGCGGTTTAACCAGCCCAACGGGGCGGGCATTCGCCAGCCCGGCATTGTGGTAACGGCCCCGGCGCTTTCACTGGTTTTGGCCCCGCAGGCCGGGATCGTCCGGTTTTCGGGCGATTTTTTAGAATACGGGCAAGTGGTTATTTTGGAACCCGCCCCCGATCAGCTGCAAATCTATGCCGGATTCGGACAAGTTTACGTGAGATCGGGAGAAGTGCTTGAATCTGGCACCGCAATGGGGCTTCTTGGGGGAGAGATGCCGGATTCCGCCGAGTTTTTGGCTGAAAGTGGCAGTGAAAATGACAAGGGTGCCGAAAGCCTCTATATAGAGATTCGGGAAAATGGAATGCCGGTGAACCCCGAAACGTGGTTCGCCACCAATTAGACAGGATTGACTTATGAATAAATATTGGATGGCGGCAGTGGGCGGCATTACAGCGGGACTAATAACCAGCACGCAATTTGCCCTGCCGAGCTTTGCGCAAGAGGCTGATCAAACAACGTCGACCTATGAACAGCTTGATCTGTTTGGCGATATTTTCGAGCGCATTCGCTCGGCCTATGTGGATGATGTGGATGACCAGGAGCTGATAAGGGCTGCGATCAACGGTATGTTGATCTCGCTGGACCCGCACTCCAGCTATTTGCCACCGCAGAACTATGAAGAAATGCAGTTTGATACGCGCGGCGAATTTGGCGGGCTGGGCATTGAAGTAACGCAGGAAGAGGGCTGGGTGAAGGTGGTTTCACCCATGGATGGCACGCCTGCGGACGATGCTGGTATTCAGGCGGGCGATTTTATTTCGGCGGTAAACGGCGAGCCGACGTTGGGCCTAACGCTGAACGAAGCGGTAGACCTGATGCGCGGGCCGGTTGGCTCTGATATTACGCTCACTATTGTGCGGGATATTACAGCCGAGCCATTTGAAGTGACCCTGACGCGGGCCATTATTAAGCTGACAGCGGCGCGTGTGCGCACCGAGGGCCGCACCATTGTGATGCGCGTAACCACGTTTAATGAGCAGAGCTACCCCAACATGGCCGAGGGCATGGCGCGCGAAATCGAGGCTGCTGGTGGTATCGAGAATATCGACGGTTTTGTGCTTGATTTGCGCAATAACCCTGGCGGGCTGCTGAGCGAGGCTATTAGCATCTCTGATGCGTTCCTTAATGAGGGCGAAATTGTTTCGACCCGAGGCCGCAATGACCGGGATTCCAACCGATTTAGTGCTTCTGAGGGGGACCTGACCGAGGGTAAGCCCTTGGTCGTGCTCATTAATGGCGGTTCTGCTTCGGCCTCTGAAATTGTGGCCGGCGCGCTGCAAGACCATCAGCGCGCAGTGGTTGTGGGCACCAAGAGCTTTGGCAAGGGCTCGGTGCAAACCATTATGCCGATGCAGGGTAACGGCGCTATTCGCCTGACAACCGCGCGCTACTACACCCCTTCGGGCCGCTCCATTCAGGCGCTTGGCGTAGAGCCGGATATCATCGTGGATTACGTGCCGCCTGCGCCAGTTGACCCAGATGCCGAAGATGGGCCGCAGCGGCGCTCGGAAGCCGACCTGCGCGGGGCTATTTCTAACGATAGCCTGACAGAAGATGAGCGCGCTCAGCTAGAGGCCGACCGCGCGGCACAAGAGGCCGCCGCCAAGCTGAAAGTGCAAGATAACCAGCTGTCCTTTGCCATCGATCTGATCAAAGGCATCACGGTTTTTGGCGGGCGATAAAACGAAGGGGGGCTTTGGTGCCCCCCTGATTTTTTAGGGTTTTATTATGACAGACGAAGAGTTTTTGGCGCTGCCTTATCGGCCCAATGCGGGGCTAATGCTGCTAAATAGTGCCGGAAAAGTGTTTGTGGGCAAGCGGATAGACACAGATGGTGAAGCTTGGCAAATGCCACAAGGCGGCATTGATAAAGGCGAGGACGCCAAAGCGGCGGCTTTGCGGGAACTGGAGGAAGAGACCGGCATTCCAGCCCGTTTGGTTGATATTATCTCGGTAACGGATGACTGGATAAAATATGATTTTCCGCGCGAGTTGGCGGCCAAGCTCTGGGTGCGGCGCTCAGGTGAGCCGCGCTATCGTGGGCAAAAGCAACGCTGGTTTTTAATGCGGTTTACGGGGCAGGAAAGCGACGTAAACATCGCGACAGCTCATCCCGAGTTTTCGGAGTGGAAGTGGATGGACCCAGCCGATTTGCCGGACTTCATTGTTCCGTTTAAACGGGAAATTTACCGACAGGTTCTTGAAGAATTTTCGGGCTGGATTTAGCCGCGACTATCTAAAACACGTTGAACCTGGCCCACCTGTGCTTTGGCAACAGGAATTTGTGTGCCGTTTTGTAAAGTGACAAAGTATCGCCCTGAGTTATTTTCAAGCGAAAGCATGGTGTTGTTCGCAACCCAGTGGGAGCGATGCACCCGAACGCCCGAATTTTCCGGCACAAGTTTTGTGGCGTCTGTCATAGACAGGCGCACCAAATGGGAGCCTTTTTCTGTGGTGATTTTTACATAATGGTCTTGCGCAGAAACCGCGATGAGCGGCCCGATTTTGTCTATCGGTAAATACTTTTGAATGGTTGGGCTTTGCTGCCTACTTTTATGCTTCCGAAAGCACATTACTTGGTGTGTTCTGGCATGAACGAAGGGCAGTGCTAGCGCATAAAACACAAAAATCTTCCAGAAAAGATCATCAAAATACAGAATGCCACCAGTGTAAAAATAGTTGGGAATCGCGGGTTCAATGATGCTGAATATGATTGAGGACAGCACTACATTCACGGCCACAAGTGCCCAGATACTGATTGAGAATATGAGATGAATCGGCACTAAAGCCAATAAAAGAACGTAAGGAATAGCGGCGGCCAATAGGGCTGCCAGCCCAATGACTACCGGCCGCCATGGGCCATAGTCAAACCCCGGCTCAGAAAAGGTGCCGGTTGCCAAAGATATGATCGTTAGGCCAAATATAATGGCATAAACATCGGTGTTATTACGGTGGATACGCAAGGTGATTTTTGCCGCGTCCCAAATGTCTTTTTTATCGAGGCGCTCTTTCTCTGCAATGCGTAGGAACACAGCCTCGAGGCTTACGATTGCATGGTCAAACGACGCTGCCTGCCAATTTTGGAAATTACCAAAACTGTGTTTTAGTGAGGTCAGAAATTGTTGCAATTTTGTTCCGTTTTCGAATGGTTTGACGCTTGCTATGAACCACAGGCACCTGAAAGTATTTTACATTTACAAGTGATGAAACCTACATTTACCAATTAGATCGCCGTATTATCCTCACTATTCAACACAAAAACACATGAAATGGAAGTGAATTGTTGTTTTGTACATTAAGCGAATAAGGCACCTGTGGAATACTGCTTAAAGCTGACTTGCTTGGATGAAGGGAAAGAATTGCCCGTCGGACCAAACCCCTAACCAGTCTTCACCCTGGTGGGTGTGCGTCTGCGCCAGATCAACCAACCGATAAAAGCTTTTGCGATCAATCCGGGCCTCCAAATTGGCGCGCACAAGCAAATAGGGTGCGGGTTCACCTTTTGCATTGAACTCGATGCGCATTGGGTGCGCGGGCCCGAGCGGCACCCGATCTCCAACATTGGTTTCGAAAACAATCGAATTTTGTTCGACGTTAAAATCTAGCGCTAAAAAAGGCACGTCATCCACCTTAATGCCGACCTTCTCCACGGGCGTAACGAGGAAATAATCCTCACCTTCCCGCTTGATGATTGAAGCAAATAGCTTCACCAGCGGCAGACGGCCAATCGGGGTGCCGAGGTAAAACCACGTGCCGTCCCGCGCAATGCGCATATCAAGGTCGCCACAAAACTCGGGGTTCCACAAATGCACAGGTGCCGGGCCGCGCTTGGCAAAGTGCTGGGCGGCGCCCGCAAGGCTGTCAGCGCTCGGCTTCACGGTATTCTGATCAGGTTTGCTCATGTTTTTACCCAAAATCGGTAGTTTTCAGCCGAGATACTCGCAGCTTTGCTAGACGAATCTACTGCGGTGGTTAAACTGGCGCAAATTAAAAAGGAATTTATAATGTCAGATACCGCCTCCGTTGAGCAGATTAAAGACCTGAGTCGCCAGCTGAAAGATGCTAAAGCGATGATTGCGCGCAAGGTTATTGGCCAGCACGCGGTGGTGGACCAAACTTTGATGACCGTGCTTTGTGGCGGTCACGGCTTGTTGGTGGGCGTGCCTGGGCTGGCAAAAACCCTCCTCGTTGATACCCTTAGCACCGTGCTTGGCCTGCAATCCAACCGCGTGCAATTCACGCCAGACCTTATGCCGTCTGACATTATCGGCTCGGAAGTGCTGGAAACCGCTGATGATGGCTCTCGCGCGTTTCGCTTTGTTAAAGGGCCGGTTTTTTGCCAGCTGATGATGGGTGACGAGATTAACCGCGCCAGCCCGCGCACGCAATCGGCCCTGCTGCAAGCCATGCAAGAGCACCACGTTACCGTGGCTGGTCAGCGGTTTGATTTGCCCGAGCCGTTTCACGTGCTCGCCACGCAAAACCCTGTTGAGCAGGAGGGGACCTATCCGCTGCCCGAAGCCCAGCTTGACCGGTTTTTGATGCAGATAGACATTGATTATCCGACTTATGAAAACGAGCGCGCCATCATTTTGGCGACCACGGGCACGCGAAACACAGAGCTTGAGCCGGTGTTTAACACCGAACACCTGATTGAAGCGCAGCTGCTTATTCGGCGGATGCCGGTGGGTGAGCAGGTGGTGGATATGATCCTTGATCTTGTGCGTTCGGCCCGCCCGGGGGAGGGCGCGAGCGAGCTGGTAAACAAAGCCGTTGTGTGGGGGCCGGGGCCACGAGCGGCGCAGGCACTTATGCTTTTGGTGCGGGCGCGGGCCTTGCTGGAAGGGCGGATGGCCCCCTCGATTACTGATGTAGAAGCGCTGGCACGCCCTGTGCTTATCCACCGTATGGCGCTTGGGTTTGCGGCGCGGGCCGAGGGGATTACGCTGGAAGACATTATCGCGAACCTCGTGGCAGAGGCGGCCAGCCGGAGCGCCGCCGCGTGAGCCAAACCCCGCAATTTTTAAGGGCCGAAGCGCAAGCGCTTTCTGGCGCGCTGCCCCCGCTTTTGGCGGATGCAGAGCGGTTGGCCGCCAATGTGGCCATGGGCGCGCATGGCCGTAGGCGCGCGGGCAGTGGCGAGAGCTTCTGGCAATATCGCCACGCAATGCCGGGCGATAACCTTGCGAGCATTGACTGGCGGCGCTCGGCCCAAGGGGATGCGCTTTTTATTCGTGAGCGCGAATGGGAGGCCAGCCAAACCATTGGTTTTTGGGTCGACCCCTCGCAAGCGATGGACTACCACAGCGCCAAGCACGTGCCAAAATCCACCCGCGCCAAGGTGTTGGCTTTGGCATGCGCGAGCCTGCTTAGCCGCGCGGGCGAAAGGGTGAGCCTACTCGCGACCGCCGCCCCGCGGCCAGGGTTTGGCCAAGCGAAACTTCACCAAATGGCCGTGGCGCTGGCTGATCTTGGCCAAAGCAGTGATTACGGCATTCTGCCGCCCCCGCACGGTGCGCGCGGCGGCCACCGCCTGTTTTTCTCTGATTTTATGGGCGCGGAAGATGATATTTTTCCTGCGCTGAAAGCCCATGCCGAAGCCGGAAATGATGGCGCCCTCATCCATATTCTGGACCCCTCAGAGGAGGCCTTCCCCTATGATGGCCGCATCATTTTTGAAAGCATGGGCGGGGCGATAGATTTTGAAACTCGCCGCGCTAAAGCCCTGCGCGAGGCCTATCAAGAACGCTTAGACGCCCGCTCCGCTATGCTGAAAGACTGGGCACATCGCGCCGGATGGCATTACCTGCGGCACTCTACCGGCGATAACCCGCAAGCCGCTTTACTGTGGCTTTTCAGTGCTTTGGGGGTCAAAAGGTGATCGGATTTCTTAACCCGCTTATCCTGCTGGGCCTGCTCGCCTTGCCGCTGCTTTGGTGGCTGCTGCGCGCCGTGCCGCCTGCGCCTTCGCGCCGCCGCTTCCCCGGTGTGCGGCTGCTGCTGGGCCTGAAAGACCCCGAAAGCACCCCCGACCACACCCCGTGGTGGCTACTGCTTTTGCGCCTATCCGCGCTCGCCGCCGCCATTATCGCCTTTGCCGAGCCGGTGCTGAATCCGCGCGTGCAGGTCGCGGGCTCTGGCCGTTTGCTCGTGCTGCTTGACGGTGGCTGGGCGTCTGCGCCTGATTGGCGCCAGCGCCTCACCAAGGTTGAGGAGGTCCTCGCCAGTGCCAACCGCCCCGTGGCCCTACGTTTGCTCACATCCCCGCTGCCTGCCGAGGGAGACCTCGGCTTCACCGCGGCCAAAGATCTCGCGCCGATTGTGCAATCCTTCACCCCTGCGCCCTTCGCGCCAAACCGTGAGGCCTTTGCCAACTGGCTGGCTGAAAACCCGCAGGAGCCGTTTGAAACCTTATGGCTTTCTGACGGTATCGGAGACGCAGGAACCCTTGCCCGCGCCTTGAAAGCGCAGGGCAACGTAACGCTTGTTACCAGCCATTTCCCAGCGCTTTCCCTTCTGCCTGCCCGCATTGAATCCGAGCTGCTCGTGGCCCCTGTACATCGGGTCAATACCGAGGCCAGCCAAACCGTGCCGCTCATCGCCATTGGCCCTTCGCCAGATGGCATTGAGCAGGTGCTTTGGCGCACCGAGGCCCGTTTTGAGGCGGGGCAATCCGAGGCCAGCGCGCCCTTTGATATGCCCTTTGAGCTGCGCAACCGCATTAAGCGCATTGCCCTTGCCGAGGGCGTTTCTGCTGGCGGCGTTGTGCTGGCAGATAGCGGCCTTATCCGCCGTAAAGTGGCGCTTTATACCCCGCGCGACAGCCAAGAAGGCCCGCAACTTGTTGACCCGCTGTTTTTCCTGAAAAAGGCGCTGGAGCCGTCTTCGCAAGTGATACGAGGCACGCTGGACGATATTTTGCTAGCGGTGCCAGATGTGCTGATCCTTGCCGATGTGGCCGCGCTGCCAGAGGAAGATACCAAACGAGTGATGGCATGGGTGGAAGAGGGCGGCACGCTGTTGCGCTTTGCCGGCCCGCGCCTCGCCGCCGCCTCGCGTGATCTTACGGTGGTTGACCCGCTTTTGCCGGTGCGCCTGCGCGCTGGCGGCCGCCAGCTTGGCGGCGCGATGACATGGGACACCCCAAAACGCCTACGGCCTTTTCCTGCGGAAAGCCCGTTTGCGGGCTTAAGCGTGCCGGAAGATGTAGAGGTTATGGCGCAGGTGCTGGCCCAGCCGGGGCCTAACCTTGCAGGCAAGGTAATGGCCGCGCTGGAAGACGGTACGCCGCTGGTCACCTCGGCGCGCCGTGAGCAGGGGCGTATCGTGCTTTTCCACGTTACGGCCAATGCCGAATGGTCCAACCTGCCGCTTTCGGGCCTGTTTGTAGACATGCTCACGCGGCTTTCGGTTTCGGCCCGCAATGGCGCGGCCTCGGCTGATGAATTGGCTGGGCAAAACTGGCTGCTGACCCGCGCGCTAGATGGCTTTGGCAACCTAATAGATGCCGCGCCTTCCAGCGCTGTTTCTGGTGAAACGCTGGCGAGCAGCCCCCGCACGGCCACCACCCCGCCGGGCTATTACCAGAGCGCCGAGCGCGAGGTTGCGATTAACCTGCTAACGGCAGAAACCCTGCCGCAAGCGCTTTCCGGCCTGCCTTTGGGCATTGCGCGTGAGGGGTTTGAAACCCAGCCCGAAACGCCGCTCAAGCCACCATTCTTGCTAGCGGCCCTCCTGCTGCTCACGCTGGATATCCTCGCCTCGCTGTTTATTTCGGGGCGGCTTACGGGCGGGGCGCAGGCGGCGCTTTTGGCGCTGTTGCTGGTGCCTGCTCCGCAAGCCAAAGCGCAAGACGAGCGCGCCTTGCTGGCCGCCGATAATACGGTGCTGGCCTATGTGCTCACGGGTGATACCCGCACCGACGAAATTTCCCGCGCGGGGCTTTATGGCCTTTCCCGCACGCTTTTTGAGCGCACATCCATAGAGCCGGTTGACCCTATTTCAGTAGATATCGAGATACATGATATCTCGCTTATTCCCTTCCTTTACTGGCCGATTTCTGATCAGCAAACCCCGCTTAGCCCACTGGCCGTTTCCAAGGTTAACAGCTATTTTCGCAATGGTGGCATGATCATGTTTGATACCCGTGATGCCCAACTTGGGGCAGGGTCTATTAACGGGGCCGCCCTTCAGCGCCTTACCAGCCAGCTCGAGATTCCGCCACTTGCGCCGATCGAATCTGACCACGTGCTTACTCGCAGTTTTTACCTGCTGGAGGTTTTTCCCGGTCGCTGGGCCAAGGGACAGCTTTGGGTGGAGGCCCCGAGTAACCTGACGACGATAGAGGGCGCACCATTTCGCAACCTGAATGATGGCGTGACCCCGGTGGTGATCGGCAGCAATGATTTTGCCAGCGCGTGGGCGATAAACCCGCAGGGCCGCCCGATGTATCCGGTGGGCACGGGCGCGCGGGGCGAGCGGCAGCGCGAGCTGGCCAAGCGTTTTGGCGTTAACCTGATTATGTATGTGATGACGGGCAACTATAAATCAGATCAAGTGCATGTGCCCGCCTTGCTGGAAAGGTTGGGCCAATGACCAGCAGCATAAATTTTGACCCTATGTTTCCGCTGTGGCTACTTGGGGCGCTGGGCGCAGTGGCGCTTGTTTTACTGGCATTTTCGGCGTGGCGCGGGCTAAAGGGTTGGCCGCTGCGGGCGCTGGCGCTGGCCGCACTGGGGCTGGCTTTGCTCAACCCGCTTTTACGCGAAGAAAACCGCTTGCCGGAGCGCGATGCGGTGGTGATCATCGTTGACGAAAGCTCATCTCAAAGCCTGACGGTACGGCCCGAGCAAACCGCAAAATCCTTAGAGGATTTGCAGGATGCACTGGCCGCGCTGGCCAACCCGCCCGAGGTTTTACTGCGCCAAGTCGGCGATGCGGGCCGCGATGGCACCTTGCTTGTGGAAGCCTTGCGAGAGGCGGCGGGGACGGTCTCGGCTGATCGCTTATCCGGCGTTTTCCTGATCACTGATGGCGTGGTCAATGATGCGGATACGCCCTATTTCCCCAGCGCCCCCGTACATCAGCTCATGACCGGGGAAAGCCGCGATTGGGATCGGTCTATCACCGTTACCACCGCGCCCGCCTTTGGGATTGTGGGGGAAGATGTGCAGCTTGTATTGCGGATTGAGGACAAGGGCGCGGCACCGGATAGTAACGAAAACGCGCGCGTTATTGCCACCATTGACGGCGGCACTGAGCAGGTGATTGACCTGCCGCTTAACCGTGATGTGCCGTTGAACCTGAGCATTGAGCATGCGGGCATTAACCTGCTTGAAGTGCGCACGCCCGAGCTGGCGGGTGAGCTAACGGGCCTTAATAACCGCACGATTTTGAGCGTAAACGGCGTGCGGGACCGCCTCCGCGTGCTGTTGATTTCGGGGGAGCCTTACCCCGGCGAGCGCACGTGGCGCAACCTGCTTAAGGCCGATGCCGCGGTGGACCTTGTGCACTTCACCATTCTGCGCTCACCCGAAAAGCAAGACGGTGTGCCGTATGAAGAAATGTCGCTGATCGCCTTTCCAACGCAGGAATTGTTTACCGAAAAGATCAGTGATTTTGACCTCATCATCTTTGACCGCTTCCGGCGGCAAGGGGTGCTGCCGCAAATTTACATCGAAAATGTTGCTAATTATGTGCGGGGCGGCGGGGCGGTACTGATCGCGTCCGGCCCTTCATATGCCTCGGCTGAAAGCCTGTACCGCTCACCGCTAAGGGATATTTTGCCCGCTGCGCCTACGGGGCGGGTGATGGAAGAAGGCTTCCTGCCGAGGGTTTCCGAAATTGGCCGCCGGCATCCGGTAACGGAAGGGCTGGCAGGGCAGGGGCTTGACGGCAATGAGCCGAGCTGGGGCCGTTGGATGCGCCAAATCGAAGTTGAGCTAACGGGCGGAGATACGGTGATGGAGGGCATTGATGGGCGGCCATTGCTTGTGCTTTCGCGCGTGGTGCAAGGGCGGCTGGCGCTGCTGGCCTCTGATCAGGCATGGCTGTGGAGCCGTGGCTTTGAAGGCGGCGGACCGCAGCGCGAACTGCTACGCCGCTTGGCGCACTGGCTGATGAAAGAGCCGGAACTGGAGGAAAACGTGCTGCGGGCCTCGGCGCGGGGCATGGATGTGGTGGTTGAACGGCAAATGCTGAGTGGAGACGTCGGCGAGCTGACGGTGACCTCTCCCAGCGGCGAGGAACAGGTGCTTGGTTTTACCCAACTTTCTGAGGGCCGTTGGCAGCTTGGCTTTACAGCCGTGGAAAGCGGCGTATATCGGCTGTCTGAGGGCGATGCCCTGACGGTTGTGGCGACTGGCCCGGCAACCCCAGTTGAATTTGCGGCGCCGATTGCGACCGGGGCCTTGCTATCCCCGCTGGTGGATGGCTCGGGGGGGGGCGTATTTGCGCTGGAGCGCGGGCTGCCGAGCATTCGTGTGGTGCGCGAAGGCCGCCTTGCGGCAGGCCGTAGCTGGGCGGGCGTGGTGTCTCGTGGGGCGTATGTCGTGCAAGATGTGCGGCTTTTGCCATTGGCCAAGGGTTGGATTTACCTGCTGGCCGCGGCGTTTTTCAGCCTGCTGGCATGGCGGGTGGAAGGCCGATGATCGCCGTTGCCCAAACGCGCTTTGGGCGGCTGGGCGTTGAAAGTAATGGCCCGCATATTGTGGCCCTTCATTGGGACGCCGTGCCGCAAGGAAATGGCTCGGCGCTATTGGCTGAAGCCGTGGCACAGCTTGAGGCTTATGATGCAGGTAGGCTCACAGAATTTGATTTGCCGCTCGCGCCGAAAGGCTCGGATTTCCAAAAGCAGGTTTATGCTGCCATGTCGGCAATTCCCTATGGTGAAACCCTTACTTACGGCGAGATTGCCAAGGCGCTTGGGTGCCCGGCACAGCCCATTGGGCAGGCCTGCGGGGCTAATCCGATTCCCGTTATTATTCCGTGCCACCGTGTGCTTTCAAAAAACGGCATTGGCGGTTTTTCTGGCGCGGGTGGGGTCGAAGGCAAAATTGCGCTGCTCAAACATGAGAACGGGTTTCCATTTTTGTTATAATGGGACAGTTCTAGCCTCGCGCCTCCGCGGCGACCCTTCGGGCCACCTTGTCGGCGCGGGTCGTGCAAGCACGACCGAAAAGAGCCTAAACCGACATGAATTTGTCGGAAAAACGGAAACGCTCGGTAAAATTCCTGCCAAGATGACCAGAATCGCGAGGGTAAAATGCGCCTACTCATTTCGTTTTCTGCACTATTTGCATCAATCTCGATGCTCCAGCTCAGTTCTGGTGCGATCGGCCCGCTAGATGTGCTTTCAGGCCTGCAAGAAGGCTTTAGTAATACCCAGATTGGCCTGCTTGGCTCAGCGCATTTTACCGGATTTTTTATCGGCTGCTGGTGGGCCCCGCGCCTGATGGGGGAGGTCGGCCATGCCCGTGCGTTTGCGGCCTTTGCGGCTGCGGGTGCCATTGGGGCGATTGCACACCCATTGCTGATAGACCCTCTGGCTTGGGCGGCACTTAGAGTGATGACAGGCCTTTGCGTGGCTGGGTGCTATACGATTATTGAGGCATGGATGCAGGCCAAGCTGACCAACCAAAACCGGGGCCGCGTGATGGCCTCTTATCGCGTGGTGGATACGGTGGCCTCGGCCATGGCACAGCTGATGATCGGGGCATTGGCGCCCGCGAGTTATGTGTCCTATAACCTGCTGGCCATTCTTTGCTGCGCCTGCCTTTTTCCGCTTACGCTTACAAAACTGCAACAGCCAGCCACCCCCAAAGCCCCGCGCCTCCGGCCGCTCAAAACCATGCTGACATCTCCGCTTGGGGCTATGGGTGTGATTGTGGCGGGTGTTTCGGGTGCATCATTTCGGATGGTGGGGCCTATTTATGGCGGCGAAATTGGCCTCACCGCTGTGCAAATAGGCTATTTTCTGGCCTCTGTGTTGGTGGGCGGGGCGCTGGCGCAGTTTCCGGTTGGTTTTCTGGCAGACAAATTTGACCGCCGTAAGGTGCTCATAGGCATTTCGGCGCTGGGCATTGCTGCCAGCTCGCTTTTGGCGGGCCTTAGCCCCTCAAACTTTACCCAAGTTGTCTTGTTGGCTCTGCTTTTTGGCGCCTTTGTCTATCCGGTTTTTTCGGTGTCTACGGCACATGCCAATGATTTTGCGACCGCCGAAAATATGGTGGAACTCAACGCGTCCTTGATGTTCCTTTATGGCATTGGTGCCATTTTCAGCCCGCTGCTGGCCTCGGCGCTTATTGAATATTTCGGGCCGTCAGCCCTGTTTGTTTTCATCGCGGCTGCGCATGTTTTTCTGGTTGGTTTCGGCCTTTACCGCATGCTGGTGCGTGAGCCGCGCCTGCACAAAACCCGCTATGCTTATGTGCCGCGCACGTCCTTTACCATTGGCAAACTGATCCGTCGCAAGAAGCGCTAAAACGGATAAACGGGTGCTGGGCCAATGGTGAAGGGGCCAATATTACTTTCACCGTTTTCAAAAACAATGGTGAATACAAGGTTTCCGCCACCTGCCGCCCCGTCAAGCGCCCGCTTTAGGGTTAAAAGCTCGGTGGTTGTTAGGTTGGAAACTTGCTTGAATACGTCCAGCAGCGGCTCCCAGTTTTTCACGTCAAACCTAAGGTCCCCCGCAACAAAGCCGTTGCTTCCTTTTTCGAGCGTGCCAGATATGGTAAGCTCTGAGGTGCCCCAAAGCAAAGTGCTTTGCTCAATTTCAGCGCGCACAGGCAGCGGGGGTTGCCCACTCTCTAAGGCGAGCCGGTCTATCTCGCGATCAAAATCAAGCAGGGCCGAAAGCTTAAAGCTCTCGATTGGGCCGCTGAAAATGCTGCCGCCCCCCAAGCGCCTAGTTAAACTTTGCGGCGGCTCAATGTCTGCAAGGTCAATTCCGAGCCGGTACCGCGTGGCCATATCTTCATCTTGAAAGACAGCGCCATTAAGCTGGCCAATGCTGGCAGGCCCGAGCTTTTCGCTCTCAATATCCAGGTTTTCCCCTTCGATCTGAAACCGAGAGAGCGGCAGGTTGGTGGAAGGGGACACAACCAAGGACGCGCGGAGCAATTCAGCAATAATATCAATGCTACCCTCGGGGGTTTCTAGCTCCTGCTTGCCGGGCCATGCCATGATAATATGGTTAAGCTGGTAGGAGAGCGCTTTTATCTGAAATTCTTCTCCGCGCCAGCCCCAGCGCCCGCTTGGGTCACGAAAGTTCAGGTCTGTTAGGGTGGTGTCAAACCGGTTGGGAAAACCTGAAACACCAAGGTTCCGGCTCTCGGCTGTCCAGCCTTGGTCGCGGCCTTCGGTGAGCAGATCAACATATATCTTTTCTTGTGCGCGTGCGCCAAAATACCAATAGCCGCTCCAAAGTGCGGCTGCCAGAAACACGAATTTGAACATCCATTTCATTTTGGGCTCCTATATTTTGGTTTATCGGCGTATACCACAAAAAACAGAAGGTTACTATGCAATACGAAAACGGTATTTGGATATTTGGATACGGGTCCCTGATCTGGAATCCGGGTTTTGAGTTTGAGGCCAAACAACGCGCGACCCTAACGGGGTTTAACCGCGCGTTTTGTTTGTGGTCTGTGCATTACCGTGGCAATGAAAAGCAGCCCGGATTGGTGCTCGGGTTGGACCCAGCGCAGGGCGTGCAATGTGAGGGCGTGGCATATTTTGTGGATGCTAAAGCCGCTGAGCAGGTCCACATGTATTTACAAAAGCGCGAGCTTGTATCTTATGCGTATCATGAACGGCTTGAAACGCTCACTCTTAATGACGGGCAAAAGGTGCAGGCCATTTGCTATATCGTAGACCCTGACCACAGCCAATATGCGGGTGGGCTTAGCCTGAAAGAGCAAGCGCAGGTTATCAAATCAGCCAAAGGGTCGGCAGGGGAAAACCTGGAATACCTTTGCAATACGGCGGCTCACCTAAAAACATTGGGCATTGAAGACCCTGAAATAGATAGGCTGTTACAGATGTCGACATCTGATTGAAGATCGTACAGGAAACTTAGAGGCAGGCTTGTGTGGCTCAGCCTCTAGTTTGATAAGTGTTGGTTAACAATTCCAAACCACTCACCCGAAATCAGAATTTCTTTCAAGCCTGCGTTTGCCATTTTCAAGACCTCAATCGCCGCTGGATTTTGGCTATAGGCAACCGCGTGAAGCGTGGTTATTTGGGCAAATGCCGGAATATCCGTTAATTGGCTATCAGGCGAAACGATGGATCCAAAACTTTGATAATCCGCTAGCATCGCGTCGTAATTACCGGTTTCCAGCCCTGCGAGGCAGCTTCGGAAATCTGGGGAGAGCACAATGGTGGCGCTGGTTTCCGCAATGCCGTTTTGGCCCAATAAATCTGCCGTATGGAATTGAGGAACACAAATTGTTTTGCCCGCAAAGCTGCGCGCGGTTTGTGCGGTTGCAAGTGGGCTATCGGCAGGTGTGAAAATCCCGAGCGTTATCTCATAAAGCGGGTTGGAGAATGTGTAATTGTTACACATGTAAATCGACTGAGGCGAGAGCGAAGCGGCATCACCACAATCAGGCATTGTCCAAGGGAAGGAAAGCAGCGCATTGGGCTCTATCGAAATCTGCAAAACGTCCGAAATACCATTTGGGCGCGCAATACTCAGCGAGTCCTGATACCCTCCGGCGCGCAATGCGGCGCCAAGAATGTCAGGGATAATGCCTGAACTATCATGGTTGATAAACGGGGTTTCGCCGGCTTTAGCCAAAAACCGCGGTTCAACAGTTTGCGTGGCTTCAGGCACCGGGCTGACCAGCGCCAGAAAGGCAGTAGGTTGAGGAATTTGTATATTCTCCCGACAGGGAATCGATAATTCCATACCAATTTCGATAGAATTCGGATTTTCGCCGATCGTGCTCGCGTTGGCTTCAAAAAGAATAGGCGAATACTCGCGCGAGCCATAGTATCGCTCTGAGATCAACCTTAAGGTGTCTCCTGGGACAACCGAATACGTATCACAAAAGTCAGAGGCTTTGGCTGCACTGCTTGCAGCTACCAACGCACTAAGACCATAGAAAACCATAGCTTTTAACATGTTGCACCATTAAATAGTTACTTTACATGGGTAATATAACATGTTTTGTTAAATAATTCAATTCATGAATTGTTAACGATTGCGCGTAGGTTAACGCCAGCAGCATCTGTGACCGTGACGTGCTGGCCTTCTTCCGGCGCGTGGGTCTCCCAGGTTGTGGGCCACTGAACGCCGTCAATTTCCACCTTACCTTGCGAGCCGCTTACGCTCAGCACCTTGGCCTCGCGCCCGATCAGGCTTTTGCCACGGGCGTTTAGTGTCGTTTGCGGCTCATCTTGCTCAACCCGCGCCATCAGCGCGCGGCCACCAAAGAGCAGCGCGATTGAAAGCGCGGCAAATATTGCGATCAGCGCTTGCCCCGAAAATCCGGGGGCGAGCCACGCCAGTACCGCCATGCCTACCGCGGCAAGGCCGGGCCAGATCATAATAAAGCTGGGCGCGAGGATCTCCACCGCGATCAGCATTATGCCAAGTGCCAGCCACAACCACGGGCTGGCCTCAGAGACCCAAATGAAAAACTCAGCCATCTATTTGTCCTTTCCGGTAACCGCCTTGGCGATATCGGCAATGCCGGCAATAGAGCCAAGCAGGCCGGTGGCCTCCAGCGGAATCATCACGGTTTTGCTGTTTGGCGAGCCCGCAATATCGCGCAAAGCTTCGGTGTATTTATTGGCCACAAAGTAGTTGATCGCCTGAATGTCACCCTCGGCAATCGCTTTAGAAACCATCTCTGTCGCCCGCGCTTCGGCCTCAGCCGAACGCTCCCGCGCCTCCGCATCGCGAAACGCCGCTTCCTTACGGCCCTCGGCCTCCAGAATTTGCGATTCCCGCTCGCCCTCGGCCATCAGAATGGCAGATTGCTTGCTACCTTCGGCTTGCAAAATATCAGCCCGCTTGGTCCGCTCGGCCTTCATCTGCCGCGCCATCGCTTCGTTAATGTCTGGCGGTGGCGCAAGGTCTTTGATCTCTACGCGCGTAACTTTTACGCCCCAGCTATGGGAGGCTTCATCAATCACGCTGAGCAGGCGGTGGTTAATGCTATCACGGTTGGAGAGGCTTTCATCAAGGTCCATCGAGCCGATCACGGCACGAATATTGGTCATCGAAAGGTTACGCAAAGCCCGCTCAAGGTCGCGCACCTCATAAGAGGCCTGCGCGGCATCTACCACTTGGTAAAACGCAATCGCGTCGGCCACCACCATCACGTTGTCTTTGGTAATCACTTCTTGCGAGTGAATATCCAGCACGGTTTCCATCATGTTCACTTTAGCGCCCACTTTATCAACGATCGGCACCAAAAAGCGCAAGCCCGGTGAGAGCGTGCGGGTATATCGCCCAAAGCGCTCCACCGTCCATTCCTCGCCCTGTGGAATGGTTTTTACCGTCATCCAAATAAGGATAATCGCGAATACCAAGAGCGCTATGGCCGGTGCGCCAGTGGTTGTTAGCAGGTCTACAAGCTCGTTCATAACGACTCCAAAAGTTGTAAAATATCAATTCGTGTGCACAACATATAGGCATGTTCACGCTCAAATTGAAGGGTTTTTCCCACTTGCTTTGTGTTATTCACTGGCTAAATGTCAAATTGAGTGCTGTAATGCGCTATTGTTATGCGTGTTCAGGAGCAAAGACGCTGTATGAAACTAGAGATCGACTTTAAGCACGAGCCATCCTTTACCAGACCAACCCGACAAGCCATGATCATGCTGATCATTTTGGTTTTGGTGGCCATTGGCGGGGTCGCGATGTTCCCGTCTATGTCGGACGTATTTCTGGTGTCCCCGTGGCTAAACGGGGTTATTATCGCGGTGTTTGTCATCGGCGTGATGGCCTGTTTTTACCAAATCCTCACGCTTTTGGTCGCCGTGCGCTGGATCAAAGGCTTTGTGATGGATATCCCGGGCCACGAATTTGTGCGCTCTCCCCGCATTCTTGCCACGCTAGAAGCGCTATTGCGTGATAGCCGCGCCCGCAAATCGCTCACCTCCACCTCTAGCCGCTCTATTCTTGATTCGGTTGGCACAAGGCTAGATGAGCTGCGCGATATCACCCGCTATATTGCTAGCCTGCTGATTTTCCTCGGCCTGCTCGGCACGTTTTATGGCTTGGCCACCACCGTGCCAGCTGTGGTTGACACCATTAAAAGCCTTGCGCCGCAAGAGGGGCAATCGGCGTCTGAGACCTTCAAAAACCTGATGAACGGGCTGGAAGACCAGCTCGGCGGCATGGGCACGGCCTTTGCGTCGTCGCTTTTGGGCCTCGCTGGCTCGTTGGTGGTGGGCTTGCTTGAGCTTTTTGCTTCCCACGGGCAAAACCGGTTTTATATGGAACTGGAGGAATGGCTGTCCTCGATCACCACGCTGAGCTTGGTGGGGGACGGCGAAGGCGGGGCAGGGGGCACTGATCTTTCGGCGCTTTATGGCTTCATGGAGCAAACCGCGATGCAGATCGAAACGCTCAAGGATGTTACCTTGCGCGGCGAGGAATCCCGCCAGAAAACGGATGCGTCACTCGGCCAGCTGGCCACGGCGGTGAGCGCCATGGCCAGTAATACGGGCGGGGCAGGGATTGACGAAGAGGTGTTTGAGCGCATCGCCGCCTCGCAGTCAGAAATGACGCGAATTTTGCGCGACCGCGAAGAAAGCGCGGGCCTGCTGGATAGCGAAGCCCGCTCGCGCCTGCGCAATATTGATGTGCAGCTTTTGCGGGTGCTGGAGGAAATGTCGGCTGGCAGGCAAGAAAGCATTGCTGATCTGCGCGCAGACCTTGCGCAACTGGCGCAAAGCATTTTGGCGCTGGCCAACACGCGGGGCAGCTAAATGGCCCTCGGTCGGCGCGGCAGTGGGCGAGACGCCCCCAATATTTGGCCCGGATTTGTGGACGCCATGACGGCGCTTTTGCTGGTGCTGTTTTTCGTGATTTCCATTTTTATGATCGTGCAGTTTGTGCTGTCTGATACCGTTGATAAGCAAGACGAAGAACTGAGCTCGCTCTCCGAGCAGGTGGCGGGGTTAGCGGATGCTTTGGGGCTGGAGCAATCCCGCGGGCGGGCGCTGAACACTGAACTCGGGGAGCTAAATAGTGCCTTGAGTGAGGCCGAAAACCAGAGCAATGCGCAATCAGCCTTGATAGCGACCTTGACGCAGCAGCGCGATAGCCTGCAAACGCAAGCCAGTGAAAGCGCAGGGCGGATTACCGATTTTGAAGCGCAAATCGCAGCGCTGCTTTTGCAAAACCAATCGCTTGAAGGTACTGTGGCCGCAACGCAGGCCAGCCTGGATGCCGAGGCTGAGGCCGCGCGGCTGGCAGCGGCCCGCACCGAGGCGTTGCGGGCAATGATCGCGGACCTTGAAACCGCGCAATCCGGCAATGCCGCGCAGGTTTCGCAAATGCAGGCGCAAATCGAGAACGCAACGCAGGCGCTGTTTCTGGCCGAGGCCGCCAAGCGCGCCGCCCAGATTTCGGCCTCAGAACGCTCTGGTGAAATTACTCGGCTACGCCAGGAGCGCGATTCGGCACAAGCCCAGCTCGCCAGCCTGCGCGGAGAGCTGGATACTGCTACCACCGCCCTTGGGGATAACCGAGAGTTGGCCTTGCAGGAGGCGGTGGCGTTACGCGCCCAAATCGCGGCGCTCACCGAAGCCCGCCGCACGCTAAGCGAAGACCTGAATTTGGAGCAACTGGCGCGCATTGCTGTGCTCAAACAGCTTTCTGATGCCCAAGGCGCGCTGGATAATAGCGCTGAAAGCACCGCGCAAACCGAGGCCGAGCGCCTACGGCTAGAGGCATTATTAGCCGATAGCGAAAACCAGATCACCGCCGCGGAACTGGCGCTTGCCGAGCGCGCCGCCGCGCTGTCAGACGCCGAAAAAGGCCAGCTCGCCGAAGCCGCTGCCGCAGAGGCCCTACGCGCCCGCATGGCCAATGCCGATGCCGAGCTCACGGCCATGACACTCCAGCTGGAAGCCGAGCGCCAGCGCGCGCAAGATACGCTCACGCAATTGGCCGCACTCAGGGCGGCCCAGCGTGAGCTATCGGGCCAAGACCGGCAAAACCTTGAGGTGATCACTAGCCAGCAAGCGGCTCTGCAAGAGGCTGAGCGGTTGCTGGCAGGCGAAGAATCCCGTTCGCTTGAAGCCCAGCGGCAAGTTGAGTTGCTAAACCAGCAGACAGCCGCTCTGCGCCAAGAGCTAAACCAGCTGCAAGGGTTGCTGGATGCGTCTTCGCTCGCCGATAGCGAAGCGCAAATAAGAATTGAGACGCTCGGCTCTGACCTCAACACAGCACTGGCCCGCGTGGCCGCCGAAGAGCGCGCCCGCGCCGATGCAGAAAGCCGCGAAAATGAACTTTTGGCGGCTGAGGCCGTGCGGCTGGAAGCCGAGGCCAATGATCTGCGCTCGTTCCGCTCCGAATTTTTCGGGCGCATGCGTGAAGTGCTGGGCGGGCGCGATGAATTGCAAGTGGTGGGGGACCGCTTTGTGTTTTCATCTGAAGTTTTATTCGAGCCAGGATCGGCAACGTTGGGCTTTGAGGGCCAGCAACAACTCTCTGATTTGGCAGGCGTAATTCGTGAGCTCGAAGGTGAAATCCCCCCCGAGATTAACTGGATATTACAGGTAGAAGGCCACACAGACGCGACAGGCAACGCCGCCAGCAACTGGGCACTTTCCCAAGCGCGCGCTCTGTCTGTGGTGACTTATTTGATTGATGTCGAGCGCCTCACGCCCGCGCACCTGTCGGCCGCCGGCTTTGGCGAGTTTCAACCCATCGCCGAGGGGGACAGCCCGCAAGCTTTAGCGGCTAACCGGCGCATCGAGCTAAAACTGACCGAGCGGTAATTACCGGTTGTGCTTGCACAACCCGCGCCGACAAGGTGGCCCGAAGGGTCGCCGCGGAGGCGCGACGCTAGAGCTGACCGAAAGTCCCGAGCTTGCTTTGACCTCTGCGGGGGTAAACCTCCACTCGGTCAAAGCACGTTTTTCAGCAAGCTGAAAAAACGCCTGCCGCTGGCCGTGGCCTCGCTACGCTCGGCGGCGCTTACTCGGTTGTCAGCATTGGTGGTTTTTTCGGCGTCGAAATCCGCAGCTTTTCCGGCTGCAATATCTCCAGATGGATTTTGCCATCTTTCACCTCAACCCGCACCGAGCCGCCTTTGGCGAGCTTGCCAAACAGCAGCTCCTCCGCCAGAGGCTTCTTAATATACTCCTGAATGGTACGTCCCAAAGGCCGAGCGCCCATATTTTCAGAGTAGCCTTTTTTGGCCAGCCAATTGGCCGCTGGCTCGGTCAGCTCAATGGTTACATTGCGATCCATCAATTGTGCTTCAAGCTGAAGCACAAACTTTTCAACCACTTTCAGGATAACCTCACGCGGCAGCGTGCTGAAGCTGATAACGGCATCAAGGCGATTGCGAAATTCCGGCGTAAACGTGCGCTCAATCGCGGCAGTATCTTCGCCTGTGCGCTTGCTATCCCCAAAGCCTATGGCCGATTTTGCCTGCTCGGCGGCGCCTGCATTGCTGGTCATAATCAGCACCACATTACGAAAATCAATCGCTTTGCCGTTATGGTCTGTCAGCTTGCCGTGGTCCATCACTTGCAACAAAATGTTAAACACATCGGGGTGGGCTTTTTCGATTTCGTCAAGCAGCAGCACGCAGTGCGGGTGTTGGTCAACACCATCTGTCAGCAGCCCGCCTTGGTCAAAGCCAACATAGCCCGGAGGCGCACCGATTAGGCGGCTAACCGCGTGTTTTTCCATGTATTCCGACATATCAAACCGCAGCAGTTCAACGCCCAAAGTATCCGCCAACTGTTTGGCAGCTTCGGTTTTGCCCACGCCCGTAGGCCCTGCAAACAGGTAGCTGCCAATCGGCTTTTCTGGCTCGCGCAGCCCTGCGCGGGCCAGCTTGATAGAGCTGGAAAGCGCCGTAATCGCGTCATCCTGCCCAAACACCACCCGCTTGAGGCTCTTCTCAAGGTCGCGCAGCACTTCGCTATCGTCCTTAGAAACGCTTTTGGCTGGAATGCGAGCAATTTTCGCGACAACCGCCTCAATATCCTTGGTGCCAATGGTTTTGCGGCGTTTGCTTTCGGCCACCAGCATTTGCGCCGCCCCCGCTTCGTCAATCACGTCAATCGCGCTGTCGGGCAGTTTGCGGTCGTTAATATAGCGCGCCGCCATATCAACCGCGGTTTTGATGCCGTCATTCGTATAGCGAATATCGTGATGCTTTTCGAAATACGGCTTAAGCCCCATCAAAATCTTGATAGCATCCGGAATGCTCGGCTCGTTCACGTCAATCTTTTGGAAGCGCCGTGCCAGCGCACGGTCTTTCTCAAAATGTTGCCGGAATTCTTTATAAGTTGTCGAGCCCATGCAGCGCAGCTTGCCGCCTTGCAAGGCGGGCTTCAGCAAATTAGACGCATCCATCGCCCCGCCAGAGGTGGCCCCCGCGCCAATCACCGTATGGATTTCGTCGATAAACAGCACGGCGTTATCGTGCTCTTCCATCTCGGTCATCACTGCTTTGAGCCGCTCCTCAAAGTCGCCCCGATACCGCGTGCCTGCCAGCAGTGCGCCCATATCGAGCGAGAATATCGTGGTCTCAGCCAGCACTTTTGGCACTTCCTCATCCACAATCTTGCGCGCCAACCCTTCGGCTATCGCAGTTTTGCCCACGCCCGGATCTCCGACCAGAATCGGATTATTCTTCCGGCGGCGGCATAAAATCTGGATGCAGCGATCCACCTCGTGCTGGCGGCCAATCAGAGGGTCCACCTCGCCCGCCCGCGCTTTCGCGTTCAGGTCGTCGCAATATTTCTCCAGCGCTGTTTCTTTTTTCTCTTCTTCTGGCGCAGCATCCTCCGCCATATCGCCCGCGCCTTGCAGTGGCACATGCTCGCTATAGGCCGGGTCTTTCGCCACCCCGTGGCTAATGAAATTCACCGCGTCATAGCGGGTCATGTCCTGCTGTTGCAGATAATAGGCCGCGTGGCTTTCTCGCTCGGTAAAGATGGCCACAAGCACATTTGCGCCCGTCACCTCGGCGTGGCCCGAGCTTTGCACATGAATGGCAGCGCGCTGAATAACCCGCTGAAAGCCGGTCGTCGGCGCGGCTTCGGTGCCCTCAACCTCCGAAACAAGCGAATCCAGCTCATTATCAATAAACCGCGTGAGTCGCCGCTTCAGCTTATCCATATCAACGGCACAGGCGACCATAACTTTACGGGCCTCCGGCTCGTCAACCAGCGCCAAAAGCAGGTGCTCTAGCGTGGCCAACTCGTGCCGGCGCTCGTTCGCGAGGCTCAGCGCTTTGTGGATGGCCTCTTCAAGGGTGGTGGAAAATGATGGCATGATGCCTCCTAACCCGAATAATAAAATGCAACTGCGCGTACCGCAGCCTAATGCTTATCCTTTAATTTCGGGTTTATTTCCCGAGCTTCAAGGGAAAAGCGCTCAAATGAGCTAAATAATCCGTGATCGGGCGGTTTGGCTGCGTCATAACTACCATAAGTAGCACGGACGACTGGGGATGCACCTTTAATTGCACTCACATGATTATGCAGGCTTTATTGATGCAGCGCATATTCTGTGGTTTTATATGCCTGTAAACGTCAAAAATACGACCGCGCTAAAAATGGAGCCGCCAATGGCTGATATGCACCCGCTTGCAGGGCTAAAAATTGTTGAGTTCGCCGGCATTGGCCCCGCGCCCTATGCGGGCCAGCTTTTGGCTGATCTCGGGGCTGATGTGGTGGTCATTGATCGCCCCAAACGCGGCGAAATTGGCTTGGCGCAAAGCCCTGATCGGCGGGGCAAGCGCTCTATCGTGATTAACCTGAAAACCGAGGCGGGCAGGGCGGTGGCTGAGAAGCTGGCCCAATGGGCCGATGTGCTGATTGAGGGCAACCGCCCGGGTGTGATGGAGCGGCTAGGGCTGGGGCCAGCGCCGCTGATGGCCGCAAACCCCGCACTGGTGTATGCGCGCATGACAGGCTGGGGACAAACCGGCCCGATGGCCATGCAGGCGGGGCATGATATCAATTACCTGTCTCTGACTGGCGCTTTGCAGGCCATGGGCGATGCAGACCGCCCGCCGCCCCCGCCGCTTAACCTTGTAGGTGATTTTGGCGGCGGCTCGATGTTTCTCATCATGGGGATTCTTTCCGCGCTTTATGCGGCCCGCAGCACGGGCAAAGGGCAGGTGGTAGATGCCGCGATTGTGGATGGCGTGAACTCCATGATGGGCATGTTTCACGGCCTCCACGCCGCGGGCGGCTGGACGCCGGAGCGGCAGAGCAACTGGCTGGATAGCGGTGTGCCATACTACCGTTGCTACGGCAGCAAGGATGGGCGCTTTGTGGCAGTGGGCGCGATTGAAGCGAAGTTTCATGCGGAGATGCTTTCTCGGCTTGGCGTGCCGCCTGAAAGCTATGGCGCGCAGCATGATAAGCATTTGCACGCCGCGCAAATGGCGCAGCTGGAAGCCGTGTTTGCCACGAAAACTATGGCTGAATGGGCTGAGGTCTTTGCGGGGAGTGACGCCTGCGTAACCCCCGTGCTCACCTATGAAGAGGCGGCGGATGACCCGCATATGGCGGCGCGCACGGCGTTAACGCAGGTAAAAGGCACCCGCCAGCCAGCGGTTGCCCCACGCATGGGTGCGGCAATTCCGTTGCCCACGGAAATGCCCGAAGATGGGGCCGATACAAACGAAATTCTTGAAATGCTGGGCGCTGAAGGGCAGGCTTGATATGGCACTAAAAGAGCAGGGCATCGCCATTATTGGCGCGGGGATTGGCGGGCTGGCGGTGGCCACAGCGCTGGCCCAAAAAGGCGCGCGGGTGCGGGTTTTTGAGCAGGCCGACGGGCTGGGTGAAGTGGGCGCAGGCTTGCAGATAAGCCCTAACGGCGTGGCCGTGCTGGACGCGCTGGGGCTTCGAGATGCCGCCGCCAAGCTGGCCAACACCCCCGAGGCCGTGGTGCTGCGCGATTATCGCGGAGCCGAGGTGGTGCGCCTGCCCATGGGGGCCAGCGCTGAGATGCGCTATGGCAAGCCCTACTGGCAGTTTCATC
Organism: Paracoccaceae bacterium; assembly: GCA_013139635.1. Lineage (GTDB taxonomy): Bacteria > Pseudomonadota > Alphaproteobacteria > Rhodobacterales > Rhodobacteraceae > UBA3077. The sequence continues at coordinate 44,057 of WTAL01000163.1, forward strand.
GGGCTGATTTGCTGGGTGTGCTGGCCGAGGGCGCGCGGAATGCAGGGGTAGAGCTGGTGTTTGGCCATCGGCTTGCCGAAGTTTCACAGAAAAACGCCCGCGTTTCGGCGCGCTTTGGCAATGAGAGCACTGCCGAGGCCGATTGCCTGATCGGGGCCGACGGCGTGCGCTCTGTAGTGCGGGGCCTCGCCCTGCAAGGCCGCCCCGCCGAATTTACCGGGCAAGTGGCGTGGCGCGGGCTGGTGCCTAGCGACCGCCTGCCAAAAGGGCTATTTGAAAACGCAGCACAGGTGTTTATGGGCAAAGGGCGGCACCTTGTGGTCTATCCTTTGCGCGGCGGCACGCTGATCAATTTTGTGGCGGTGGAGGAGCGCGCGGGCTGGGCCGATGAGGGCTGGAGCCTTCCAGACTCGCCCGAAAACCTGCGCGCCGCGTTTCAAGGCTTCGCCCCGCCCGTGCAGGCGCTTTTGGCGCAGGTCGATGAGACCTTCCTTTGGGGCCTGTTTAACCATCCGGTGCTGCCGAACTGGTCGAATGGCCGTATTGGCCTTGTGGGTGATGCCTGCCACCCCATGCTGCCTTTCCTCGCGCAAGGGGCTGTAATGGGGCTGGAAGATGCGTTTGTGCTAGCCGAAGCACTGGAGGTTAACGGCATTGAAAAGGGCTTTCAGGCCTATGAAGCCACCCGCAAAGCGCGCGCCACCCGCGTGCAAAAAGGGGCGGCGCGCAATGCGTGGTCTTACCACCTGCGCAACCCCCTACTGCGCGGGGCGGCACACAAGTTGTTAGGGATGGCACCACAGAACACCTTGCTGGGGCAGTTTGATTACCTGTATGGTCATGACGTGACGGATAAGAACTAGAGGCTACATGCTGAAACACCTGATATTTATCATTGGCTTAACGCCTGCTGTGAGCATGGCGCAAAGCTTCCCCGCGCTTGGCGCAGGCGGCACCAGTTGCGATTCGCTCTGGATTGAGCGTAATCAAATACTCAACGCCGCCGGATATTGCTTTGATACCCGCCTCGGGCTCGCGGTGTTTGATAACAGCGATTGCACGCCCGGCATGCCGTCGCTGCCAGAAACAGCCCTCAACCAAATAGCAGACATAGAATTGGCTGAGGTAGGGCGGCTATGCGATATAAATACCGACAGTACCCAGATTTCAGTGAACGGCCGATATGGTCCCCTGCGCTTTGGCACGGGTGGCCTTACGCTCGGCCTCTGGCCCGATGTGCTGCAAAACCTTGACGTATTTCCGCAAATTACCGGGCGGGTGCGCAGCTGCACGGTTTCTGGCCTATCGGCTGAAGGCGATAGCTTTCTGGCTCTGCGCAGTGGCCCAGACACACGTTACCCGCAAATTGGACAGCTGATGAATGGCGAACGTGTGTTCTCCAGCGCTGCCTGCATGGGCCGCTGGTGTTTTGCCGACAGCGTGCAAAACGGAAACCGCCAAGCGTTACGAAACGGTTGGTTTCATGTGCGGTGGTGCCAGCCATAACCACCGAGCGCAGCGAGGCTAGGGCCAGCGGCAGTCGTTTTTCAGTTTACTGAAAAATGTGCTTTGGCCGAGTGGGGCTTTAGCCCCGCAGAGGTCAAAGCAAGCTCGGAGCTGGCGGTCAATTCCGGCCTCGCGCCGCCTCGGCGGCCTGCAGTAGCAATTTGTATGCAAAATTGCGAAAGTTAGCAGCCCACCATGTCGGCGCGTTGGGCGTTAGACGTCGAGGTCTATCCATATCGGTACGTGGTCAGATGGCTTTTCACGCCCCCGCATATGGCGGTCTATCTCGCAAGCTTTTAGGCGGTCGGCGGCTTGGGGGGAGAGCAGGTGGTGGTCAATTCTGATACCGTTATTGCGGTTCCATGCGCCCGCTTGGAAATCCCAAAACGTATAGGTGAGCGGGGCGGGGTTGAGCGCGCGCAGGGCATCGGTGAAACCTAGGTTTAGCACCTTGCGAAAGGCGCTTAGGCTTTCGGGGTGATAAAGGGCATCGCCCTCCCAGTTCTCAATATTATGGGCGTCTTCCGGCTGCGGGATGATGTTATAATCCCCCGCCATCACCACCATTTCCTCGCTCTCAAGCAAGGCTTGTGCGCGGGCGTGTAGCCGCCTCATCCATGCCAGCTTATAGTCAAACTTTGGCCCTGGCAGCGGGTTGCCATTGGGCAAATACAGGCAGCAGATTCGCACGGTATCTATCGTCGCTTCAATCCAGCGGGCTTGCTCATCGTCATCATCGCCGGGCAATCCGCGCGTCACGTCTTCGATCGGCAGTTTTGACAGAATAGCCACGCCGTTAAAGCTTTTTTGTCCGTGGGTCACTACGTTATAGCCCAGATCCTCAATCGCTTCGCGCGGGAAGTTTTCGTCAACTGACTTGATTTCCTGCAACAAGGCCACGTCAATATTGCTCTCCTGCAACCATTCGGTTAATCGTGGCAGGCGGGCCTTTATTCCGTTAATGTTAAATGAGGCGATTTTCATGGCGGGCTCCGGATTTTTTTCGCATGCTATGGGGCCACGCTGCAATAGGCAAGGAGCCGATGGCGCTAAGTAAGATATCAAGGCTGCTAAAAAAGCAGCCAGACCGCAAGGTTAAGGTTTTTGGCGAGCGCAATACCGGCACCCGCGCCGTGGTGCGGATGCTGCGGGCGCATAAGGGCGTTTCTGTTGGCTTTCCAAACCCTAAAACGGCTGAGCTTGAGCATTTAGAGCGCCGCGTTCATGAAAAGCTGGAAGGCTTTGCGCTAGAGCTTTTTACTGATGCGCTGGATGATATGCGCCGCAAGCCTCTTGGCGGTCATAGTGCATGGAAACATGCTGCCCCCATAGTGGACGATAGCTATGCGGCCAAAAACGCCTCTGTGCTGTTTTTGGTGCGGGACCCCTATAGCTGGATTGCAGCACTTTTTCGCAACCCCTACCATGCCCGCGCGCCCTTGCCTGATACGCTGGCCGGGTTTCTTGCGCAGCCATGGCTTACAGTTCAGCGCGAAAATATTGCGCCGATTCTGCTATCACCTATGGAGCTTTGGAACCTGAAATTACGCGCGTATCGAGATTTTTCGAATGCAGCCCCTGTGCCCTCAACCGTGCTGCATTTTGAGCCGTTTGTGCTGGACCCTGTGGGGGAACTTACCGCCGCGCTTCAGAAATTTGGGATACCTAGTAAGGGGTTGGTCGAGGCCGAAGCGCCAACCAAAAAGCTGGGCGTTAGCCGTGAAACGCGCCAAAATTACTATAAGACCAAAGCGTGGGAGCAGGAGATTTCTGCCGAGGCGGCGCAGATGATCAATGAATGTGTAGACTGGGAGGTTGCCGCTGCATTTGGCTACCATCGCCGCGACCCCGCTGAATTTCAGGCAAAAAGTTAGCCTACACCCACCGAAACAGTTGATATTCCTGAAATTTCCGTCAGTATTACGCAAACGGAGGTTTGTAATTATGAAATTTGATACCCTAACACGTGCGGCCGCGGCGGCTGTTTTTAGCTTAACGCTGGCCTTGGCACCGGTGCCTATGGCGGCACAAACATCTGTGGCTGACTATACGCTTGAGCAGCTTCAGCAGGCTTCAAGATCGGGCAGTGTGGAGGCGATGTCTTACCTCGCCGATGCCTATTATGACGGAGAGAAAACCACACGAAACTATGGGCTGGCGGCTGATTGGTATCGTAGAGCCGCTGAGCAGGGCGACACCTATAGCCAAACAAATTTGGGCTATATGTATGAAAACGGCTTCGGCGTGGCCCAAGATGATGGGCAGGCGTTTTTGTGGTATCAGCGCGGCGCGGCGGGTGGCTCTGTGGTGAGCAAAAACAACCTTGCGTTGTTTTATGAAAAAGGACGTGGCACACGGCAAAACACAAGTGAAGCCCTTCGGCTCTATCGCGAAGCTGCCGATACCGGCTATGCTTTGGCGCAGTATAACCTGGGGTATATGCTGGCTTACGGCGAAGGTATTAGGCAAAGCTACCCAGAAGCAGCACGGTTTTTTAGGCTGGCAGCTGATCAGGGGAATGCGCAATCCCAAGCTGAGCTGGCCTATTTGTATGAACGCGGGCTAGGCTTGCCGCAGGATGATACACAGGCGTTTTATTGGAACACGCAAGCGGCCAATCAGGGCAACCGGCAAGGGCAAAACAACCTTGGGTATTTATATGAATCCGGGCGCGGCGTAGCGGCAAATTCAGCCGAGGCGGCGCGGCTGTATCTGGCATCAGCCGAGCAGGGCTATGCTTTAGCGCAATCCAATATCGGGCTTATGTATCTGGACGGAACGGGCGTGCAGCAAAGCAATGCCCAGGCTTTAAGGTGGTTTGAACGCGCCGCTGAAAACGGAAATTCTAACGGCCAAACCAACCTTGGTTATATGTATGAAAACGGGCTAGGCGTGACGAGGAATATCAACACGGCCATGCACTATTACCAACTCGCCGCCGATCAAGGCAGCGAAACCGCGCTGAGCAATCTAAAGAAGTTGTTTAATGCGGGGCAGGGCGGCTGAGCTTACATCGAAAAGCTGGTGCCACAGCCGCAGCTTGAGGTGGCGTTGGGGTTCTCAATAACAAAACGCGCGCCGATTAGTTCTTGGGTGAAGTCAATGGTGGCGTCTGCAAGGAACGGCAGCGAGATCGGGTCTATCACCACTTTCTGGCCGCTGCCTTCTAGCACGAGGTCGTCAGCTTTTGGCTCACCAAGCTCGATCTCATACTGAAAGCCCGAGCAGCCGCCGCCCTCAACCGCAATGCGCAGCGCTTGTGGGGTGTCGGCGTCATCATTGATCTCAGCCAAGCGCTCAAAGGCGCGCGGGGTCACTTTGGGGGGGATGGTAAGCTGCATCTGTTCAACCCTTTTAAACTGTTATAACAGTGAATGTAGGCGGGCCGTAGACCTGTTGCAAGTGCGGAGCATTGACACATGTTGGCGAAATACGCCTCAAAGCCCATCGACAGCCGTGGGCGGCAGTTAGACGAGGGCCATAGCGCCCATCGGTCTTGCTTTCAGCGAGACCGTGACCGGATCATCCATTCCACCGCCTTTCGGCGGCTCAAGCACAAAACGCAGGTGTTTGTGGAGCACGAGGGCGACCACTTTCGCACGCGGCTAACGCACTCGATAGAGGTGGCGCAGGTGGCGCGCACCATTGCGCGCACGCTGGGCTTGAATGAGGAGCTAACGGAAGCCGTGGCGCTGGCGCATGACCTTGGCCACACGCCCTTTGGCCACACGGGGGAAGACGCGCTGGATGAGTGTATGCAGCCATACGGTGGCTTTGACCATAATGCGCAGGCGATCAGGATTGTGACCAAGCTGGAGCAGCATTACGCCGAGTTTGACGGGCTGAACCTGACATGGGAAACGCTGGAAGGCCTAGCCAAGCATAACGGGCCAGTGGTGGGGGATATCCCCTATGCGCTTGCTGAGGCGAACGCGGCGTTTGACCTTGAGCTAGGCACTTTTGCCAGTGCCGAGGCGCAGGTGGCGGCGCTGGCCGATGATATTGCTTATAATAATCATGATCTTGACGACGGCTTGCGGGCGGGGCTTTTTAGCGTCGAAGATATTTTGCACCTGCCTATCGTGGGCCGATGTTTTGGCGAGGTGGATGCCAAATACCCCGGGCTGGACGCAGGACGGCGGCGGCACGAGGCTTTACGGCGGGTGTTTGGCGTGATGGTTGAGGATGTGTTGACGGAAAGCGCTGCGCGGCTCGCGGCTTCTGGTACTTTGAGTGCGCAGGACATTCGCATGCTGGGGCGGCCCGTGGTACAGTTCTCAGCTTCGCTTTGGGAGGAGCTGAAAGAAATACGGGCGTTTTTGTTTGGTCATATGTATCGGCATGAAACCGTGAAGGTTATGCGGGTTGAAACGGCGCAGGTGGTGCGGGAATTGTTTGCGGGCTTTATGGAAAATCCGGAGCGGTTGCCGGAGGATTGGCGGGCTTCGGGCGAGCTGGCGCAGGCACGCAAAATCTCCGATTATATTGCGGGCATGACCGACCGTTACGCCCTGCAACGACACAAAAAGTTCTAGTGCGGCGTGGCGAGGCTGCTCTGCTTGGCGAGGCGGCACTCACGCCGCGCTGATACATTGGTGCTTTTTGCGGCCTTGCGCGCTGGCCCTTGCGGGTGCCATATGGTATGGCGCGCCGAACCTGATGTGGAATTTATAAAATGAACCTGTTTGCCGAGATAAAAACCGTAGTGCTGGAAAAGCTGGAGGCCTTGGTGGCCGCTGGCACGCTGCCCGAAGGCCTGAGCTTTGCCAATGTAACCGTTGAGCCGCCGCGCGATGCGCTGCACGGGGATTTGGCGACAAATGCGGCTATGGTTTTGGCTAAGCCTGCGAAGATGAAGCCGCGCGATATTGCCGAAGCATTGGCCGGTCTGCTGGCGGAAGATGCCCGCGTGCTGAGCGCCGATGTCGCTGGCCCTGGGTTCCTTAACCTGCGGATTGATCCGGCCATTTATCAAGGGCTCGTTGGCGACATTCTCGCCAAAGGCACAGATTTTGGCCGCTCCAATATTGGCGGCGGGCGCACGGTGAATGTTGAGTTCGTATCAACCAACCCCACCGGCCCTTTGCATGTGGGCCATACGCGCGGCGCGGTTTTTGGCGATGCGCTGGCCAGCCTGCTGGATTTTGCCGGTTACAAAGTAACCCGTGAATACGTGATTAATGATGGCGGCAGCCAAATTGACGCCTTGGCGCGCTCGATTTACTTGCGCTATCTTGAAGCCCATGGGCAGGCGGTTTCCTTTCCCGAAGGGGTTTACCCCGGTGATTATCTTATCCCGATCGGGCAGGCCCTAAAGGACAAGGTGGGCGACCGCTATGTTGACCAGCCCGAGGCCGTGTGGCTTGAGGATATCCGGAATTATGGCACCGACGCGATGATGGATATCATCCGCGATGACCTTGCGCTGATCGGCGTGAAATTCGACCATTTCTTCTCGGAAAAATCACTTTACGGCACGGGCAAAATTGAGGCCTGCCTGCAAGCGCTTGATGATAAAGGATTGATTTACCAAGGTAAACTTGAGCCACCCAAAGGCAAGCTGCCGGACGACTGGGAGGCGCGCGAGCAAACGCTATTCAAATCTACCGATTTTGGCGATGACGCTGACCGCCCTGTTCGGAAATCTGACGGCGCGTGGACCTATTTCGCCCCCGATATCGCCTACCACCACGATAAAATTTTGCGCGGCTTTGATGAGTTGATCAACGTATTTGGCGCTGACCATGGCGGCTATGTGAAGCGCCTAAAAGCCGTGGTTTTTGCGCTGTCTGATGGCAAGGTGCCGCTGGATATCAAGCTCTGCCAGCTGGTGCGGCTGTTTAAAGATGGCGAGCCGTTTAAAATGTCTAAACGCGCGGGCACCTTTGTGCTGATGCGCGATGTGGTGGAGCAAGTCGGGGCCGATGTAACCCGATTCGTTATGCTGACCCGCAAAAACGACGCCCCGCTTGATTTTGACTTCGCTAAAGCGCTGGAGCAAAGCAAGGATAATCCGGTATTTTATGTGCAATATGCCCATGCGCGGGTGTGCTCGGTGCTGACCAAGGCCGATGGCCCTAGTGATTCGAGCCTGCAAAAAGCCGATACCAGCCTGCTGACCGCTCCCGCCGAAATGGCGCTGCTCAAGAAATTGGCCGAGTGGCCGCGCTTGGCAGAGCTGGCCGCCACCCATCATGAGCCGCACCGGATCGCCTTCTATCTGTTTGAATTGGCGTCCGAATTTCACGCGCTCCAGCATTTGGGCAAGGTGGATGGCAGCCTGCGCTTTATTCTGGCAGACCAGCCCGCGCTCAGCCAAGCCCGTTTGGCAATGATCCGCTCGGTGGCGGTTGTTATTTCCGCTGGTCTTGGTATCTTGGGCGTAACCCCGAAAGACGAGATGCGTTAGGCGCACAGGCAGATTTAGGGGTTGGAGCAGGGGCGCACCCTATTTATAGTGTGCCTTGAGAGGCAAAAAACCGATGCGTGACAAGTTAAGCGAGACCTTAAAACAAAAGCTGTGGGACGAGTATGGCGAACAAGGGGCTGACGAGGGCAGGCCCTTGGAAAGACGTGCGCGCGCCAGAAATACTGCGGAACCCGTAGCGCAGAGCAACGGCTATATGCAATGGGTCGGCGGGTTTGTGTCTTTGGCATTGGTTATGGCTGTAATTTACTGGGTTTTTGAGCTTGGGCGGCGGGATGCCACCGAGGTGCCTGTTATTCAGGCCATGGCGGGCGAGGCGCGTGAGTTGCCAGCAAATAGCGGCGGGCCAGAGGTGGATAACCAGGGCTTGCAGGTGAACGAGGTTTTGGGCAGTGATGCCACAGCCCCCGTTGAGCCAGAAACCACCCTTGCACCGCCCCCGCAGCGCGTGGTTGTGGAAGACGTAACCCCGCCAGCCGAAACCATAGTGGTGCCACCAATCTTAGTGCCACTTGAAAGCTTGGCTGATGCCACGCCGGAAACCCCGACCCAAGCCTCCACCCTTCCGCCCTCAATTCCGGGGGCAGACCCAAATATGCTGCGCCCCGAGCGCCGTGTGCAAGCCGCTGCTCTTTCTGATAATGCCGATATTTTGAGTGACGCGATCGCAAGTGCTATTCTGGAGGCCACCACCGGCGCCGCGCCCGCGCCCGCGCCTGCAAATACCCCTGAAGCCGCCCAAAGCCCTGCGCCCCCTGCGGCGAGTTTTACCGGGGAAAGGATGATCCAACTCGGCGCGTATGACGACGAGGAAAGCGCCAATCGTGATTACGACCTGTTACTGGAAGATAACCAAGACCTGATGGGCCAATTGGTGCGCTTTGTGGAGCGCCGCGAGGCTGGCGGACGGGTTTTTTACCGCCTGCGGGCGCGCGGTTTTACCAGCATGGATGAAGCCGCCGACATGTGCACGGCCCTTTTGGCCCGCTCAGTGCAATGCATTGCCGTGACCGCGAGGTGAGCGTGGCTGACGATTTTATGCAAGAAACCAACGACGTAAACGCCCGCCTAGCGGCCGAGGCCTTGGTGGTCGATGTTGAGGGTTTTGAAGGCCCGCTTGATGTGCTGCTCATGCTTTCGCGCACCCAAAAGGTTGACCTCCGGCAGGTGTCCATTCTGGCGCTCGCCGAGCAATACCTGATTTTTGTGGAAGAAGCCAAGCGCCTGCGCATTGAGCTGGCGGCTGATTATCTGGTTATGGCCGCGTGGCTGGCCTTCCTGAAATCGCGCCTGCTGCTGCCGCCAGACCCTAAAGACGAAGGCCCCAGCGGTGAAGAAATGGCCGCGCATCTCGCCTTTCAGCTAGAGCGCCTTGAGGCCATGCGCAAATCTGCTGCCCGCCTGATGGCGCGTGACCAACTAGGCCGCGATTTTTTCGCCCGTGGCCAAACCGAGATTTATAGCCGCAAGCGCACTGTGCGCTATGATGCCAACTTGCTTGACCTGATGCAGGCCTATGCCCGCATCAAAACCAAAGACGATTTTGAGCCGCTGCACTATAAGCGCGACGCTGTCTATACGATGGAGCAAGCGCTGGAGCGGATGAAAAAGCTGATCGGCACCGCCATGGAGTGGGGTGAGCTATCGCAATTCCTGCCCGAAAGCTGGCGGGATGACCCAAAAAAACGCCGCTCCGCCACCGCCTCCACCTTTGCCGCCGCGCTTGAGATGGTCAAAGAAGGCCGCATGGAAATTCGGCAATATGATACCTTCTCCCCTATTCAACTCCGCCAAAGAGCACCGCAATGATGGAAGACGAGATCAACGACTCGCTGTTTGAGGCCCCGCCAATGGGCGAGCAAGAGCGCATGGTTGAAGCCCTGCTTTTTGCCAGCGCCGAGCCGATGAGCGTGGCTGAGATCACCTCGCGCCTGCCGCATGGCTGTGACGCCAAAGAGGCGCTTGTGCATCTTGGCAAGCGCTATGAGGGTCGCGGTGTGGCCTTGCGCCGCATCGGTGATGCTTGGGCCTTTCGCACCGCGCCCGACCTTGGTTTCCTGATGCAAAAAGAGCAGGTTGAGCATCGTAAACTGTCCCGCGCCGCCGTTGAAACGCTGGCGATAATTGCCTATCACCAGCCCGCCACCCGCGCTGAAATCGAAGAAATTCGCGGCGTTTCCGTATCACGCGGCACCATTGATATGCTGATAGAGCTGGCGTGGGTTAAGCTTGGCCGCCGTAAAATGACCCCGGGCCGCCCGGTTACTTTTATCGTTACGCAAGTATTTCTTGACCATTTCGGGCTAGAAACCCCCAGTGACCTCCCCGGCGTGCGCGAGCTGCGCGCCAGCGGGATGCTTGACAACCGTCCGCCGCCCGAAGCGGCACTGGAGCCGGAAAGTGATGAAGATCAAGACGATATGTTTGAATAGCCTGCGCGCCGCGCTCGCGTTTCTTTGCCTCGCCGCCCCCGCCCAAGCCGAGCGCCCCAATCTGGTGTTTCGCCTCGCGCTGGATAGCCTAAGCTATGATCAATCCGACATTGAGGGCCTGAGCGGCATGTCCCTTTTTGTAGTCAGCGAGCGTGGGTTTTATTTTGGAGAAAGCATTTATTCTGCCGCGTTAGGGCAGGGCGGCGGCTTTTTTGTTGGGGGCGTTGAGCTTGGTAAAACCACCCCCATCGGCGAGCGGTTTTTCGTCGATGCCAGCCTGTTTATCGGTGGCGGCGGTGGGGCCGCCCAAGTGCCGGGAGACGGCCTGATGCTCCGCCCGCAAGTTCACGCAGGCATAAACCTTGGCCGCGTGCGCCTCGGGGCTGGCGTGGCCTGGACCCATGTTTCAGGCTCCGATATTTCCAGCCCCAGCTTTGGCGTCGTACTGTCTCGCCCACTTGATCTTGCGATTGTCAGCGGCGGTGGCGCAGGGGGCAACACTGAATTTTCCCAAATGCGGGTGCGCTACCGGCCCTATATTCCGCTCGGCAGCACCAAGCGAAACGGCCAGCCTTTGCAAACCATGCATATGCTTGGTGCCGAAATGATATTCGCCGAGAGCGATACGCGCGAAACCTTTATTGCCGCCAACGGTGCGGTGGCCGGAGATGCCGAGGGCTATGCCGACTGGCAACTCGGCCAGCGCTACTTGCTCGGGCAGGGGGCCTTGCGTGCCTACGGCGAGGCGGCTTTTGGCATCGGCGGCGGAGGCGCGGTGGAAAGCGGCGGCGGGCTTATTGCCAGCATTGGCGCGGGCCTGCGCTGGCAGCCCGGCAGGCTCGGGTTTGATCTGGGCGTCAGCGCGATCACCTCGCTCACCGGTGATTTTCTGGTGGTTTCCCCAGCACTTAACATCGGCCTCGCCTTTGGTGGTGGTCAGGGCCACAGCACCGAATGGCAAATTTCCACCGGCCTCACCCAGCAATTCCCCAATGCCAATTTCCGCAAACCAACCGCACCAAATACCGGTGCGCCGCTGATGATAGACACTAAAATTGACCTTTTCCTGAGCGATAATCTCTATCTATCCGGCCAAGCCTACACCGCGCTCGCCGGTGGCGCTGGCGGTTACCAAATCGGCCTTATCGGGCTGGGATATCGCCATAGGCTCACCCCGCGCTGGTCGCTCTCAGGCGAGGCGTTTGTGGGCGCTGGCGGCGGCGCGGGGGTTGATACCAAAGGTGGGCTGCTGCTGGCTTACGGCGTTGATCTTGATTATGCCCTCACCGAGCGTATGTATCTTACTCTGGGCGCGGGGCAAGTTATGGCCCTGCAAACCGGTGGTATGGCCCCGCTCACCGCCAATCTCGGCCTCAAATTCCCTTTCACCACGTTGCATTAATCCGGTCGGGCTTGCCCCGACATGCGCCGACAAGTCGGCCCGTTTTTTTGCGCAATTTTGCATACAAATTGCTGGTCATTTTACGCGCAATTTTGCATACAAATTGCTGTCGAAGGGTCGCCGCGGAGGCGCACGCTAGGACTTGAAGTGCTTGCTCAGCTTCAACCCTTGCCCCTGATAATTCGAGCCCAAATCAGCCCCATAAAGCACCTTTGGCACCGCCTGCATGCGCTCATACACCAACCGCCCCACAATTTGCCCGTGCTCCAGCACAAAAGGGGCCTCGTGGCAGCGCACTTCCAGCACGCCCCTAGAGCCCTTACCCCCCGCATTTTCGTTACCAAAACCGGGGTCAAAGAACCCCGCATAATGCACCCGAAACTCACCGACCATCGCCAGATACGGCGCCATTTCTGCCGCGCAATCCGGCGGAATATGCACGGCCTCGTTGCTCACGAGAATGTAAAAAGCACCCGGGTCCAGAATGATCCGGCCATTGGGTGCCGTCACCGGCTCCCAAAACTCTTCCACAGGGTAATGCGCCAGCTTATCAAGGTCTATCAGCCCTGTGTGTGGCTTGGCGCGATAGCCCACAATTCCACCCTCACGCGGGGTCAGATCCACCGAAAACCCAAGCCCGTCAGAAATATGCGCCTGCTGGTCCACCAGCCCCTGCGCCGCATCCAGCGCCCGCAGCTCGTCATCGCTCAATACCAGCTGCCCATTGCGAAACCGTATCTGGTTAAGCCGCATGCCGGGGCGGGCCAGCACCGAAAACGAGCGCGGCGAGATTTCAGCATAAAGCTGGCCGGTATAACCCGCCTCGATCCGGTCAAATTCGGTCGCGTTTTCAGTTATCAGCCGCGTAAATAAATCCAGCCGCCCCGTAGAGCTTTTAGCATTGGCCACTGCATTAATATGCGCGGGCAGGGCTAGCGATTCCATCAGCGGCACAAGGTAAACACAGCCCTTTTCCAGCACCGCGCCCTCGGTCAGGTCTATCTCGTGAGTCGAAAAATCCTTGATCCGCTGGGTGATGCCTGCCGCACTTGGCAGGAAAGACGCCCGCACCCGCCACGCTTTTGCGCCAAGGCGTAAATCAAGGCTAGCCGGTTGAATTTGCGCTTCAGGAATCGACTGTGTCGCCGTAATTTCCCCGTCCGCGATCATCTGTTCAATGGCCTGAAAAGGCAAAACACCAGCGGTCATAATTCCATCCCCCTAAACGTCAAAAACGCCAGCTTGCGCCAGCGTTTTGAATAATTGGTCGGGCTAGCGAGATTCGAACTCACGGCCTTTCGTCCCCCAGACGAACGCGCTACCAAGCTGCGCCATAGCCCGACTGAGGCTTGTTATATCGCCAATTTCAGCAGGTGCAAGTGCGAAACGCATCAAAGAGAAGAAGCTATCGAGCTGCGTAAATTTTCCAGCCCCTTAACGATCTCTTTCAAGTCTGGCTTATGGGAAACCACGGTCAGCTCCACCTCTTGGCCAATGCCCATCACATGCTTTAGTCCGCGATCTTTCAGCACTTTTTGCACGCCTTTAATGGTCATCCCCTGCACATGCAGCAGGTCTTGGATGCCACGAAGTAGCGCAATATCTTCAGGGCGGTAATACCGCCGCCCGCCACCACGCTTCACGGGTTGAATTTGCGAAAATCGTGTTTCCCAAAACCGCAGCACATGGGCCGGCACATCCAAAAGGTCAGCGACCTCTGAGATTGTCCGAAATGCTTGTGCAGATTTTTGCTTTGCCAGCGCCATCGCTTAAGCCTTATTGCCGGTATCAACCCGCTCTTTCATAAGGTGCGAAGGCCGAAAGGTGAGCACGCGGCGCGGTGCAATCGGCACCTCTTCACCTGTTTTCGGGTTACGGCCAATGCGGGCGTTTTTGTCCCGTGTGCTAAAAGTGCCAAATGAGGAGATTTTCACCTGCTCGCCTGCCACCAGCGCTTCAGCCATATGGCCCAATACAGATTCTACCAAATCAGCAGAATCATTCCTCGATAATCCAACCTCACGAAATACAGCTTCGCTCAGGTCCATCCTTGTTAAAGTATCTACGCTCACAGAATCGTCTCCCTTTTGTCACGTTCACGTTACGGGAAAGAGGGAAAGCGAGTCAATAACAACGGCTTATCGCGCTACATTATAGTGCACTACCAGCGAAGAGTTGCCGCACCCCATGCCAAACCACCGCCAATGGCCTCCATTAGCAGTAGGTTTCCAGGCTTAATTTGCCCGCGCTGCACCGCGACGCTGAGCGCCATAGGGATAGATGCAGCCGAAGTATTGCCGTGATCTTGCACCGTTTGCACGATTTTATCCATGCTCACGCCCATATTTTTGGCGGTGCGGGAAATGATCCTAAGATTGGCTTGGTGCGGCACGATCCAGTCGATATCATCAGCCGTAACGCCGGCGGCCTCCATGGCCACTTCGCCCGTGGCCACCAGCTTTTTAACTGCGTGTTTAAAAACTTCCTGCCCTTGCATGCGCAAAACGCCAGTGGTTTGGGTACTGGAAACGCCGCCATCCACATAAAGCAGGTCATTATATTTGCCGTCGGAATGCAGATCGGTGGACAGAATCCCGCGGTCAGCCGCCACGCCTTCCCCCTGCTGCGCTTCCAAAATCAGCGCCCCTGCGCCGTCCCCAAACAGCACGCAGGTGCCGCGGTCTGTCCAGTCCAAAATGCGAGAGAATGTCTCGGCCCCAACGACCAAAACCCGCTTGGCTTGGCCCGCCAAAATCATCGCATTGGCCGTGGAAAGCGCATAAATAAAGCCTGCACATACGGCCTGAATATCAAAGGCAAAGCCGCCATTCATTTGCAGCGCGTGTTGCAGCTTGGTGGCGGTAGAGGGGAAGGTTTGGTCGGGCGTGGCGGTGGCCAGCACGATGGCGTCTAGGTCGCTCGCCTCAAGCCCTGCACTGGCCAGCGCATTCTGGGCGGCCTTTAGGGCAAGGTCAGAGGTCAGCTCGCCTTCAGCCGCAAAATGCCGGCGCTCAATGCCGGTGCGGGC
>WTAL01000037.1 GCA_013139635.1 Paracoccaceae bacterium
CCTCTTGCCTTTACCACCTTGCCAAAGCGGGATGGACAGACGCCCTGCTGCTGGAGAAAAACGAACTGACCAGTGGCAGCACGTGGCATGCTGCCGGTAATGTGCCCACGTTTTCAATGTCTTGGTCTTTAATGAACATGCAGCGCTATTCGGTTGAGCTTTACCAAGGGCTGGCCGAAGCGGTGGATTATCCGATGAATTATCATGTGACCGGTAGCTTGCGGCTGGCGCATAATCGTAACCGGATGATGGAATTTGAGCGGGCTTGCGGCATGGGGCGCTACCAAGGTATGAACCTTGAAATGTGCGAGATTTCGGACCTGAAAACGCGCTATCCTTTCCTTGAAACGCATGACCTCGCGGGCGGCATGTATGACCCCGCCGATGGCGATATTGACCCCTCGCAGCTGACCCAAGCGCTGGCCAAAGGGGCGCGGGATTTGGGGGCTAAAATTGAACGGTTTTGCCCTGTGACTTCCGTTGATCGGCAGAATGGTGAATGGGTTTTAGCCACCCTCAAAGGAGAGGTCCGTTGCGAAATTGTTATCAACGCGGCGGGCTACCGCGCACAGGAGCTGGGGCGGATGTTTATCCCGCACGGGGGCCGCGAAGTGCCGATGATGACGATGTCGCATCAATACCTGCTGACCGACGAAATTCCGGAGCTTCAGGCGTGGAGCGAAGGGGCGGGGCAAAAGCTGCCGCTGCTGCGCGATGTTGATAGTTCTTACTACCTGCGGCAGGAGAAATTTGGGCTGAACCTTGGGCCGTATGAGGCCAACTGCAAGCCCCATTGGCAAACCCCGAGCGACCCGATGCCGGAAGACTTTTCGTTTCAGCTGTATCCAGATGACCTTGAGCGGCTGGAATGGCACATGGAGGACGCCATGGCACGCGTGCCGATTTTGGGCACGGCGGGCATTAACAAAGTCATTAATGGCCCCATCCCCTACACGCCCGACGGCAACCCGCTGATCGGTCCGATGCCCGGTGTGCCAAATGCCTTTGAGGCCTGCGTGTTTACCTTTGGTATTGCGCAGGCGGGCGGTGCTGGCAAGGTGCTAGCGGAGTGGGTAACGGAAGGGCAAACCGAGTGGGATATGTGGGCGGTGGACCCGAGGCGCTTCACCAGTTTTGCAGATCAGGCCTACTCAAATGTGAAGGGCCGCGAGATTTATGCCAATGAATATGCGATGCATTTCCCGCACCATGAGTGGCCTGAAGGGCGGGGAAAACGGCTTTCGCCTAACCACGAAAAAATCACCGCTTTGGGTGGCGTAATGGGCGCTTATGCGGGCTGGGAACGGGCGAATTGGTTCGCCAAAACGGGGGACGATACAAGCGAAAAAAGCACCCATAGCTGGGGCCGCCAAGGCCCGTGGTTTGCCCGCGTGGCCGAAGAATGCGCAGCTGTGGCCCAAGGCGTAGGCGTGCTTGACCTCCCCGGATTTTCCCGCTTTGAGCTGAGTGGGGATGGTGCAGCGGCATGGCTTCGTGGCCAAATTTCGGGTGGGCTGCCCAAGGCTGGCCGAATGAACCTTGCTTATTTTGCAGATACACGCGGGCGGATCCTCACCGAGATGTCAGTGATGCGGTTTGGGAAGAATGACTTCCTGCTTATCACCGCTGCCACGGCGGAATGGCACGATTTTGAGTTGCTCAAATCCACTCTGCCAGAGGGCCTGACCCTGCGCAACGTCACCGCAAACTCATCGGCGCTGATTGTTAGCGGGCCCAAAACCCGCGCGCTGTTTGCCGGCATTTCTGATGCTGACTTAAGCCTGCCATGGCTCAGCCATCAGCACGCCACCATCACAGGCCGCCCTGCCCTTTTGGCGCGGGTTTCTTTTGCCGGAGAGCTGGGCTGGGAGGTGCATGCGGCCAATGCCGATATGCCGAAAATCTATACTTCTGTGCTGGCCGCCGGTGCCAAGCCCTTTGGCATGTATGCGCTCGATAGCCTACGGCTGGAAAAGGGATACCGGACGTGGAAAGGTGATCTTTCTAGCGATTACACGCTGCTGGAGGCGGGGCTTTCGCGCTTTGTAAAGCTTGACAAGCCAGAGGGTTTTCTGGGCAAAGCCGCGTTGACGGCAGAGACGCCACGTAAGAAATTTTCTACCCTCATTGTGCAGGCAGGTGCGGAAGACGCGCCCTATATGTCCACCATTTGGCAAGGCGATACCGTGGTTGGCGAGGTGACTTCGGGCGGCTGGGGGCATCGAATTGGCAAGTCGATTGCGCTCTGCATGTTGCGGGCTGATTTCGCTGTGGCTGGCACCTGCCTTGAAGTCGAGATTTACGGACAGCGCTATGCGGCTGAGGTGCAACCCGACGGCCCGCTTTATGACCCAAAAAACGAAAGGCTTCGCGCATGAATATTCCGGCAAAAATGTCAGGCGCCGTGCTTATAAAGCACGGCGGGCCAGAGGCGCTTGAATGGCGGAAAAACATCCCGATGCCGAGCATCGGCCCGCACGAGGTTTTGCTGCGCGTTCTGGCAGCGGGCATAAATAACACCGATATCAACACCCGCACCGGATGGTATGCGCCAGAGGATGCCAGTGACAAGGGCGGCTGGAGCGGGGCGCTGCAATTTCCGCGCATTCAGGGCGGCGATATTTGCGGGCGGATTGTGGCCATAGGGGCTGCTGTTTTGGGGTTTGAAATCGGCCAGCGGGTTACCTGCCCGCTGGTTATGGCGCGGCCTACAGTGGATAATCCGGTGGGGTGCATTGTGCTTGGCTCGGAATTTGATGGCGGCTTTGCGCAATATTGCAAAATTGAGGCGCGTGATCTGCATGACGTAACCGGCTCTCCGCTTTCGAACGTTGAAATCGCGGCGATTCCTTGTGCTTTTGGCACGGCCGAAAACATGCTGCGGCGGGCTGGCGTGACCAAAGGGCAAAGCGTGCTGATTTCAGGTGCATCGGGTGGCGTGGGGTTGGCAGCGGTTCAGCTGGCGTGCTTGCGCGGCGCGGTTGTGACCGGCATTTGCAGCGAGGCCAAATTTGACGCGGTGCTGGGTGCGGGAGCCAGTGCCGTGCTGGCGCGCAGTGCGCCGCTGCCCGCATCGGCATTTGATGCGGTGATAGACGTGGTGGGCGGCCCGGCTTGGCCCGCGATGATTAAAGCACTAAAACCAGCGGGGCAATATGCGATAGCCGGCGCGATCGGTGGGCCGATGGTGGAGGCTGACCTACGGGAGATTTACCTACGCGATATCACGCTGCATGGCTGCACTTATCAGCCCCTCGAAGTGTTTGAGCGACTGGTAAAACTGATGAATGCAGGGGAGATTCGCCCGTTGGTGTCCAAAACCTATCCGCTGGTGCAGATCGCCGAGGCGCAGCGGGATTTTGAGGCGAAGACCTACCCCGGAAAATTGGTTTTGATTCCCGATCATGGAGAGCAGGCATGAACAAACCCCTCCCCAAACACGCCCGTGCTGTGATTATCGGTGGCGGCGTGGCTGGTGCAAGCGTGGCCTACCACCTCGCCAAATTGGGCTGGAAAGATGTGGTGTTGCTGGAGCGAAAGCAGCTCACATCCGGCACCACGTGGCACGCGGCGGGGCTTATTGGCCAGCTGCGGGCGAGCGCGAATATGACCCGATTGGCGAAGTATTCGGCGGATCTTTACGCCGACCTTGAGGCCGAAACGGGCGTGGCAACGGGGCTGCGGCAGACGGGGTCCATCACTGTGGCACTGACGGAGGCGCGCCGCGAAGAGCTATACCGGCAGGCCTCTATGGCGCGGGCCTTTGGGGTGCCGGTGGAGGAAATTTCAGCTGCGGAGGTGAAGGCGCGCTATGAGCATTTGAATATCGAGGACGTGCTGGGCGCGGTATATTTGCCGACCGATGGCCAAGGTGACCCCGCGAATATCGCGCTGGCAATGGCCAAGGGCGCACGGCAGATGGGGGCGCAGATTTTTGAAAACGTGAAGGTTATGGACATCAAAACCGACGCTGGCCGCGTGGCGTCTGTTAGCACGGATCAAGGCGAAATTTCCTGTGACCACGTGGTGAATTGCGCGGGCATGTGGGGCCGTGAGGTGGGCGCGCTGGCAGGGGTTACCGTGCCGCTACATGCCTGTGAGCATTTTTATATAGTTACAGAAGGCATTGATAACCTTGGAAAACTCCCTGTGCTTCGGGTGCCGGATGAGTGCGCTTATTATAAAGAAGACGCGGGTAAAATATTGCTTGGGGCGTTTGAGCCTGTGGCCAAGCCGTGGGGTATGAACGGCATTCCGGAAGGCTTTGAATTTGACCAACTGCCAGAGGATTTTGACCATTTCGAGCCGATACTGGAAAAGGCGATTAACCGGATGCCACTGCTGGCGGAGGCCGGAATTCACACGTTTTTTAACGGGCCGGAGAGCTTTACGCCCGATGACCGCTATTATCTTGGCGAGGCGCCGGAGGTGGGCAATTTCTGGGTCTGCGCGGGGTTTAACTCGGTTGGCATTCAGTCGGCTGGCGGCGCGGGGATGGCGCTGGCACAGTGGATGGAAGACGGCCAGCCGCCGTTTGATTTGTGGGATGTGGATATTCGCCGCGCCCAGCCTTTCCAGCGCAATCGACGCTATCTGCGCGAGCGTGTCACCGAAACGCTAGGCCTGCTTTACGCTGACCACTACCCCTATCGCCAGATGGAAACCGCGCGCGGGGTGCGGCGCTCTCCGGTGCATGAAATTTTGAAAGAACGCGGCGCGGTGTTTGGTGAAATGGCGGGCTGGGAGCGGGCGAACTGGTTTGCGAATGAGGGGCAAGCGCGGGCATACCGCTATAGCTGGGGGCGGCAGAATTGGTTTGAAAACCAGCGCGCCGAGCATATGGCGGTGCGCGAGGGCGTTGGCGTTTTTGACATGTCGAGCTTTGGCAAAATTCGCGTAGAGGGCCGCGATGCGCTGACCTTTATGCAACGGGTTTGCGCGGGGCAAATGGACGTGGCTGCGGGCCGGATTGTGTATACCCAAATGCTGAACCCGCGCGGCGGGATCGAGTGTGATCTGACGGTGACGCGGCTTTCTGAGACCGCCTTTTTGCTTGTGGTGCCGGGGGCAACTTTGCAGCGAGATATGGCGTGGTTGCAGCGGCACTTAAGCGATGAGTTTGTGGTGATAACGGATATTACTGCTGGCGAGGCTGTTTTTGCTGTGATGGGGCCAGAAAGCCGTGCGCTTTTGCAAAAAATCAGCCCTGCTGATTTCAGCAATGCGGCGCATCCGTTTGGCACCATGCGAGAGATCGAAATAGGCCTCGGCATCGCCCGCGCCCACCGCGTAACTTATGTTGGCGAGCTGGGCTGGGAGATTTACGCCAGTGCTGACCAAGCGGCGCATATTTTCGAGGAAATCCTTGGCGCTGGGGCCACACCCTGCGGGCTGCACGCGCTAGATAGCTGCCGACTGGAAAAGGGATATCGCCATTTTGGCCATGATATCACCGACGAGGACCACGTGTTGGAAGCGGGCCTTGGGTTTGCGGTAAAGCCCGACAAAGGCGAGTTTATTGGCCGCGAGGCTGTGCTGGAAAAGCGCAAAACGGGCCTTTTCCGCCGCCTCATGCAGTTTAAGCTAAACGCACCTGAGCCGATGCTTTACCACAACGAACCGATCCTGCGGGACGGCAAAATTGTGGGGCATTTAACCTCGGGCGGCTATGGCCATGCCCTCGGCGCCAGCATGGGGCTGGGCTATGTGCCATGTAAAGGCGAAAGCGCTACGGACGTGCTGGCCTCGGATTATGAAATCGAAATCGCGGGGAGGCGTTTTGCTGCCACCGCCAGTTTAAAACCATTGTATGACCCAGCGTCGGCGCGGGTAAAGGAGGACGGATGAATAAACGGTCTGGCGGGCGGTTGGCCCGCAAAAAGCTGCGTGCGGCTCCGCTTGAGGTGAAGCCGGTTTATGCCGGGCTAGAGGGCGGGCAATATAAGCCGCTTTCCGAGAACGACATGGCGCAAATTCATGCGGCCGCACTGGAGGCGCTAGAAACTGTAGGGCTAAGCGGAGTGACGGAAACAGCAGCAGAATATTGCACCAAAGCGGGGGCCGAATTTCGGGATGGGCGGCTTTATTTTCCCCGCGCGCTGGTGGAGGCCACTATCAAATCAGCCAACCGCGATTTTAAGCTTTATGGCCGCGACCCAAAGCACATTGTGCACCCGAAGGGCCATAAGGTCCATTTTGGCACGGCGGGCGCGGCGGTGCATATTGTGGACGTAGAAAACAACGCATACCGCGATAGCACCCTGCTGGACCTCTATAATGCCGCCCGCATTACCGACCTGCAAGACAACGTGCATTTCTTCCAGCGCCCGATGGTGGCGCGCGATATGGCAACCCCGCTCGACCTTGATATCAACACGCTTTACGCCAGCTTGGCAGGCACCAACAAGCATGTGGGCACCTCGGTGACCGTGCCGGAAAACACAGCCCCCTTTCTGGAAATGCTCTATATGGTGGCAGGCGGAGAGGCCGCCTACCGCGCCCGCCCCTTTGTGAGCGCTTCGGTCTGCTTTGTGGTGCCGCCCATGCGGTTTGCGCGGGATGCCTGCGATATTATGGAAAGCCTTGTGAAAGGCGGAGTGCCGGTTTTGCTGCTGTCTGCGGGGCAAGCGGGGGCCACATCGCCTGCCGCTATCGCGGGCTCGGTGGTGCAATCGGTGGCCGAAGTTTTGGCGGGCTTGGTTTATGTAAATGCGATTTCGCCGGGCCATCCGGCGCTGTTTGGCACCTGGCCGTTTGTGTCTGATCTGCGCACGGGGGCAATGTCTGGCGGCTCGGGCGAGCAGGCGTTGCTGAGCGCGGCGGTGAGCCAGATGGCGCGGTTTTATGACTTGCCGGCAGGCTCGGCGGCAGGGATGAGTGATAGCAAAATACCTGATATTCAGGCGGGGTATGAAAAGGGGATCACCACCACAATGGCGGGGCTTTCAGGCCTCAACATGGTGTATGAGGCCGCAGGGATGCACGGCTCGCTGATGGGGTTTTGCTTTGAAAGCCTGATCATTGATAATGATATGCTCGGGCAAGTGCTGCGCAGCATTCGCGGCATCGAAATCAATGCAGATACGTTAAGCCTCGATACCATGCGCGCGGTTTGCCTTGACGGGCCCGAGCACTACCTCGGCACCGAGCAAACCCTGCGCCTTATGCAGTCAGAATATGTATACCCCGAAATCGCCAGCCGCCATAGCCCAAAAGAATGGGAGGAAATGCAAAAACCCGCGATTGTGGCGGAAGCCAGCAAACGAAAGGAGCAGGTTTTGGCCAGTCATTTCCCCGGCTATATTCCGGATGAAGTTGATAAAGCCCTGCGCCAGCGGTTCAACATCTGCCTCCCCAAAGCCGCCATGCGCGCGGGCTAGCCCCGATGCGGCGCGCACCCCCCCCCCACTTAATCAACCCCTTGTTTCGCGCCGCGCTGCACCCTTTGCGCTGGCGGCCACATATTAAGTATTTGGAAAAGACTGAAGAGGATTGGCATAATCAGCAAGGGTCAGCGAAAATGCAAACCCCTTTTGGTTTTCCTGAATGAGCTGGAAACCCAGTCGCTGGTGCAGCGCAATGGAGCGCTGGTTGGTTTTATAAACGTGGCTCTGTAACTCAGTTATGCCTTCCTGTTTTGCCAGGGTTTTTATTTCAGCGAGCAGCTGCGCTATCACGCGGCCAAAACGAAAATCGGGGTGGATGCCAAAGCCACCCACAAACCAAAGCCCGCCGCCCTTGGGCCACAAATATGTGTAGCCC
This sequence comes from Paracoccaceae bacterium, assembly GCA_013139635.1. Lineage (GTDB taxonomy): Bacteria > Pseudomonadota > Alphaproteobacteria > Rhodobacterales > Rhodobacteraceae > UBA3077. The sequence goes on from WTAL01000037.1 coordinate 7,762, forward strand.
GCCAGCACCACGCCACTATGGATTTTGACAATCTTGGATTTCGGCAGCACAGCTGCCAGTGCAGTGCGGTGGCTTTCAGGGGTGAATTCATCCCCCGCGGCAAGGGTATGCGCCCGTAAGGTCAGCATATCCAGCGCCAGAATATCCTCCATTTATTCTACCGTAACTGATTTCGCGAGGTTACGTGGCTGGTCCACATCTGTCCCTTTTTCGGTGGCCGTATGATAGGCTAAAAGCTGAGCCGGAATGGCATAGACCATAGGCGCAATAAACGGATCACAGGCGGGGAGCTCAATGGTCGCCCATGTGCCCTCAGACGCCCGCGCAATGCCCTCGGCATCACTCACCAGCAGCACTTTGCCACCGCGTGCCATCACCTCTTGCATATTGCTCACGGTTTTATCAAACAAATCATCAACGGGAGCAAAGCAGATCACCGGTACGCTTTCATCAATCAGCGCTATTGGCCCGTGCTTTAGCTCACCGCTGGCATAGCCCTCGGCATGAATATAGCTCAGCTCTTTGAGCTTAAGCGCGCCTTCCAAAGCCAGCGGAAAAAGAGGGCCGCGACCAAGGAAAAGGATGTCCCGCGCTTTGGCCAGCTCCCGCGCGGCCTCGGCCATTTGTGGCTCGGCTTTTAGGGCCTCATCTAGCACGCGGGGGGCTTGAATGAGCACGTCTATCAGCGCTTTTTCAGCGGCTGCATCCAGCTGCCCGCGCTGGCGCGCTGCCAAAATAGCGAGCGCGGCAAACACCGTAAGCTGGCAGGTAAACGCCTTGCTTGAGGCCACCGAGACCTCAACCCCCGCCTTGATCGGCAGGGCCAGATCCGCCTCCCGCGCGATTGAGCTTTCGGGGGCGTTGATCACGGCAATCACTTGCCCCGCTTTGCCTTTCACATAGCGCAGAGCGGCCAGCGTATCGGCGGTTTCACCTGATTGGCTTACGAGAATAACCGCATCGCGCGGGCCAATCGGCGGCGCGCGGTAGCGAAATTCTGATGCCACGTCGATCTCTACGGGTATCCGCGCCACTTGCTCAAACCAGTATTTTGCCACGTGGCAGGCGTAAAAAGCCGTGCCGCAGGCCACCAGCACGAGGCGGTCGAATTTTGTGAAATCCGGCGCGCCTTCGGGCACCACTATTTGGCTGTGATCAACTGACAGATAGTGTGACAGCGCCAGTGCCATCACGGACGGCTGCTCGAAAATCTCCTTGGTCATGAAGTGCCGGTGGTTACCTTTATCCACCTGCATCGCGTCTAGGTTCACCACGGTTTCAGCCCGCACTACGGCATTGCCCAGCGCGTCATAAACTTGCGCCCCTGCGCGGTTCATCACCACCCAGTCGCCCTCTTCAAGGTAGGTAATCCGGTTAGTCACGGGGGCCAATGCCATCGCATCCGAGCCGAGATACATCTCGCCATCCCCATGCCCCACAGCCAAGGGCGAGCCCCTGCGCGCGCCGATCATTAAATCAGCTTCGCCGTCAAACAGGTAAGCCAGTGCAAAGGCCCCCTCAAAGCGCGCGAGGCTTTGAGCCACGGCGGCTTGCGGGGAAAGGCCCTGCTCTAGGTAATCAGCACACAGCTGCGCCACCACTTCGGTGTCGGTTTCCGAAGTAAACACGCGGCCTTTGGCCAGCAGCTCAGCCCGCAGTACCTGAAAGTTTTCGATAATCCCGTTATGCACCACCGCCACCGGCCCCGCGCGATGCGGGTGGGCGTTGGCTTCATTTGGTGCACCATGGGTGGCCCAGCGGGTGTGACCAATGCCACTTGTGCCGCTCAGCGGGCTGGCCTCCAGCACCGCTTCAAGTTCTGAAAGCTTGCCAACGGCCCGCCGACGCTTCAACACTCCATCGTTTATCACCGCAACGCCCGCGCTATCATAGCCGCGATACTCCAGCCGCCGCAAAGCACCTACCAGCGTTGGCGTTACATTTGCCTTGCCCAAAATTCCGATAATGCCGCACATTTTTGCGTGTCCTTTTACTGCTCAATGCTCTTTTGCGGCAAGACCATACCAATTTCAACGCTGAATTGCGGGCTGAAACACAGATGAAACGTTGCGTGAGCCGTTTGCCGCTTCCCACGGCCTCGTATCTCGGGCATAAGGCAGGCGGAAATGCTCGGAGGGATTATGGCACGGGAACTGGCACGGTTAGAAGTTTCGCAGGCGCGGCGCACGGTTGGCATCGCCATGCAAGGCGGGCTTGGCCTGTTTTTGCTTTATATTGTGGCCGTGCGGCCCGGAGATTTTCTCGGCACGCTTGTTTTGGGGTTGGCGGGTATGGCTATGCTCTGGTTTGCCTACAAGTTCTGGCGCGCTACCGATGTCGCGCTGGTGCTCACCACCGAAGGCTTGGTTGACGAAAATGGCCGCACGTTTTGCCGCTTTGAAGACATCGAGAAGGTTGACCGCGGGTTTTTCGCCTTCAGGCCATCATCAGGCTTTGTGATAATTTGCAAAACCCCCGTGCAGCGCGGCTGGGCGCCGGGGCTGTGGTGGGCGTTTGGCAAGCATATTGGCATTGGCGGCGCTACGGGGCGGGCGGCTGGCAAGCAAATGGCTGATATCATCAGCGTTATGCTCACCGAGCGCGGGGCCGAAATTAAGGCTGGTAAAAACGAGCTTTAGGGGCCTTCCTCAAGGTCTCCGTGCACCGCCAAAATATCGAGGCTGGCTTCGGGCGGGTCTATCATTCGATACGCCTCGGCCACGCCGGTTTCGGTAAGCTCCCGCGCTACCGTTAGCAAAATATTTGGCTCGTGGTCATCACAAAGGTCGGCCATATGGGCGAGCTCATCAACGGCCACAGGGCGAGCGGCCTCAAGCGAAGGCGCGCCGTAGATATCCACAAAATGCTGGGAAAGGCGTGTGAGCAAGGCCTCATATTCAGCAGGCTCGATTTTGGTGACGGCCACAAAGGTGACGCGACCAAAGGTCTCCAAACCAAGCCAGCCGTTTGAAAACGCCTGCCGTGCTTTGCCCGTTAAGTCGCCCTCACCCCAGTTGGAAAACTCAAAACCTCCTGAAATAGCCCACTCGCCGGTGCGCGCGGGGCTGTGGAAAACTTGCGTATCGCTTTCATCAAAATGAATGGCGCGGGCGAGGTTCATCGGGTGCCTCCAGTTTCTAAAACGCTTGAAAGCGGGGTGAGCTGGGTTTCACCAGCCACCTTCAGCAGCAGCCCGAACGCCGTGTCTACGCCTACAAAAGTGCCCTTGGTGCCGTCTATCTCCACCTCGTCCCCCATGCCTTTGGCCAGCCCGCGCCATTGCTCATGCAGAGCGCGCGGGCCGTCGTTCTCAACATCATTCAGCCATACCAGCGTGTGCCGCGACCATGATTCCAGCAGGCGAATCGGCGAGATATCCCCGCAGCCTTCCATCATCAGGCAGGTGTCATTCGGGCGGTCGCCCGTTTCCCCGTCGCCTTGCTGCAACAGGTCCAGCTCCAGCCCGACCACCAGCCAATCCGGCTCTTTGCTCGGGTCGTTATCCGAGGCCGCAACGCGCAAACGCCCGGCGCGGCCACCATTCACATAAATCTCGCCTTGCCAACCAAGGTGCACGCCGACCTCTGGCGGGGCCAGCGCCCCCATGGCGTTTTGGAAGCCCACCCCGCAGGCGATCATCGCCACCATCGCCTCTTCCAGCGAGGATTCGGGGGCAAACACAATTGCTGCCTTAATAAAATCAGGCGTGATGCTATGCACCAAAAGCCCCGCATCCACGCCAATTATGGCCTGCGTGCAGGCCTTCGCAAAAGGGTCTGTGCTGCCGCTCACGGCCTCGCCGGTAAAAAGCGGCGGGAAGGTGGCGGGCATCGGGGCCTCAAAAATATCGTCGATCATACGGTTCCGTCCTTGATCAACCGCCGAGCGAGGCTGCGAAATGCCTCGGCCTGCGGGGTGTCTGGTTTAGACACCACGATAGGCGCTCCGCCGTCAGATGCAATACGAATATCGAGATGCAGCGGCAGCTCGGCCAGTAGCGGCACTCCCATTTTGGCGGCTTCATCGGCCACGCCACCATGGCCAAACGGATGGCCCCTATGGCCGCATTCTTCGCAAATCTGGTAAGACATATTTTCGACCATGCCAAGGATAGGCGTGCCGAGTTTGTTAAACATATCAATGCCTTTACGGGCATCAATGAGGGCCACATCTTGCGGCGTACTCACGATAATCGCTCCATCAACTACAGCTTTCTGCGCCAGCGTCATTTGCACATCGCCCGTGCCCGGCGGCAGGTCCACAATCAGCACATCCAGCGCGCCCCATTGCACTTGGTTCAGCATCTGTTGCAGCGCGCCGATAAGCATTGGCCCGCGCCAGACTACGGCCTCATCGTCATTAGTCATCAGCCCGATAGACATCATGGTAACGCCGTGGTTTCGCAACGGTAAAATGGTTTTGCCATCGGGGGAAGCAGGCCTTCCCGAAACCCCGAGCATACGCGGCTGCGAGGGGCCAAACACGTCAGCATCCAACAGGCCAACCTTCTTGCCCTCAACCGCCAACGCCACCGCAAGATTCACAGAAAGGGTTGATTTCCCAACGCCACCTTTACCCGAGGCAATGGCAATTATTTTCTCCACACCGGGGATTTTTTGTGGACCCTTTGGCTCTGCCTTTTTAGTGCCCAAATCAGGCGGCGCTTGCGGGGCGCTATGGGCGGTCATCACGGCTGAAACTTCCGTAATGCCATCAACCCCTTCCGCCGCCGCCTTCGCTGCCGCCAGCACTGGCTCCAGCGCCTTGGCCTGCGCCGCCGACACCTCAAACACAAAGCGCGCTTTGCCCTCGTCTACCGTCAGGGCCTTCACCATGCCAGCGCTCACAATATCCGCCCCCGAGGGGGTTTTTACGGTTTTCAGCGCGGTCAATACCGCATCTCTCTGACTCATTTTAAACTCCTGAATTCTGTGGATTGACAGCGCGGCAATTCTTGCTCACCATTTGGGGATGATACGTAAATTTCGAAAATCCGCTTTGGTTATTCTGGCCTGCTGGCTGCCCGTGGCGGCAGCACCGCAAGAGGCCGGCTTTGGCCTTGCCAGCCCCGCCGCTCTTCACGAGAACGGCTTTTTGCGCTTCCTGCTGCCGAGGTTTTCTCTGAAAACTGGCATTCGGATCGCGCTGGAGCCTGACAACCCCGAGGCGATTATTTCGGCCGCGAACGGCGTGCCGCTTATGCAGGG
>WTAL01000096.1 GCA_013139635.1 Paracoccaceae bacterium
GCGAAGTATGAGGTGACGGAGTCAAGCTCTACGCGCTCAATAAGGCGTTGGTAAACGCTATCATAGCTGGCCATATCGTGGGTTACGACCTTTAGCATATAGTCGTAATCACCGCCGATACGGAAGAAATCCACCACCTCCGGCAGGTTGGAAACATGCCGCCGAAAGGTCCGCAGCCAGTCGGCCGAGTGGTGTCGCGTGCGGATCATCACAAACACCACCAGCCCCAGCCCCAGCTTTTCGCGGTCCAGCCGCGCGGTGGTGCCTTTGATGACCCCGCTCTCCCGCAGCATTTTTAGCCGCCGCCAGCAGGCGTTTTGCGAAAGGCCCACCTTTTCCGCAAGGTCGCGCTGGGAAAGCGACGCGTCGGCTTGGAGGGCTGTGAGGATGAGGCTGTCAACGTGATCGATTAAATTTGCTTTCATTCGATCATATGACACAACATAAAGCCGAAAAGCAAATAAATAGAGAATGGTTCCTCGCTTTTAAAGGGTCATTCTAGCTAAAACCTAATGGAGGCCCCCATGCTCACCGAATTCCGCAATGCGCTGCAATCTGAAAACCCGACCGAAACCATTCGCAACGGGTTGATCGGCGAGGGCCTTAGCTACCCCGGCCGTTACGGCGATGTGCCGATGATCTACGCTGATTATGTCGCTTCGGGCCGCGCGCTGAAACAGGTTGAGGCGTTTATGCTGGAAAAGGTGCTGCCCTTCTATGCCAACCCTCACACAGAGGATTCCTACTGCGGTGCCTATGTCAACAAGTTGCGCGAGCAATCCCGCGCCGAAATTGCACGGCTCACCAAAGCCGAGGGGTGCGCGGTGGTCTTTACAGGTAGCGGCGCTTCGGCGGGGCTGGGGCGCTTGCCAGCCCTATTGGGCGTAGAAGAGGCCGAAAACCCTGTGGTGCTGCTCGGGCCATATGAGCACCATTCAAACCTGCTGCCATGGCGGGAAAGCAAAGCGCTGGTAATTGAAATTCCTGAAGGGGCGGATGGCGGGCCGGATTTGGCCATTCTGGAAGAGGTTTTGCAAAAGCACCAAGGCTCTGATCTTCTGATTGGCAGCTTTTCGGCGGCCTCAAATGTAACAGGTATTCTCACGGATGTGGCCCCTGTCACCCGCCTGATCAAGGCGTATGGCGGGGTTTCCGTATGGGATTATGCTGGTGGCGCGCCTTATCTCAGCATTGATATGGCCACAGGCACAGATGCTGAAAAGGATGTTGTTGTCGCCTCCGCCCACAAGTTCCCCGGCGGCCCCGGTGGCTCGGGCGTGATGATATTGCGGCCGTCAGTTGTGCGGCGGCAAACACCAACCCAGCCGGGCGGTGGCACGGTGCGGTTTGTGTCGCCTTGGGGGCATGACTATTTGGAAGATGTCGTGGCGCGCGAGGAGGCGGGGACGCCCAACCTTTCAGGTGATATCCGTGCAGCGCTGGCGTTTATCGTGAAAGATGTGATTGGGCAGAGCACAATTGATACGCGCGAAAGAGAGCTGAACGTGATGGCTAAGGCGGGGCTTGGTGGCTTGGAGAACCTGACCATTCTCGGCGTGGATAACCGACATCGGTTACCAATATTTTCAATGCTGGTGCGCGATGGTGCGGGCAATATTGTAAGCTCTGAGCAAATTACGCGAGACCTGAGTGAGATTTACGGCATTCAAGCGCGCGGGGGCTGCGCGTGTGCGGGGCCTTATGGGCATCGGTTGTTGCATGTGGATAAGGAAAGCTCCGCTGAAATGCGTTGCCAGATATTGGCCGGGCATGATGAGCTTAAGCCAGGCTGGGTGCGGCTGAACTTTAGCTATTTGATGAGCGACGAGACCGTGCGCTATATCATTATTAGCCTGCAAACGCTCGTGCGCTCCTATGCGCAAGAGGCGGCCTAGGCGCGGCCCCCCTCGTCAGCGCGTGCGGCGCCTTTGGCTTGCAGGGGCAGTGGTAATTCGGGGTGGACTGGCTGGCCGTGAGGCGTGGACAAAAAGGCCTCTGTCCAATTGGATTTCATGGCGTCTAGCAGGCCCTTATCCGCTATTCCTTTTTGGCATAATATAGTTTCGAGCGTGGCCACCCATGTGGTGTAATAGTCATCACTGCCATCAAGCGGGCCGTTGCTACCGGCCTCTTTTAGAGCGGCGCCAAAAAGCTCTGTCCATTCAGGCCAGCTGAAATGCCCAGCTTCATTGAGCGCGACAGCAAGAGAAAACGCTTGCCCATGCCAGGGGGCATCAAACGGGGCAGGGGGTGTTGGCGAGGTCATAGTGGCTCCAGATAGGGCTGCCAAAGGTCGAGGCTGATGGCATCATCGGGGTTTTCTGCCGCTGCGCCCCAGAGCGTGGCAGCAGTGAATTCGACTGTGTAAAGCGGCTGCGGATTTTCGCCTTGAAAGCGCGCGTTTGTATCGGGGAAAACATGGTTGCCATGGCTAAGGATAACCGTGCCCACGCGGCCAGCCGCATAGGCGGGCAGGCGACAGTGGCCAGCTTGCGGGGCGGATAATGTGCGGACTTTATCTCCCATCTGAAACTGCGCTGTAGGGCCATTTTTACGCGTATAAGGCATGAACTTGTGCATGGCGGCTGAAACATCTGCGGCTCGTAGAGCCTTTGGCGTTAGCTGAGATTGCGGAACGTCGCCGGACAATTCGGCCTCGGTTACCAGCCCGCGCTCGACCAAAAGGTTGGCCAGCCCTGCCATCCATTTCTCATAATATGAAAGCGTGGCATAATCCTTTAGCTGCTCACGGGCGAAGCGCGAGGCGTCAATATTCCACGCCCCCAGCGCGCCGCTGGCAAGGTTGAGCGCTAGGGCTTTTGCGTGCCAGCTATCATGGAAAACAACGGTATCGTCTTTATCCGGCACGGGCCCGGCGGGCCGCCCGCCAAGATCATGCGCGCGGGTCATTCTGCACCTGCCAGCGCGGTGCCGATCATGGCATTGCGGGAAACGAGATTTGCAAGCGCGCCCTCATCCAGCTCATGGCTGCCTTCGGGCTGCATTGGCAGCACAAGATAGCGCACTTCGGCACTGGAATCCCACACCCGCACTTTTTGGCTGCCCAGCAGCGCCACCCCAAACTCTGCCAGTACGGCACGTGGTTCTTTGACCGCACGCGAGCGGTATTCATCAGATTTATACCACGCAGGCGGAATGCCAAGCACCGGCCACGGGTAGCAAGAGCACAGGGTGCATACGACCATGTTATGCACCGCTGCTGTGTTCTCGACCACCACCATATGCTCGCCCTGCCGCCCCGCAAACCCAAGCTCGGCAATGGCGGCGGTTGCGTCCGAGAGCAGGCGAGCCTTAAAGGCGGGGTTTGCCCATGCGCGCGCCACCACGCGGGCCCCGTTTTGCGGGCCAATATCATTTTGGTAAGTGTCTATCAAAGCGCTTAGCGCCGCCGGGTCCACCAGGCCTTTTTGCACCAGAATGGTTTCGAGCGCGCGGGCGCGCAGCTCTGGGTCTGAGGGGAGAAGGCTGTGGGGTTCGTGGTGATCGTGGGGCATGGGGGCTCCTGCAATTTTGAGCAAGAGGGCCATATGCGGGCGGGGCTGTCAAGGTGGGTTTTGTCAGCTTGGTAACTGTTGTTGCACCCTTATGGCGCTAGGCTTGCGCATGGATATTCAAGAGGTCGACCTTGGGAACACAATTGTGCGCGCATGCCTGCAAGGCAGTAAGCGGCTTGTTGTGGGGTTTGAAACCGGCGGAAACTCCCGCGCCTTGGCGCGGCCAGAAAGGCCAGCTTGGGCGCAAAAATTGGTGGCCGATGCCGGCTGGGACGGGCTGCATATCATGCCCAAAGTGCTGGATTGGTATCAGGCCCCCGAGCTTTGGCGCTTTTTCAAAACCAAACAAAGCGAGGGGTCTTTCGAGGCCTATAAAAGTGTTGTGACTTACGGCTGCTCAATGGGTGGCTTTGCGGCGCTAGCGTTTGCCAAGCTGGCCGGGGCCAAGCGCGTGGTGGCGCTGCAACCGCGCACCAGTTTGCAGGAAACGCCGCCTTGGCACTCGTACCATTCTGCGCGCATGAGCTATAATCGTGTTGGGCTGCGGAGCGATGCGCTCAACGGGTTGGCGGCCGGGGTTGAGGTGCAGATATTTGCAGACCCGTTTCATGCGCGCGATTGGGCGCATGCTACGCGGGTCACCGAAGTCGAGATTTATCGCGTACCGTTTGCGGGCCATAATATTCCGCTGCTTTTTAAGGAAATTGGCATAATGGGCGAGGTGTCTCGGCATGCGATTACCGGCGCTTTAACGCGCGCGTGTTTTTTTGAGGCCCTGCGGGGGCGACGGGAGTCGCCCATTTATGAAAAGAACATGCAGGCGGCGCTTTTACGCCGTGGCCAGCCGGAAGGTGCGGTTGTCTAGCACGGCATCTGCCAGCTTGGCCCCCACCCAAAAGCAGAAAAGCGCGATCCACGCCGTGAGCGAAAAAACCGATGTGCCGGTTACGCCATTGCCGATGGCGCAGCCACCCGCCAGCATACCGCCAAAGCCCATAAGCGCCGCGCCCGCAAGGTAGCGCCGCATGGAGCTCGCGCCCTCAAAGCCTTGGCATTTATAAGTGCGGGTGATTTGTGCCGTGGCAAACGAGCCGAGAAACACACCAGGGACAAGGCCAATGGCAAAGGTCGGAATGGGGCTGGTTTCGAGGAAATACATCAGGGTATTGGCCGAGGGGCCGGTAAAGGTGAGGCTTTCAACCGAAGTGGGCTCAAAGCTAACGGCGGCCAGCGAATAGGTGGCAAACCAGCCAAGCGCGACCGCAAAGCCAACGCCCGCCCCGAAGAACAATACGCTAAAGCCAACGCGGTTTTTATAGGCGATATAGATGGCATAAAGCGCAAACCCAACCGCCATAAGCATACCAAACCCACCGGGGAGGCCAAGGGCATCGAGCAGGTTCACGTTGCGCCCGTCGGGGGTTATCCAAAGGCTGGCGAGGCTGTCTCGCAAGGGCGAAAGCCAGCCGTGCAGGCTCATCTGGGCAAAAATGGCAAACACGAGGCCAGAGATCATGGCGCGCAAATTGCCCGTTGCCGCCAGTACCAAAAGCCTTCCTGAGCAGCCGCGCGCCATCACCATGCCAATGCCAAAGATTAGGCCACCGATAATGGCACCGGAGATAGAGCCGGGGACGGCAAGAATACGTGCCTCTGAAAGGTCAACATAGTTAAAATAAATCGCAAATTGCGTCCAAAAAAGCGCGGTGGCAAAGGTGAGTAGCCACACCGACGTGCGCGGGCCAATTTGGCCGCGGGCAAACTCAACCGCTGAAGCCCGCAGGCAAAACTGCGAGCGCTGGGCGGCCACGCCGAAAATCACACCGATAGTAAGCCCAGCAAGGGCTTTTGTATTGGCTTCACCGAGCCAGTCCATCAGGCTTACGATATCCATACCGCGAATCCTTACAAGTATTGCAATTACCGAATATGACTGAACGCGCGGCCAATCATTGACCTAGATCATGTGGTGGTTATTAAATCCTGCGAGCCTACCATTGCGACCAAACAGGAATTTTGCAGGCTCTTACTGTCGGTCAAGGGCGGCATTCTGTCGATTATCCTCCATGGAAAACGGCTAAAAACCTCCACAATGTATTTACCAATAATTAACAAATAGGAGGGACGAATGACGACGGATAATGAATCCGACTACAAAGTCGGACAGGATAATGTGGACGGGAAGGTCGGGCCGTTTGGCTTTGATATCCATAACCCCGTTTTCCTCATATCAGGCCTCTCGATACTGGCCTTTGTGTTTTATGCCTTGGCGCTGCCCGAGCAATCTGAAGCGTTATTCAGCTGGCTGCGCCCGTTTTTAACCAGCACGTTTGACTGGTTCTTCCTTGCTGCTGCTGACTTTTTTGTGCTGTTTTGCCTGTTTTTAATCGTGAGCCCATGGGGCAAGGTGCGGCTGGGCGGAAAAGACGCTAAGCCTGATTATGGCTATATCGGCTGGTTTGCCATGCTGTTTGCAGCGGGCATGGGCATTGGCCTTATGTTTTATGGCGTTTCCGAGCCAATGAGCCATTTTGGCTCCTCATTGGGCGGCACCTCTATGGAGGATGGCGTGCGCACCGATTGGGCACCTTTGGGCGCTGCGATGGGCAATGAAGCCGAGGCCAGCCGCCTTGGCATGGCCGCCACGATTTACCATTGGGGCCTGCACCCGTGGGCGATTTATGCGATTGTGGCACTGGCGCTGGGCTTATTTAGCTACAATAAAGGCCTGCCGCTTACCATCCGCTCGGCGTTTTACCCAATATTTGGTGACCGCGTCTGGGGCTGGACAGGGCATATCATTGATACGCTGGCGGTGTTTGCCACGCTGTTTGGCTTGGCCACTTCGCTGGGTTTTGGCGCAACGCAGGCCAATGCGGGGCTAAATGAGCTGTTTGGCGTGCCCATGGGCATAACCACACAAGTGGTGCTGATTTCGGCGATCACGGCTGTTGCGCTTATTTCAGTGGTGCGCGGGCTTGATGGCGGGGTTAAAATCCTGTCGGAAATCAACATGGGGCTGGCGGCGATATTGCTGGTGTTTGTGCTGCTCGTCGGGCCAACCTTGGCGATTTTAACCGGCTTTCTTGATAGCCTATTGGCCTACTTCCAATACCTCCCTGCGCTCTCTATGCCCTTTGGCCGCGAAGACGTTAACTTTTCGCAGGGTTGGACTTCGTTTTACTGGGCGTGGTGGATCAGCTGGTCACCTTTTGTCGGCATGTTTATCGCGCGCGTAAGCCGTGGCCGCACGGTGCGCGAGTTTATCATTGCGGTGCTGCTGGTGCCCTCACTCGTGTGTGTGCTCTGGATGAGCGTATTTGGTGGCACTGCCATTCAGCAGGTCATTCAAGACGGCTATACGGCCGTATCAGGTGCCCCGCTGGAGCTGAAGCTGTTCAAAATGCTGGACGCTTTGCCATTGGCCAGCATCACCTCCTTCATCGGGATCATCCTCGTGGTGGTGTTTTTCGTCACTTCGTCGGACTCCGGCTCACTGGTGATAGATACCATTACGGCTGGTGGCAAAGTGGATGCCCCTGTGCCACAGCGGGTATTCTGGTGCATTTTTGAAGGGGCGGTGGCGATTGTGCTGCTGATCGGTGGTGGGTTGGCGGCGCTGCAAGCTATGGTTATTTCCACAGGCTTGCCGTTTACAGCCGTGCTGCTGCTCATGTGTGTTGCCATTTTCAAAGGGCTACGCAGCGAGCCGCTATAGCTGTGGCCTAAAAGCGGCGATGCCACCGGCTTCAAATTTAGAACCGGCCTTTTGAAGGCCGGTTCTTTTCTTTTTGGTGTGCCAGTTCTGGCGTTTGCGTATGGACGCTGGCGAAGCACAGCCATGCTTCTTACTGCGCGCCCTTTGGCAGCAATATGAAGCGTGGTTTGGCCGTGGCTGTTAACATGCGCGCATTGGTGGCGTTTATATCGGCAACGGCTGGCAAAAGCGGCTACATCATTTCAACGGGGCGAGCATTATTGCTCTGGCCCGCGGGAGATTTCCCTCCTTTTTGGCTTGACCTTTAGCACGCTCTGAAGTCCTATTTCGGCAGATTTTAGCTGTTCAGGACACGCCATGCTCGATATTGATTTTATACGCGCCCAGTTTCCGGCCTTTGCCGAGGCCCCTTTGCAAGGGCAGGCATTTTTTGAGAATGCCGGCGGGAGCTATACCTGCGGGCCGGTGATAGACCGGCTCACGCGGTATTATAAGCAGCGCAAGGTGCAGCCCTATTACCCGTTTGAGGCCAGCCGTTTGGCGGGTGAGGAAATGGACGAGGCGCGGGTGCGGCTTTCAGCGGTGCTGAATATCGAGGCGGATGAGCTGAGCTTTGGGCCATCAACAACGCAAAACACCTATGTTTTGGCACAGGCTTTTGGGCAAATGCTGAAAGAGGGTGACGCGATAATTGTGACCAACCAAGACCACGAAGCCAATACCGGCCCGTGGCGGCGCTTGGCTGATCGCGGCATTGAGGTGCGCGAGTGGCAGGTGAACGACGTTGGGCATTTGGATACGGCAGATTTGGCAAGGCTGCTGGATGATAAGGTGAAGCTGGTATGCTTCCCGCATGTTTCCAACCTTGTTGGCGAGATTAACCCCGTGGCCGAGATATGCGATATGATCCGTGCGGCAGGGGCTTATAGCTGCGTGGATGGTGTAAGCGCGGCCCCGCATGGCTTGCCTGATATTGGCGGGCTTGGGGCCGATATATACCTGTTTTCGGCCTATAAAACCTTTGGCCCTCATCAGGGGATCATGGCCATGAAGCGCGCGCTGGCAGATGTGCTACCCAACCAAGGCCACTATTTTAATGAAAGCGTGCGCTACAAGCGCTTTACCCCCGCAGGGCCAGACCACGCGCAAATTGCAGCTTGTGCAGGCATGGTAGATTACCTTGATATGGTGCATGCGCATCATTTTGATGCTGAGCCGGATGCGGCCGCGCGGGGTAGGGCGGTGCATGGCTTAAGTGCCGTGCGTGAAGGCCAATTACTGGCCCCGCTGATTGACTATTTGCGTGGGCGGAATGATGTACGGCTGCTGGGGCCGCAAAGCGCTGAAGGCCGGGTGGCGACGGTTTCGGTTGTGGCCAATAGGCCTGGCTATGAGCTGGCGCAGGCTTTGGTGCCTAAGGGCATTATGGCAGGCGGTGGTGATTTTTATGCCGTGCGGCTGCTGGAGGCGCTCGGTGAAAAGCCAGAATACGGTGCGCTGCGGCTGAGCTTTGTGCAGTATACCACCAAAGAAGAAGTGGATAAACTAATCACCGCGCTGGATGCGGTTTTGTGAGTTAAAAAAAGGCCAGTCTTTCCCTACCAACTTTCGGTGCTACGCACCGAACCAAGCCTCGCCTCCGGCTCGGCAGCGGCGCGTCAACGTTTTCGCCTGTGGCGGGGCTTTTTTCGCGCCGCGCTGCGACGAAGGCGCTTGGGGGAAGGTTGATAGGGATTGGCTTGGTAAAACTGCGTTGCACAAGCGTTTAATTTTCCGCGCGGCGCGGGCACAATCTCGCCACACAAGCCGCCCTCAACGCGTCGCCACCGAGCGCAGCGAGGCTAGGGCCGGCGGCAACCCGTGTTTTCAGCTTGCTGAAAACCGTGCCTTGGCTGAGAGGGTGGGCTTGCCCGCCCCGAAGTCAAGGCAAGCTCGGCGTTTGGACATTCGCAATAAATGAGTTCTCAGAGCTGAACTTCTTTTGCAATCACGCATCAGCCCTTGCGATGCGCCCAGAGTATGGGTGCGGCGGTTACCAAAAGCAATTTCAACCAAAGATGGCATAGCCTTGGCCTTCACCAATCGTAATGGACCTATAGCTCCAATAGATACCCCAAGCCGCCAATACGGCTATGTTAATAATGCAGGCGCGTTGTGGTGTGGTTAAGGGGGTTGCAACGATGTTTTGTATTGAAAATAATGCAACGCCACCAGCAAGCAGCATAGCTACGTCATAAATAACATAGGCCTTGCGCCCATCGAAGATGGTATCCCTAATACCTCCCCAATAGTGGTAGATAAACCAAATTGTGACCAAGAATATGGAACACAAAATGGGCGCCAAACCATTTGAAAGCGTGCTCTCAATTTACCCCCGCCATATGCGGTTTAGGGAGCCGCCACGGCTAGACATGGCAATGCGCGCGGTGCGGCCAGCAACGCTGAAGCTGCTGCCCATCCATTCAAAATTGCTGTCGTAATAGAGATCACTGTTTACACCATCCCTTAGCGCATAGCGGGTGCAAGGGGTTTCGCCCTCAGCGGTGGTGAAGTTCGCGGCCCCAACGCGGCCAATGGAAGGCGTGAATACTTTGCCGTTTTGCGTGTTTATCCACGTGCGACGCTCCAAAAAATCGCTGGTAAAATAGCTGGTGGTAGCTGGGTTGCCCTCGATGATGCCTTGGTAACCGCTGCCGTCCATTTCCAGCCCACGCCCTGTGCGGCTGGCGTTGGCATACTCAATGGGGCCATTGTTATTGGTGCGCGAGCGCATTTCTTGCAGCACGCCATCTTGCCAGCTTTCGCGGTTGCTGAGTTGGTAATCAAAATTGATAAGCCCAAGAATGCTGAGATGCAGGGAAACCTCGATCTCGGCATCCACGCGGCTGCCACTCCGGCTGAGCCGCACGCTGGAATCCCCAACCTTTTTGCGGCCAAGATACACGGCAAACTGGCGGGTGGCAGACGCAGCGGCAGCAGGGCCGGCGGACAGGCTGGCAATGGTTAGGCTGGCACCGGTGAGTGCCAAAAACTGGCGGCGATCAGGAAACATAAAAAACCTCTTATTCATAAATCAATTATGGGCTTGTAACAGGCTCTTTCTGGCATGGGTAGACGGATTTGTGATTTCGGAAAATCAGGCAAATCCTTGCTTATCTGCGTTAAGTGTATATCTACGTTTGTAACGCCTAACACCAAGGAACCACATCATGAATCTGTATAATGACCTGCCCACTACTGTGGGACACACGCCGCTTATCAGGCTCAACGCGGCCTCTGAGGCCACGGGGTGCGAGATTTATGGCAAAGCGGAGTTTATGAACCCTGGGCAATCGGTGAAAGACCGCGCGGCGCTGTTTATTATAAATGATGCCGTGGCGCGCGGCGCGCTGCGCCCGGGTGGCACTATTGTGGAAGGCACGGCGGGGAATACCGGCATCGGCTTGGCGCTGGTGGGGGCGTCGATGGGTTATAAGGTGGTGATCGTAATTCCTGATACCCAGTCGCAGGAGAAAAAAGACATGATCCGGCTGGCGGGGGCTACTTTGGTAGAGGTGCCAGCCAAGCCTTATAAAGACCCAAACAACTTTGTGCGCTATTCCGAGCGGTTGGCCGAGGCGCTCAATAAAACCGAGCCGAACGGCGCGGTGTGGGCGAACCAGTTTGATAACGTGGCCAATCGCCAAGCGCATATTGAAAGCACGGCCCCCGAGATTTGGGCGCAAACCGAGGGTAAGGTCGATGGCTTTATCTGCGCGGTGGGCTCAGGTGGCACGCTGGCGGGCATGGCTTTGGCCTTACGAGAGCGCAACAAGGCGGTGAAAATCGGGCTGGCGGACCCAGACGGCGCGGCGCTTTATAGCTATTATACCAAAGGCGAGTTGGCCTCGGAGGGTAGCTCTATTATGGAGGGCATCGGGCAGGGGCGCATTACCAAAAACCTTGAGGGGCTGACGGTGGATATGGCGTATAACATTCCGGATTCAGAAGCGCTGCCGGTGGTGTTTGACCTGTTGCAGCATGAAGGGCTTTGCCTTGGTGGCTCTAGCGGCATTAACATCGCAGGGGCCATGCGGATGGCGCGTGAAATGGGGCCGGGCCACACCATTGTGACCATTCTGGCTGACTATGGCACCCGCTATCAAAGCAAGCTCTTTAACCCTGCCTTCCTACGCGAAAAAGCGCTTCCGGTGCCTGCTTGGCTAAATGCGCCCAAGGAAGCGCTACCGGATGTGCGCATAGGCTGATAGCTTACGCCCGAATCAACTTCGGGAGTTACCATGGCTTTTTTCAGGTCTTTTGTTGCGATGCTGGCCACAGCGGTGATGCTGGGCCTGCCCGCACTGGCGCAAGATACGTTTAGCGCCGAAATGGCGCAAAACTGGGCGGCCACGGCCACCCGTGCCGAAGGCGTTTTGGAGGATAACCGGGCCTCTACGCCCGCGCTGGAAAACCTGAGAGCAGACCTGAATAGCCAGCGCAGCGAGGCGCAATCTGTTGAGGATGCCGCGCGCACAAAGGTAGAGGCGATTCAAGCGCAGCTTGAGGCCCTTGGCCCGGCACCCGAAGAGGGAATAACCGAGGCCCCCGAGCTGGCAAGCCGCCGGACCCAGCTGGAATCCAGCAACTTGTTGGCGCGGGTGCCCCTTGCGGTGGCGCAAGAAGCCTATCAACGGCTTGATGGCCTGATAAGCGAAATAAACACTCTCATCAGAGACAGGTTTTCAAAACAGCTGGTTGAGCGTGGCCCCATGCCGGTGAACCCGGCGCTGTGGGGGGACGCCCTTGGAGATGTGGCTAACTATACTAACCGCATCTGGGGGGAGGTGCGAGGTAACCTTGAAAATGACGCCAGTCGACAAGTGCTTATCCAAAAAGCACCGATGGCGATCTTTATTGGCCTGCTTGGGCTGATCATGCTGTTTTGGCTCAGGGCGCGGTTTACCGGCCTTGTGCGCATGGTTCTGCAAGCCGGCGAAGCGGCGTCTAGCTGGCAATTGGCGCTTTTGAACCTGTCTAGGCTCGTGGCGCCAAGCCTTGGTGCCGCGGCGCTTATTTTTGCAATTCACTGGGCAGATATCCTTGGTTTGCGCGGCAATGCCATCTTGATCGCGCTGCCCATGGCGGCCTTTGCGCTTATCGCGGCCCCGTGGCTTGGTCGCTCGGTTTTTGGTAGCAAAAATAATCCGGTAGACCTAATCGGCGTGAGCGCCCCGACCGCAGGCTATAAAATCAGCCTCGTTCTGGGCATTCTGTTTGCGCTTTCGGTGGTGCTTGACGCCATGGCCGTGCAGGGCAATTTCTCAACCGAAAGCCGTGCGGTGCTGTTTTTTCCGCTCATCCTTATCGCATCTCTTTCAATTTTCCGGCTGGCGCGCATTACCCGCGCCAAGCCCCCCGTGCCAGAAGATGAGCCAGAGCCAGCGGCGCATAGCTTTGCCGCTTTGCTGGCGCAGGCGCTGTTTCTCACGTCAATCTCCGCCCCCATTCTGGCCGCGCTTGGCTATTATGCAGCGGCACGCTATTTCACCTTTCCCACCATTATAACACTTGGGTTTTTCACGTCTTTGCTGGTGATGTTTGACCTGTTTCGCGCTTTTCTGGAGCGCTGGGTAGATGGCCAGGCCGAGGCGGGCAGCCGTAAAGACCAAGCCCGCCTGATCCCGATTTTTGTGGCCTTTCTGATGATCCTCGGGGCCTTGCCGGTGCTGGCCCTGATCTGGGGCGCAAGCCAAAGCGAGCTGCTAAACATTTGGGAGTGGCTAAACGCGGGCGTCTCTATCGGTGCGAGCCAATTCTCTATTACCGATCTTCTGGTTTTTGTGCTGGTTTTTGGTGTGGGCTACACCATCACGCGCCTCGTGCAAAAAACCATACGCACCTCGGTTTTGCCACGCACAAAAATTGATGCTGGCGGCAAAAACGCCATGCTGGCAGGCATTGGTTATGTCGGCGTGTTTTTGGCTGCTCTGGCTGCGATATCAGCCACGGGGCTTGATCTTTCAGGCCTCGCGATTGTCGCTGGTGCGCTCTCGGTTGGTATTGGTTTTGGCTTGCAAAACGTTGTGTCCAACTTCGTGAGCGGTATCATATTGCTGATCGAGCGGCCCATTAAAGAGGGCGACTGGATTGAGGCGGGCGGGGTGGAAGGCACGGTGCGTAAAATTTCTGTGCGCGCCACGTTGATAGACACGTTTGACCGCTGCGCCGTGATTGTGCCGAATTCAGACCTGATCGCGGGTGCCGTAAAGAACTGGACCGCGCCAGATATTACCGGCCGGCTGAAGGTATCGGTCGGCGTGGCTTACGGCACCGATGCTGAAATGGTGAAAGACATCCTCACCGAGATCGCTGTGGCGCATCCACAAGCCCTGCTTTACCCCGCACCTTCGGTGGTTTTTGTGAATTTCGGGGCCAGCTCACTGGATTTTGTGGTGCGCATATTCCTGCGCGACGTCAACAAAACCCTCAGCGTGCGCTCGGATATCAACTTTGCGATTGCCAAGCGCTTTGCCGAAGAAAATATTGAAATTCCGTTTAACCAAAACGATGTAAACCTGCGCAATGTTGGAGAAATCGGCGAGGCCCTGCGCGCGGCGCTTAACCCTAAGGCAGACACATGACCGAAAAACTGTTTTTGGCTGATGCCTACCTGCAAGAGGCCGAAGCCACCGTTGTGGCTCATACTGCCGAGGGCGGCCTCGTGCTGGACCAAAGCCTTTTTTACCCCACCGGCGGTGGACAAATGGGCGACCAAGGCCGCTTTGGCGATATTGAAATCGCCACTACGGTTAAGGGCGAAAATGGTAGCATTGTGTTGGTGCCTAACGATGGGAAGGGCCTTCCGGCTATCGGCAGCACCCTTACGCAAGTGCTGGACTGGGAAAACCGCCACCGCATGATGCGCCTGCACACCGCCCTACACCTTCTTTCTGTCGTTATTCCGCTGCCCGTAACCGGCGGGCAAATACGCGCTGAAAAGGCACGGCTGGATTTTGCGATGCCTGAGCCTTTGGAAGATAAGCAAGCGGTTGAAGACACACTGAATGCCCTCATTGCCGCCGACCATCCGGTGAGCGAGCAGTGGATTTCTGAGGCCGAGCTAGACGCCAAACCCGAGCTTGTCAAAACCATGTCTGTGCAGCCCCCGCGCGGGGCGGGCCGCATTCGGCTTGTGCGCATCGGCGGCGAGGCGCAAGTGGATTTGCAGCCCTGCGGCGGCACCCATGTGCGCCGTACTGGTGAAATTGGGAAAATCCGCCTTGGCAAGATGGAAAAGAAGGGCCGCCTAAACCGGCGGCTGCATGTTTTCTTGGCAGAGTGACTGCTATTTTTGCGGCAGCTCATTTCCGAATTGCCAGTTAATTTGAAAACCCTATTTCAGGGCTTGATCCCCGCCGCGCTTTACGTATAGAAAGCGCACACCGGACAGGTGGCCGAGTGGTCGAAGGCGCACGCTTGGAAAGCGTGTAGGCGGGGAACCGTCTCCAGGGTTCGAATCCCTGTCTGTCCGCCATTTCTTTTTCTTCATCGCTCAAGGCCCCTAAGGCCTTGAAAGGGCTTGTGGTTTTGGCGGTTCGAAAGCCTTGATTTCGCGCATATGGCAATGGGGCTGCGAAGACCAGTTTTAGAAGGGTTTTGCGGGTGTCGGGGTTTGGTGAGGCCATAGATTCCAAGGGTTTAGCAGGAATTTCATCGCGGTTCGAAAACTTTTGTCGAAGTCTTGGCCTACGTCCTGTTTTTGGGCGATATTCTCGCTAATCAGGGCTTTTTCGGCCTCCAGTTTTTCCAGCTTCCCTTCATAAGCCTGTATCGCCGAGGGGCTGGTGGTTTCAATCAGGCGGTCGGTCAGCTTGCTGATCGTGGTGTTGATGCCGGTCAGCGCCCGTTTCTGCGCGCTGCGTTTTTCTTCATATCCCTGAAGGCGATGATCCCATATGTCGCGGAACATGGCGGAAACGGCGGACATAAGGCCAGCGGAGGGACGCAGTTGTTTGATCAGGGTCTCGAACGCCCCTTCCAGCACATCTTTGCTGATGGTTTTGCGATACTCGTCGCACTGTTTGTTGAAACACTCGTAATACGGATAGCGCTTGTTGCGGCCTTTGGCCCAATAGGCGGTGAGCGCGTGACTGCAACAATCGCAGGTCACAAAGCCTCGGAGCGGGAACTCTTCGGCGACATCGGCGCGTGAGGCGGCATAGGCCTTTTCGTTGAGCCGCTGCTGGATGCGCTGAAATACCTCCCATGAGATCAGCGCCTCATGCTTGCCTTTGGTCAGGGGGACGTCCCACGGCTTGTGTTCGTAGTATCCGGCATAGATCTTGTTGGTCAGCA
>WTAL01000143.1 GCA_013139635.1 Paracoccaceae bacterium
GCGCGCATCCTTGTTGGGATCGTGCTTTTTGCTATGAGCTACGCCCAGTATTTTGGCAGCTTAAGCTGGCTTGGCGTGCTGGTGGGTGGCATACTTATGACCACCGCCGTGTTTAGCTTTTGCCCGATTTATGGGATTTTGAAGATGAGCACAGCCAAGAAAGACTGACACGCCCAGCGTGGCGGCGCGTCAATTTTTGTGCGTGTGGCGGGCTTTGCGCCCGCGCCGCGCGGCGAAGTAAGCGCTTGTGGAGAGGGTGCTAGCGGCTGAACTTTGCCGCGAGTTCTACGTGGCCAGACCACCGGAACTGGTCAATCGGCTGCACCCAGTCTAGCGTGAAACCGGCATCAATGAGAATTTTGGCGTCGCGCGCAAAGCTGACAGGATTGCAGGAAACGGCGCCGACAAGGCCAATGCTTGAAGCCGTAATTTCCTCCATCTGGGCCTTGGCCCCCGCGCGGGGCGGGTCAATGATCACGGCATCATAGCGCTTAAGCTCTAGCGGCACCAAGGGGCGGCGAAACAGGTCTCGGGTTTCGGTGGTTACGGTTTTCAGGCCTTGGGCAAAGCGCCAGCCCGCGTCCAGGGCTTTGAGCATCTCGACCTCGCCTTCAACGGCATGAATTTCGGCCATCTCAGCGAGTGGCAGGGTAAACGTGCCACAGCCCGCAAAAAGATCAGTGATACGTTTGGCGCCGCTTACAGCCTCTTGCATGGCGGCAATGAGCGCGGCTTCGCCTTCCAGCGTGGCTTGAAGAAACGCGCCTGAAGGTGGCAGAACGCTGGCCTTGCCCATGGGCTGCACCGGGCGCGCCCGATCTGCGATCTGCTCCCCGTTCCACGCCAGGCGCGCCACGGCAAACTCGTTGGCCAAGGTCGCAAGGCGCGCGCGAAACGGGCCGTCCAGAAGCTTGGCATCCAGCACACTTATATCAGGACCAGCAGCGCTATGGGTCACCGAGATTTTGATCTCGCCTTTGCGAGAGGCCCCGAGGCTGGCAAACGCATGGCAGGCGGGCAGAGCTGCCATGATTTCAGGCTTTAAAAGGTGGCAGTGCTCAACGGGAAATATCTCGGCTGAGCCACGCTTGTGAAAGCCAACCTGAGTGGTTTTTTTTGTGCGGCGGGCGGAAAAACTGGCGCGGCGGCGGCTCTGAGGAGGGGAGGTGACGATGGGGCGCATAGGAGCAGATAACCCTTGCGCATGCAGGGCGCGGGTAATGGTTTCAACCTTCCAACTCGCGAGGAAATCGTCTGAGGCGTGTTGGAGCGCGCAGCCACCACAGGTGCCAAAATGCGGGCAGGGCGGTGTGGTTCGGGCGGGCGAGTCCGTGAGGCGGGTGCCGTTAAAGGCCCCGCCCTCAAAGCCGCCATCAAACACCTCGCCCGGGAGGGAGAAGGGAATAAAGCGATCGTCTTCAGTGATGCCGTCCCCTTTGAGGCCGAGGCGAGTGATGTTGAATTCTGGCATGGGGCGCTCCTTTTGGGTGTGCATAAAGCGAGGACGGGCAAACTGCAAGCGGGGTGCCTTCAGGGGGGGAGTGCTTGGCTGTGGCCATGCGCAAGCTGCCTTCAAGGGCTGGACGGGAGCCATGCGAGCAGATAAACTACCAGAAACGGGCGACGAGACCCGATGTTAATGAGGCCATTATGCAGTACCCAACGCGATTTTCGGCCCTGCCCGAATACGCTTTCCCACGTTTGCGCGCTTTGCTCGCACCGGTGCCTGCCGGTGGCGAGGTTTTGCACATGACCATTGGAGAGCCCAAGCACAAATTTCCGGCCTTTGCTATGGAGGCCGTGGCCGCTCACGCCGAAGGCTTTAACAAGTATCCCCCCAATGAAGGCGCGCTAGAACTGCGGGCGGCCATCGCGGGCTGGGTGCAGCGGCGCTACGGCGTGGCGCTGGATGTTGAAAGCCAGATTCTACCGCTGAATGGCACCCGCGAGGGGCTGTTTAATGCCTGTTTGGCGCTGTGCCCTGAAGAGAAAAACGGCACGCAGCCTTTGGTGCTTTTGCCCAATCCGTTTTACCAATGCTACATGGTTGCCGCCCGTGCTGCGGGGGCTGAGGCCATGTTTATAAACGCTGAATCCGAGAATGGTTTTCTGCCGGATTTTGCGGCGCTGGGGCCAGAAGTGCTGGACCGCACAGCGATCGTTTACATGTGCTCGCCTTCCAACCCGCAGGGCGCTGTGGCGAGTGCCACCTATTGGCGCAGCCTGCTGGCACTGGCCGAAAAGCATGATTTCATGATTTTTGCTGACGAGTGCTATAGCGAGATTTACCGTGATGAAGCCCCTGTGGGGATATTGCAAATAGCCAACGAGGTGGGGGCCGACCCCTCAAGGGTTCTTGCGTTTCACTCGCTCTCAAAGCGGTCAAATTTGCCCGGATTTCGCTCGGGCTTTGTGGCCACATCGCCTGAAAATATCCGCGAGCTGCGGCAGCTGCGCAATTATACCGGCGCACCGATTCCGCTGCCAATCCAGATGGCATCTGCTGAAGTGTGGGCTGACGAGGCCCATGTGGAGGAGAATCGTAACCTTTATCGGGCTAAGTTTGACCTAGCCGACGAGATTTTGGGCAACATGCCGGGCTATGCCTCGCCCGAGGCGGGGTTCTTTTTGTGGCTCAAGGTTGCCGACGGCGAAAAAGCGGCCTTGGATATTTGGCAAAAAAGCGGTATTCGGGTGCTGCCGGGGGCGTATCTTTCACAAGATACACCGCGTGGCAATCCGGGGAACGAGTATATCCGTGTCGCTTTGGTTGCGGATTTTGATGAGGTTGGGCGTGGTTTGCGCGCGATCAGGGATGTATTAAGCGCGGCAGGAGGCGGCGAATGGCACTATTAGCCAAAGGCAAAAAGCGCGGCAAAACCCGTCGTCGCAAGCGCAAGGAAAGCAAGGCCGAATCCCTATTGCGGGCGCGCGGCTCTGAGGCCTTGGGCTTTGGGCTGCTGCTTTTGGGTCTGGCGCTGGTGGCTGCTTTTGCCACCTATTCCCACGAGGACACTTCCTTTTTCAACCAGACCAGCGCGGCACCCGGAAATATTTTAGGACTGGTTGGCTCTTATACGGCTGATTTGGCGCACCAAATACTGGGGGCCAGTTTTTGGGTATTGCCGATTGTATTTTTGGCCTATGGCCTGCGGCTTATGCTGCATTATGGGGCCAACAGGGTGGCAAGGCGCGCCATTTTCGCCCCGATCGCACTGGCGATTTCGGCGATGTTTTTTTCGGCCCATGTGCCGCCCGCCAGCTGGAGCCACACTTATGGCCTTGGCGGCATGCTGGGGGATGCCGGGCTAAAAGGGGTGCTCGAGTTTATCCCGCTGGGCTTGGCGCCGAGCTTGATGCTGGTGACCTTGGTTTTGGCGGCAGTGGTGCTTGTGCTTGGGCTATATGCGCTGGGCGTTAGCCGTGCGGAGTTCCAACTGGCATGGAAGTACTTTCTGGCGGGGCTTGTGGTTATTTATCTGGGGCTGCGGGGGCTGGTGGCCAAAGTTGCGCCATCGCTGGCGGTCGGGGTTCGTAAAAGTGCTGGCACTTTAGGGGCTGGGCTAAGTGTGGCCGGGCAAAAAGGGCTGGGTGCGGCGCACGTGGCGGCGGCGGCTGCCAAAGCCAAGCGCGAAGAGCATAAGTTGAATCAGGCGGCCGATAAGGATGCCAAGCTCAACAAATTTGGTAACCGGCTGGATGCCATGCGGGAGGACCGTGATGAGGATGAAGGGTTGCCAATTGAGCGGCCAAACACGGCCTCGTTGTTGGCCCGAATTTCGTCCAATGCGCCGCCAGAGGTGCTGGATGATGATGAAGTGATTGACGCTGAAACCGATGCAACTACACCCGATATGCCCCGCCTTGGCGGTGTGCGCCGCGCCACAGGGCCGGTGCCAGACCCGCAATCGGCGGTCTCAAAGCCCGCGCGGGTGGTGCCCAAGCCCGAGCCTCGGGTAAAGCACCCTACCGGCAAGCCGATTCCGAAAAGCAAAAAAGCCAAGGCGGAGGAGCAGCCCACGCTGGGGCTAGAGCCGCGCGATGAGGAGGGCTACTTGTATCCTCCGCTTTCGCTGCTGGAAGACCACGTAGATGTGGCGCGCCCCCCCTTGAGTGATGATGCGCTAAACGCCAATGCCCGCCTGCTGGAAACCGTGCTGGATGATTACGGCGTGAAGGGCGAGATTGTGCGGGTGCGGCCCGGCCCTGTGGTGACCATGTATGAGCTTGAACCAGCGGCGGGGCTGAAGGCCAGCCGTGTAATAGGCTTGGCGGATGATATCGCGCGCTCTATGTCTGCGCTGGCGGCGCGGGTTTCGACCATTCCGGGGCGGTCTATTATTGGTATTGAGCTGCCGAATGAAAACCGTGAGATGGTGCTGTTGCGTGAGATATTTGCCTCGAAAGCTTTTGGCGACAGCAAGCACAAGCTGCCGATGGCGCTGGGTAAGGATATTGGCGGGGAGCCGGTGGTGGTTAATCTGGCAAAAATGCCTCACCTGTTGATTGCGGGTACAACCGGCTCGGGTAAGTCGGTCGGGATTAACACCATGATTCTGTCGCTGCTTTATGCGCTTTCGCCTGAGGAATGCCGGTTGATTATGATCGACCCGAAAATGCTGGAGCTTTCAGTGTATGACGGCATTCCGCACTTGCTTTCGCCTGTGGTGACAGACCCAAAGAAGGCCGTTGTGGCCTTGAAATGGGCCGTGGGCGAGATGGAAGAGCGCTATCGGAAGATGTCTAAGCTGAATGTGCGCGGGATTGAGGCCTTTAATGGCCGGATAGAGGATGCGCTGCGTAAGGGCGAGGCGTTTACGCGCACGGTGCAAACGGGTTTTGACGATGAAACCGGCGAGCCGGTGTTTGAGACCGAAGAGTATTCCTTGGAGAAAATGCCCTATATCGTGATTGTGGTCGACGAGATGGCCGACCTTATGATGGTGGCGGGCAAAGAGATTGAGGCCTGCATCCAGCGGCTGGCGCAAATGGCGCGGGCGGCGGGGATTCACCTGATTATGGCGACGCAGCGGCCCTCGGTGGATGTGATTACCGGCACGATTAAAGCCAACTTCCCGACGCGAATCAGTTTTCAGGTGACGTCAAAAATCGACAGCCGCACGGTGCTGGGGGAGATGGGCGCAGAGCAGCTGCTGGGCAAGGGCGATATGTTGTTTATGGCCGGCGGTGGGCGCATCACGCGTGTGCACGGCCCGTTTGTATCTGACCAAGAGGTTGAGGAAGTGGTGAACTGCCTGAAGGCGCAAGGCTCGCCTGACTATGTGAAAAGCGTGGTGGAGGGGCCAAAGGGCGGCGGTGGAGATATTGACGCGGTGCTGGGCCTTGGCACCGATGAGGCCGACCGCAATGCGCTGCTTGACCAAGCCATTGCCATTGTGGCAAGAGACCGCAAATGTTCGATCTCTTATATCCAGAGGAAGCTCTCTATCGGGTATAATAAAGCGGCCAAGCTAGTGGAAGAAATGGAAGATATGGGCGTAGTTTCGCCTGCCAACCACGTGGGCAAGCGCGAGGTGCTTGTGCCGGAAAGCTCGGTTTAGTATCCAAGAAAGAACAGAAATTTAATAAGTGCCCGCTTTAGGGGGCGCGAAATACGAAAGTGGTTTTTTTATGGATAGACGTTTGTTTATGGCCGGGTGTGCCGCCGTATTGGCCTCACCAGCGCTTGCGCAGAATGAGTCAGTTAACCGGCTAAACACCTACTTGACCAATTTGCGCAGTGCCGTGGCCACGTTTACGCAAGAAAACCCTGACGGCACTTCGACCACCGGCACGTTTTACATGAAAAAACCAGGCAAGATGCGGTTTGAATATGATGCACCGTCTGATTCTCTGGTGGTGGCTGATGGCCGGACGCTGGCGATATTTGACGCAAAATCAAACGTAAGCCCCCAGCGCTACCCCCAGCGCCGCACCCCGCTTTCGATGCTTTCAGCGGATGATATTGACGTAACAAGCTCGGTGTTTGTGCGCCGGATCGAGGAACGTGGTGGCCGCGCTTACGTGACCATGTATGACCCCGAAAAGCCGCGTAATGGCCAGATGATGATGATATTTAACATCAACCCGATGCAGCTTGTGGAGTGGATTTTGACCGATAAATCAGGCCTTGAAACCCACGTGTTTCTGGATGATTTGCAAACCGGCGTAGAGCTACGCAACCGCCTGTTTAGCATCGGCTGGAATATCAATGATTTTGAAGAACGCCACAGCGATTAGCTTGCCTCTCCCTCTGCGGGGGCAAGCCCCCACTCGGGATAGGCACTTTATCAGCAAGCTGACCAGTGTTTGCCGACGGCCCTGGCCTCACTGCGCTCGGCGAGTGGCCTGCTTAAGGACTGCGTCTAATTGATCTCGGCCCGAATCAATTCAGCTTATGGGTGTTGTTTTATCTGGTCTGACCCCAGTAGGATGGGGCCACTCAGTTGTGTGGGATAGGTATTACTTATGAATCAATCACTCTCTCAGCGGATTCGGTTAATACGTGCCAAGCTTATGCAGGTGTCACGAAGCCCCATGAAGCCAACGCCTGAGCAAATGCTATCGGCAAACTTGCCGCTAGATTACCGCACCTTCCTAATCGAGATAGGCAGCGGTGAAATTGGTGATATGAAATTTATCATCTACCCAACGCCCATTAAAGCTAGGGAGGTGTATGGCTCGGATATCCCTTCACACCTTGGGCGCATATTGCTTCTCGGAGATGACTTTAATGGCATGTGCATTGGATTTGATCCAGAAAATGACTGGCGTGTTGTTGAAGGTGATTGGCGGATAGCGATCTTACCTGAAGCTTGACTAAAATCCCCTTTCTGCACAAATTGGGTATTCCCCAAATTGTCACTTTAGATGGTTACCAAGATACTCTTCCACAAATACTCACCCCCGCCGCACCCACTGCCGTTGCAGCGCGGCGCGAGACAAAGGTTGCCACATGCACGGGGGTGGTCGCGCCGCTTTTGCCGAGCGAAGCGAGGCGTCAGGACTTTGGTGCGAGCTTCAAAGTGGCACTTTATTCAATGCGCCGCGTGCTTGGCGTTCGCTTCTGCATGGCATCAAAAAGCGATGTGCGGGCCTCGCCGCTGGCTGTAAAATTTGAATCCGCCAGCCAGTTGCCGATTTTTTCTTTTGCCTCGGGCCATTCGTCATCCAGAATGGAGTACCACGCGGTATCGCGGTTCATGCCTTTGAAAATAAGGTGGTTATAAAAAATACCTTCAAACCGGAAGCCAAGCCGCTGGGCAGCCTTTCTGGACTTGGCATTGAGCGCGTTGCAGCGCCACTGCATACGGCGGTATTTTTGCTCGTCCATGGCGTAGCACAGCATGAGAAATAACGCCTCGGTGGCGGCCTTTGTGCGCTGAAGCTCGGGGCCAAACCAGATATGGCCAATTTCGGTCACCCCGTTTTCAGCATGGATATCGAGAAAGCTGGCCTGCCCGCAGGCCTTGCCGGACTCGTGCGCGCGTATCGCGTAAAAAACCGTGTCTTGGCTGGCAGATTGGCTGCGAATGGTGGCGGCGTATTGCTCCGCATTCGGCCACGGGCCATAGGTGAGGTGATCCCAGATTTTCAAGCCATCCTCGGTGCTATGCGACGCTTCAAAAAGCTCGCTCGCGTGGCGGGCGGCGTCTTGTGGCTCTAGCGTTACCAGCTTGCCCACCAATGGGGTGCGAGCGGGGATGAGGCCCGAAGGGAGGTTTTTTACGATCTCGCCGGACAGGGGGCGGGGGTGGATTTGCTCAAAATCGGCGGTGGTTTTCATGGCTGTTTCCCTTTTGCTTGCCTCTAATTATGTGGCGAGGACGCTGGAAAAAGTATAGCCAAAAAGGGCTCGCCTTTCCGCCCAGATGGCATAAAAAAACCCCACCAAAGGGCGGGGTTTTTGAAATCGTTAGTACTAAACGACTTAGCGCTTAATACCCACCCTTGCGGCGGCTTTCCGGCAGGCCAGCAATTTTGCCGCCTTGCTTGGAAGGGTCACCCGGAAACAGCGTATAAACATCGCGCTGGCTCAGCTTTTCGCCCCATGCGGTGCTCATGGCCTTCACGATTTTGCGCGTATTTGGGTGCACACCGCCGCCCTGGAAATACTCTTCACGTAGGAAGTTGATCAGGTCCCAGTGCTTTTCTGTCAGCTCGATGTCATCGGCTGTGGCCATGGCTGTTGCCATTTCCTCAGACCAGTCTTCGTGGTTTTCAAGGTGGCCGTTATCGTTGGTTGCGTATTCAGTTCCGTTAAATTCAAATGCCATATTCATCTCCCCGATTAGCATGTGAGAATTGCAAGTATTCAGATAACACAATTTGAAGCGCTTGCAACTGTGTCACATCGGCATAGGGGTGCGGCTATAGATCGCTTGGATTCCCTCCAGAACTTCATCGGACAAAACCAGCTCAGCGCCTTTAAGCAAATGCACTAGCTGGTCAGAGGTGGTAGCGCCCACAATAGACGCCGCCATGAAGGGCCGCGATGTGCAGAAAGCCAGCGCCATGTGCACAGGGTCCAGCCCGTGCGCGGCAGCCAGCGCTACATATTCATCGGCCACGCTCAGGCTTCGCGGATTTAGCCGCCCGCCAAGCTCTGCGTTATAGCTGCGGCGAGAGCCTTGGGGGATGGTATCACCGCTGTATTTACCCGTAAGCAGGCCGGTGGCGAGCGGGGAAAAGGCGAGCAGGCCGACGTTTTCGTGGTGGCTTAGCTCGGCGAGGTCTAGGTCATAATGGCGGCACATCAGCGAGTATTCGTTTTGGATGGTGGCGACGCGGGGCAGGCCTTGTGCCTCGGCAATACGCAGGAATTGCGCGGTGCCCCAAGCGCTTTCGTTGGAAAGGCCGATATGGCGGATTTTTCCGGCATCGACCAGCTTGCCCAAGGTTTCGAGCACTTCGGTGATGTTCGTTAGGGAATCAGGGGTATCTTGGCCCGCAGGGTTATACTTCCAGTTTTGCCGGAAGTGATACGAGCCGCGATTTGGCCAGTGCAGTTGGTAGAGGTCTATCACGTCGGTTTTTAGCCGTTTGAGGCTGGCTTCCACGGCGGTGGTAATAGTTTCGGGCGAAATGGGCGCGCCGTTGCGGATGGCCTTGGCCCCGCTGCCAGCTACCTTAGTGGCGATCAGCACGTTATCTCGCTGCCCAGATTTCTCAAGCCAGCTGCCCACAATAGCCTCGCTATCACCGCAGGTTTCGGCCGCAATCGGATTGACGGGGTAAAGCTCGGCGGTATCAATCAGGTTAATGCCCGCTTCCACGGCCATGTCTAGCTGGCGGTGGGCGTCGGCCTCGGGGGTTTGGGTGCTATAGGTCATGGTGCCGAGGGAAAACGGGTGGGTTTTTAGGCCAGTGCGGCCAATTGGGCGGGTTTGCATGGGGCGCTCCTTAGGGTTTTTGCGAGCCTAGCGCAGGCGCGCGGAAAGGAAAAGCATTGAAGGGTTGTTCTGGGCAGGGCTTGCCCTTACATATTCCCCATGAAAAACCCGTTGAAAATGTTTAAATCCTCCCCGAAAGTTGCCGTGATCCGCCTAGTGGGCGCGATTGGCACAGGCCGGAACTCGCTGACTGATGCCGCTTTGGCGCCGTTAATTGAAAAAGCGTTTGCCAAGGGGAAGCTGAAAGCGGTTGTGCTGCAAATCAATTCTCCTGGTGGTTCGCCCACGCAATCGGCGCTGATCGCGGCGCGTATTCGCAGGCTGGCGGCTGAAAAAGAGCTGCCGGTTTTTGCGTTTGTTGAGGACGTAGCGGCCTCAGGCGGCTATTGGCTGGCGACAGCGGCGGACGAGATTTTTGCCGATGATAACTCGGTACTGGGCTCTATTGGTGTGATCTCGGGCGGCTTTGGCTTCCAAGACCTGATTAAAGCGCACGGGGTTGAGCGGCGGGTGCATACGGCGGGCGAGAGCAAATCTATGATGGACCCGTTTAGGGCTGAGAAGCCGGAAGATATTGAACGGCTGGAAGGTGTTCTGGGGCAGATTCACCAGAACTTTATCGCGCAAGTGAAGGGCCGCCGTGGGGACAAGTTGAAGGGCGATGACCTGTTTACGGGTGAAATCTGGATCGGCCAAGCGGCAGTGGATAACGGGCTGATTGATGGCATTGGCCATATGGTGCCGGTGATGAAGGAACGCTTTGGCGACGAGGTTGATTTTAAGGTTTACGGCCAGAAAAAAGGGCTGCTTAGCCGTTTTGGCGCTACGATACTGGCCCAAATAGAGGAGCGCAGCCTGTGGGCGCGCTTCGGGCTGTAGCGCCATGTTTCTAAAAATAGTCGTGATATTTTTGCTGGTGATGATGCTGGTCGGTATGGCTGGCAAGCTGTTTAATCCTGACGCAAAACCCAAGCGAAAATTGGTAGGAAAGTGCCCGAAATGCGGCAGCTTTCTGATAGGCAAAGGCCCATGCCAAACCTGCGCGAAAAAGGGTAAATAATGGCGTTTTTACTGGTTGGAAGCGGGCTGATACTCTTGGTTTTGGCTGGAGATTTTCTGGTTAAAGGCGCGGTGGGGCTAAGCCTGAAGCTGGGCGTGCCGACCCTTGTGGTCAGCGTAACCGTTGTGGGTTTTGGCACCTCGGCCCCTGAAATGCTGATTGCGATTCAGTCGGCCTTGGACGGCGCGCCGGGCATTGCGCTTGGCAATGTGGTGGGCTCCAATACTGCCAACGTGCTGCTGGTGCTCGGCTTTCCGGCCCTGCTTTATACGCTTGATACCTCCAAATCTGACACCCGCCGCATTTACCTGATGATGATGGGCGTGTCGGTGATATTTATTGCGCTTGGCTTTATGGGGCCGCTGCATTTTTGGCACGGGGCGGTGCTGCTGGGGCTACTCGGGGTGATGCTGTGGGATAACCTGCACTCGGCGATGTGCTCACGCGCTGAGGCCAAGGCGGAAAGCACGGCCGACCTTGCGGCGCTTCAAGGCATTCGGGGCGATATGCCGGGCTGGCGCATGGGGCTTTATTTGATCTTGGGCATGATCGGCCTGCCCTTGGGTGCTCAGCTGATGATCGAGGGATCGCTGATGGTGGCTGAGCGGTTTAACCTCGGCGAAGAGGTGATTGGCCTGACGCTGGTAGCGATTGGGACATCGCTGCCTGAGCTGGCGACGACCACCGTGGCGGCGCTGCGGCGAGAGGCCGATGTAGCTTTGGGCAACGTGATTGGCTCAAATATGTTTAACCTATTGGCGATCATGGGGGTGACCAGCTTTTTTGGGCCGTTGCCCGTGGCGCAGGAATTCCTGACCCTTGATTTCTGGATCATGCTCGGGGCGTCGGCGCTGCTTGGGGTGTTTGTGTTTACAAAGATCAAAATGGGGCGGGCTTGGGGCGTTGCGTTTTTGGGGTTGTATGTGGTCTATATGGTCTACCTGTTGGGGAGATAAACGATGGCAGCAGCACTTATTACCGGCGGCGCAGTGCGCTTGGGGCAGGCAATGGCCTTGCGGATGGCACAGCGCGGCGCAGATGTGGTGGTGCATTATGCCAGCTCTGAAGGGCCAGCGGCGGCGGTAGTGGCCGAGGCGCGGGCGCTGGGCGTAAACGCCGTGGCCTTGCAGGCAGATTTGCTGGATTCGGGCGCGGTAGCTGAATTGGTGCCACGGGCGGCTGAGGCCTTGGGCAAGCCGCTGGACGTGCTGATTAATAACGCCTCGATTTTTGAGTATGATACGCTGGAAAGCGCGACGCCGGAAAGCTGGGCGCGGCATGTGGATTCCAACCTGCGGGCTGCGGTTTTCCTGACGCAGGCCTTTGCGGCGCAGGCGTCTGAGCTGGGCTCAGACGGCGAGCCGCTGGCGATGGCGAATGTGATAAATATGATCGACCAGCGCGTGCGCAAACCTACGCCGGAATTCATGACGTATAGCATTGCGAAAGCGGGGCTTTGGGCCTTTACCAAGACCGCCGCACAGGCTTTGGCGCCCCGGATTCGGGTGAACGGCATTGGGCCGGGGCCAACGCTGCGGGGCACGCGGCAAAGTGAAGAACACTTCGCAAGCCAGCGAAAATCCACGATTTTGCAGCGTGGGTCAGACACGGGCGAGATTTGCCTTGCGTTGGAGTTTATACTGGAATCACCCGGATTTACGGGGCAGCTTTTGTGCATGGATGGCGGGCAGCACCTTGCTTGGGAAACGCCCGATATTCTCGGGCCGGAGTGAGTTGTCCACTTTTTAATGTCTTGTTCACGAAGCGGTGAAATTTCCTTAATGGAATCAAGGTTTTACCCTGTGTAAAAATAAATACCGTTATTTATCAATCACTTGGAAATATGCCTAAATTTTACGCAATCCGGGCAATCGCTCTAAAAATAAGGGATTTCACGACACGAGCGGCAGTTGCCCACAGAGTTATGCACAGGAACGGTGGATGCTTTTTCTCTTGATTTTGGTTGATCAAGGGTGCGTTACGGCGGAGAATCACCTATGTTCACGCTATGAGCCATAATCAGCCAAAAACCGAGTTTATTGAGGAGGGCGCGCCGAAAAGCGCGCTGCGTGGGCATGAGGTGATAAAGGGCTACCTTGAGCAGCTTGATACCTCTCCCGGGGTTTACCGGATGCTGGATGCATCGGGCGGCGTGCTTTATGTGGGCAAGGCGCGGCAACTCAGGAACCGCGTTTCGAGCTATGCGCGGCCCACGGGGCATTCGGCGCGCATTGGCCGGATGATTTCGGCCACGGCCA
>WTAL01000242.1 GCA_013139635.1 Paracoccaceae bacterium
AAGGTGCCGTTAAGCGGGGCAAGATAGATGCGACTGAACTGGCGCGCCTTAAAACACGCCTCAACGCCACCGATGATTACACCGCCGCCCAAAACGCAGATCTGGGTTTGGAAGCTGTGTTTGAGGATATGGACGTAAAACGTGCCGTCTTTACCCAACTGGCCGCCGTTATGCGCCCTGATGCCATCCTTGCCACCAACACGTCCTACCTTGATCCAAACGCCATTTTTGACGGCATCCCAAACCCCGCCCGCTGCCTCGGCCTGCACTTTTTCTCGCCCGCGCATATTATGAAACTGGTGGAAATCGTGGCGCTTACCGGCACCGCCCCCGAGACCCTCGCCACCGGCTTTACCCTCGCCAAACGGCTCAAAAAATCCCCCGTGCTCTCGGGCGTGTGTGATGGCTTCATCGGCAACCGCATGCTCGCCGCCTATCGCCGCGCCGCTGATTACCTGCTGGCCGACGGCGCCCTGCCCACGCAAATAGACACCGCCATGCGCGGCTTTGGCATGCCCATGGGCCCCTATGAATTGCAAGACCTCACAGGGCTACAAATCTCCTACGCCAACCGCCAGCGGCAGGCCGCCAACCGCCCCGAGGCGGAGCGCTATGTCGATATCGGCGACCAGCTGGTGGAGATGGGCCGCACCGGCCAGCGGGCGGGTAAGGGCTGGTATCGCTATGGCGAAGGCCGCGCGCCGCTGGAAGACCCAGAGGTCATACGCCTGATCAAAGCCAACGCCGAGCGCCAGCTTTCCTTTTCCGATCAAGACATTGTGGAGCGGCTCATGGCCGCTCTGATCAACGAAGGCCAACGCATTCTGGAAGAAGGCATCGCCGCCACGGCGGGTGATATCGACGTGGTAAAAATGCTCGGCTACGGCTTTCCGCGCTGGCGAGGCGGGCCTATGCATTACGGTGAAACCTTGCCCGCGCTTCCCGAAATGGTGGCGGCCCTTGCTGCCCAAAGCCCCGGCTCTTGGGTGCTGGCCAATAAATTTAAAGGATAAAACCATGTTGCAAATCCAAAGCTTCGCCGCCGGAAAATGGATAGCGCCCAGCGCCAAAGCCCGCCCGATTTATAGCGCTGTCACCAGCGACCAAATCGCCCAAGCGGGCAGCGCGCTAGATACCCAAGCCATGCTGGACCACGCCCGCAATGTCGGCGGCCCTGCCCTGCGAAAGCTAACTTTTCATGACCGAGCGCGCCGCCTAAAAACGCTAGCCCTGCACTTGAAAGCCCACAAAAAGCCGCTCTACCAGCTCAGCTACACCACTGGTGCCACCCATGCCGATAGCCAAATAGACATCGACGGCGGCATCACCACCATGCTCGTTTTTGCCTCCAAAGGCCGGCGGGAACTGCCCGATGCCCATGTTTATTTGGATGGTGAGCTGGAGCAGCTTTCCCGCAACGGCACCTTCATGGGGCAGCATATTTGCACGCCCATGCTCGGCGCGGCGGTGCATATTAACGCCTATAATTTTCCGGTCTGGGGTATGCTTGAAAAGCTTGCGCCGACCCTACTGGCGGGTGTTCCGGCGATCATTAAACCCGCGACCTCCACCGTGCATGTTGCCGAAGCCGCGTTTCGGATCATGGTGGAAAGCGAGATTTTCCCCGAAGGTTCTATCCAGTTCATCGCCGGAGGCTCTGGCGGCCTGCTCGGCCAGCTTAATGCACAAGATTCCGTCGCCTTCACCGGCTCTGCCGATACCGCGCTGATGCTGCGTTCCTCCAAACACCTGCTGCAAAACTCGGTGCGCTTTACGGCGGAGCAAGACAGCCTGAATGCGTCTATTCTGGGGCCGGATGCCACGGTGGGCACGCCCGAATTTGACTTATTTATCGACGAGGCCTACCGCGAAATCACCACCAAAGCGGGCCAAAAATGCACCGCCATTCGCCGGATCATTGCACCCGAAGCGCTGGTCAATCCCGTAATTGAAGCCCTGTCAGCCAAGCTAGACACCGTGCAAATAGGCGACCCCGCCGCACGCGAAACCACCATGGGCGCGCTGGTTTCAAACGCCCAGCGGGCCGATGTGCAAGCGCGATTAGAAGCGCTTTCAACCGAGGCTAAGCGGGTTTACGGCACCAACAAAGCCCCGCTGGAAAACGGGGCCTTCATGTCCCCGCAGCTCCTCCACTGCGCCAACCCCGACGCAGCGAAAGCCATTCACGAGGTCGAAGCCTTCGGCCCCGTTTCCACCATCATGCCCTACCGCGATCTGCCCCACGCCGCAGCGCTCGCCAACCGTGGCGGTGGCTCACTGGTGGCCTCTGTCATCACCCATGACCCAAGCGTCGCCAGCACGCTCGCCATGGGCATCGCCGCCAATCACGGACGGCTTTACTTTAATGATCGAGATTCAATGGCCGAGGCCACAGGCCACGGCGCGCCCCTGCCCCACATGGTGCACGGCGGCCCGGGCCGCGCGGGCGGCGGCGAAGAACTGGGCGGCATACGCGGCGTCATGCACTATATGCAACGCACCGCCATCCAAGGCTCGCCCCGTATACTGGCGGCGGTCGGCCAAACATGGCTCCCCGGCGCGCCAATCGTTGAAGCTAAGCAGCACCCGTTCCGCCGCACATTTGAAGAGCTTGAACTTGGCGAAAGCCTCCTAACGGATGCGCGCGAAATCACGCTGGAAAACATCGAGCATTTCGCCCATTTCACCGGTGATACCTTCTACGCCCACATGGATGAAACCGCCGCCAAAGCCAACCCGTTTTTCCCCGGCCGCGTGGCCCACGGATACCTGTTGCTCTCCTTTGCGGCGGGCCTGTTTGTAGAGCCAAACCCGGGGCCAGTACTGGCCAATACGGGGCTGAATAATCTGAGCTTCCAAAAACCAGTAAGCGCGGGCGACAGCATCCGCGCCCGACTTACCGTCAAGCGCAAAACCAAGCGCACAGAGGATTACGGCGAGGTGCGTTGGCACGTCGAGCTAACCAATCAGGACACCGAAATGGTCGCCACCTACGAGCTCCTCACCATGGTCGCCTATACACAATAAGCCCGCGCCAAAACGCCCCTGACCGAAGGGAAGATTTTTCGCAGGGGGGTCAATCCCCCCAAGGAAAATTCCCCTAGGCGCTTTCCTCATATTTATCACCCAAGGCCTTGCGTAAACCATTCCGCACAATCTCGTCAGCCGCTTTGGCAAGGTCTTTGCGCGAGTCAAAATCAGCCGCTTTCAACGGGTCATGAAAAATCACGCGCACGCGCCCCCCCATAGATAGTCCCAAAATCACCTTGGCATGGTCGGCAAAGTCCATATCCCCCCACCAGCCATAAAACCGTTTATCTTTACCTTTGGGAGGGAAATACGCGACCGTAACGGGCTGCACCCAGACAAGGTCTTTCAGCTCTTCCGTATGAAATACGCCAAAAATCGTAGTTTTAAAGGGGAGAACGCGCAGCCCGTCAGTGCTGGTGGCCTCAGGGAAAACACAAAGCTTGTCTCCCGTAGAAATACGCGCAGCCAGTTGCACCTGCTGCTTTGGGGCTTCTGATGATTTACGCTCAATAAACAGGGTGCCGGTTATGCGCGCCAGCCAGCCGATCACCGGCCAGCCAGCAACTTCGGCTTTAGAAACAAAGTGGATATGCGCCGCGCTGTGCAGCACAAAAATATCGGTCCATGAGGTGTGGTTAGCAACTATCGCGCCACCATGGGTCATTTCTTGGCCCTGAATTTCAAGCCGCAACCCCAGCACCGAATGACCGACCCGCGCCCAAAGCCGCACGACCGCACCACTCATCTTGTCGCCCCCAACCGCTTTTTCCAGCAGCTTTGCCAGCGCCCAGAGCAACACCAGCTCCAGCGTGACAACCCCGTAAATAAACAGCCGCAGCCCAAGCCGCAGCCAGCCAAATGGCCCCAATCTCAGATAAGGTTCCGGCTCAACGCCCTTCCATAACACCATCTAATCCCGCTCCCTGCCATAAAAATCTTTATACCGCTGCACCATGCGGGCGGTGTCCATTATCAGGCAAACATCCACCGTGTTAAAGCCTTTATCAACAAACGCGCCGTCTCCCACAAAGCCGCCCAGCCGTAAATAGGCGCGAATGAGCGACGGGATCTCTTTAACCGCGGCCCGCTGGTCCACGGCCTCCCACGGCATTTGGTCGAGCGAAACAAACGTCTTTGAACGCACCCGCAAATCCTCTGGCGCTAGGTATTTGTGATGCAAAAAGGTCAGCGCTTGCTTAAGCGACGCGATGTCGACGCCCGGAAAGGACGCCACGCCAAACAGGATTTCAATTTGGTGCTGGGTTACGTATTTACCCAGCCCGTCCCAAAGCAAGTGCATGCCCGCGCCGCCACGATAGTCTTTGGCAACGCAAGAGCGCCCCAATTCCAGCGCGCGTTGGTTTTTTAGCTTTTCCAGTTCAAACTCACTGGCCCCGTAAAAGCCTATGCCCTTGGAGGCCATGTCACTGCGCATCAGGCGATAAGCGCCGACAACGCGGCCCTCGTGCAGCAAAAGGAGGTGATCAAAATAGGGGTCAAA
>WTAL01000233.1 GCA_013139635.1 Paracoccaceae bacterium
TCAATGATGATCGGCACGGTGTTGGCAATGATTTTGCCCTCGTTACCCGCGTAAGTGCGCATATTGCGCGCGGTGCTGATCACGATCGAAAAACCGTCATCATGGTATTTGCGCAGCATATTTATAACATCGGTGTTGGGGGGCTTATCGGGATAGGGGGAGTCGTCATTTATGGTCAGCGTGTTATCTAAATCGATTACAATTTGTTTCATGCTCTTCCACCCCAAAATATTTTTGCCGCGCGCCAGCCACCCCTTAATATGGGTATGCAACTTTTCGGCTGATTATTCCTTAACGTTTTTCAGGTTGAATCGCAATTGTGGTTTGGCGGTTCCAATGGAAGTTTGACATTGACAGCTGAGCCGCTATCAGAACATTGTTTTGTGCAATCAGCAAAGCCTAAGGACCGCGTATCAATGGATCATCCCTATATTGGCCTAGAAAAATCAGCGTATTGGCGCTCTGCGGTTTCTGACCTAAACGCGCTTGAGCTTCGAGATGTGTTTGCCCCGAAATTTCCGATCTCCAGATCCATGGCTATTTGCGCGGCGGGCAGTTGCTTTGCCCAGCATATCGGCCGCCAGTTTAAGCAACGAAAATTCAAGTTTATTGATCTTGAGCCGCCACTGGCACTACTAGAGCCGGAAATGCTGCCCAAATTCGGGCTGGATATGTATTCGGCGCGCTATGGCAATATTTATTCTATCCGGCAGCTTTTGCAGATGTTCAAGCGGGCCAATGGCAGCTTTATCCCCGAAGAAACTGTGTGGGAAACCAATGGCCGGTTTTATGATCCGTTCCGCCCTTCCATTGAGCCAAATGGGTTTGAGAGCTTGCAAGAGCTGGAGCAGGATCGGGCGCACCACCTTGCACGGGTTAACCGGCTGCTAAATGTAACAGACCTGTTTGTGTTTACCTTTGGCCTGACGGAAGGCTGGATAAACAAGTCTGATGGCTCGGTTTTGCCAACCTGCCCCGGCACTATTGCGGGGGAATATGATGACAGCAAATACGAGTTCCATAACTTCACCCATGCTGAAGTTTTAGCCGATGCCGAAGAATTTATTGCCTATGCGCTGGCCATCAACCCCGATATGAAATTTATGTTTACCGTGTCGCCGGTGCCGCTTACGGCCACGGCCAGCGGCCAGCATGTTTTGCCCGCAACGGTTTATTCCAAATCGGTGCTGCGCGGGGTGTGCGGTGAGCTGTTCCAGAAATATCCGCAGGTGGATTATTTTCCTTCTTACGAGCTGGTATCGGCGCACCCGATGCGGGCGATGTTTTATAACCCCAACCTGCGCGGCGTTTCGGCGCTGGGCGTGGCGCACGTGATGAATGTGTTTTTTAACGCCATTGGCGATACCGGCCTTGAGGGTGGCGAGCCAGCCAGTGATGATAGTGCCGAGGCGCGGGCGCAAAAGGAAGAGGCCATCGCCTGTGACGAAATGATTCTGGAGGCTTTTGGCAAATGAAAACGCTAAGAATTTGCGGCCATTCCCACCTGGCCGCCCTGCAAGAAGGCTATCGCGCGCAAGAAAAGCCCGAGCTTGATGTGAAGTTTGTGGCCCTAAGTGGTGCCAATTACAGCCCCGAGGATTTTAGCAGAGTGGAGCCGGAAGGTGTTGCCTTTACGCCCGAGCTTTATCGCAAAAACTTCGCAGACCGCACTGGCGAAACCCATATTAACGGCGAGCACCTGTGGGGGTTTTCTATGGGGGGTTATCCTTTTCGGCTGGATGCTGGCGCGCAGTGGCAGCGCTGCCGGCCCTCAAACTTGCCTGAAGCCGGAAAGCGGCCGGTTTCACTGGCGTTGATTGATGCTGTGATTGAAGCCGACCGGAAAGCCACGCAGAATTTTGCACTGCATCTAAAAGCGGCGGGCGCGCGGTTTTTCTTTATTGCGCTGCCCGGTGCGATCAGGGGCTTTCATAAAAATGATTCCGAAAGGGACATTGAAACCCGTGCGTTTTTGCAAAACCGCGCCCGCCGCCAGTTTCAGGAGTGGCTGGCCGAACACAGCATTGATTTTGTCGATGTGCCAGACGGCTTGATGGATAAAGACGGGTTTATGGACCCTGATTATATGCGCTTGATTAAGCCTAACGGGGCCAAAGATTTTAACCATGGTAATGAGAAGTTCGGCAAGCTGATGATTGAAAAAATATCAAACTATGTGAATAGTAGAATTGATTGAGTCGAAGGTAGAAGACCTGCTTGAAATGAATGATGGGGGCTGTATGATTGCGATGTTTGAAAAATGGCAAACTGGCTAAGAGATCTTGTTGCCGATTTAGGAAATTACGGAGTTAAGTGAGTGACAGAAGCATTAGCATCACGCAAAATTGCTGTATTGGTTTCTGGGCAAGTCAGATCAGACGACGACGATATGAGGCGTATTGCGGACGCCTGCAAACACGTAAATGCCGATGTGTTTTTGTGCTTGTGGCGCAAGCGCGGCACCAAAGGGTTTGGCGGCGGGCAGGGGCTTTTGCAGCTGTCACGGATATTTGGCAATCGGGTTGCCATTGCTATGCCGCGCAACTGGATCGGCGCAAATATGCGCAAGGTGTTTCCGAAAAGCGACCATATCCTGCCGGATCTGGGCGAAATTGACCAGCAGCGCTATGCTGGCATTTTTCCGGATGCGCGCATAGATCTGGTTGAAGACAAAGACGAATTGACCATCCCTTATATGGATTCAAACAGCCTGCGGATGCTCTATATGATCAACCGCTGCAACCGGCTTAAAAAGCAGGCCGAGGCTGAAATGGGAGGCACTTATGATGTTGTCATCCGCCATCGGCCCGATATCGTGCTGAATTACACCAAGGCGATAAGGCGGTTTGCGCAAAATGGTAAAACGATTTTTCCGAAAAGCGATGATAACAAGCCACAGCAGCTGCATGATATTTATTGGGTCGGCAATTCGGAGGACGATGACCGGCTAACAGCGCTTTACCATCGGGCCAAAAGCACGCGGGAAAAGGGCTGGGGCGGCATTCACCATGAATTGCGCGATCTGGTGATTGAGCAGAATATCGACTTTGAAAAATTCGCCTGCACCACTTCGGGCATTAACGAAGCCTCATATAAAGACCGTGATAAACTAACCGAAACCGCCCAGAATTTTCTGGCCGCGCTCCAGAACCGCCAGCTAGACGTGGCGCAGGCAGGCGGTGACGATTTCTGCGCGGCCTTTGATCCGGTTTTCAAGGCCATTCTGACCGATAATTTTCCCGATGCCAGCGAGATCAGGCTGCGGTTTGGTGATATCAAAACCCGCTCTGACCGGCCGAAACTAAGCCTTTTCAAGCTGCAATCCCTTGGCTGGATGGTCTGCATGGACCCGCGCAATACGGTTGCAGAACGGTTCAGCCTGCTAATGCTCAACCTGAGTATCGACCACCTTACCCGCAACGAGAATGCCGCCGAATGGGTGGCGGGGAGCTTGCAAAACATATTCCCGCAATCAAGCATGGTAAGCGCGGTTGCGGAGCAGGTTTTGTCCAGAGGGCCAGCTGAAGCGCCCACAGGGTTTGTAACAGATTATGCCGATGCTATTTGCAATTTTGCCGCCATCTCTCCCGAAGAGCTGGCGCAGGCACGCACCAAAGTTATGCGCGATATGCTAGCGGGTAACGAAAACTGGCGGTGGATGTCAGCTGGTTTTAAAGATGAAAACAGCCCCAGGCTGGCGATTCGGCTGGCAGAAACAATGCTGGAAAGCGGTGTTTATGCGCGGGTTATCGTGAGCCAAGCTGTGCTGGCTACAAAAAGCATTGATCAAGAAAATATGGCTTTGCCGCTGCTAGAAACGGCGGCAAAAACCGCCAATAATGCCATCGCCTATGGAGACTTGGGCCGCTATCTTTTTGAAAAATCCGATACAAAAAGCGCCCGCCAAGCTCTTGAAAAAGCCTGTAGTTTCGAGGATTCACCTCCGTGGATCAACGCCCTACTCACCAAATTGAAAGACCAATAACATGCCCATTATTTGCCAGCCTGCCAAAATGGTTTTTTTTCCCATTCCCAAAGTCGCCTGCACCTCGCTAAAAGTTATGTTCTATGAAGCTAACAACAATGTGCAATGGAACAGCGCGCGGCTGGGCTTTGGGCAAGTCCATACGCTTGCCGGCTTTGGCAGCTTACCGTTTGGCGCCACTGACCTTTCTGAATTTGATGACTATGCCAAGGTTGCCGTTGTGCGCAACCCGATCAATCGCGCACTGTCTGCCTATCGCGACAAGGCGCGCCGGTTGGTATTGGAAGGCACCAGAGCTGAAGAGCAACTTAACAAAGCAGGCCTGCCGCTAGAGCCATCCCCCGAGCTGTTTTTTGACGAAATTGACCAGTATTTTGAATGCGCACCTGT
Source organism: Paracoccaceae bacterium (assembly GCA_013139635.1). Classification (GTDB taxonomy): domain Bacteria; phylum Pseudomonadota; class Alphaproteobacteria; order Rhodobacterales; family Rhodobacteraceae; genus UBA3077. The sequence continues at coordinate 4,376 of WTAL01000233.1, forward strand.
TATCCGCGAGCACATGCGGCCTTACCGATATTTTTTGGGGGATAACACAAGCTATTTCAAGCAGATCTTCCGCCTTGAGGCGCTAGACGAGTTTGGCGCGTTTTTTGGCAAATCTTTGGGCAAGCCGGTTGAAATGAAATCGTCCAATTCATCAAAAAAGTCGGTAAATGCTGAAAAACCGATTTCGGATGCAACCTATAAAAAGATCGTTGGTTTTTGCAGTGATGACCTGGAATACCTTTCAGATTATTACGACATCTAGCACAATGTGCCTGCAATCATAAGATCTGGCTTCGCGAAAATGATCATTACGGCGCGTGCCAGTTGCTGGTTCGAATTTCTGCCGCCAACGCGTAAAATTGCCGATGCTATAGCTTACCCAGAATATTTTGCAATTGGTGCCAACGCCCGCGCAGCTGATACAGGCCATTAGGCCCTTGAATCTCTGGCTATTTCCGCTAGGGTTATTTTCCAACAAAACCAACCGTGGTGAGAATTATGAAAGCCAGTATTGAACGCTCTGCCTTGTTAAGCGCCATGAGCCGCGCCCAGTCGGTTGTGGAGCGGCGCAATACCATTCCCATTCTGGCCAACGTGCTGATCGAGGCCGAGGGCGATACAGTGAATTTCCGTGCCACTGACCTTGATATCGAGGTGATTGATAAATCTCCGGCCATGGTTGAGCAGGCAGGGGCCACCACGGTACCAGCGCATATGCTGCACGAAATTGTGCGTAAATTGCCCGATGGCGCGATGGTGGCGCTTTCGGATGATGGCACCTCGGGGCGCATGGAAATTACGGCGGGGCGTTCTCATTTTAGCTTGGCCACACTGCCGCGTGAGGATTTTCCGATCATGGCGAGCAGTGAGTATGATTGCAATTTTTCGGCCAAAGCCCCCGTGCTGCGGCGGCTGTTTGACAAAGCGAAATTCGCGATTTCGACGGAAGAAACAAGGTATTACCTTAACGGCGTATATATGCACGCCTCGCAAGGCGCTGATGGCCTTGTGCTGCGCTGCGTGGCCACCGATGGCCACCGCCTAGCGCGCATTGATGCTGACCTGCCCATTGGCGCTGAAGAGCTGCCGGGCGTGATTGTACCGCGTAAAACCGTGGCCGAGCTGGGCAAGCTTCTGGGGGATGACGAGGCGATTATTGCGGTGTCTGTTTCCGAAACCAAAATCCGCTTTGCCACGCCCGAGGTTACGCTGACCTCTAAGGTGATTGACGGCACCTTCCCTGATTACACCCGTGTTATTCCCGCCGGAAACACCAAGCGGCTTGAGGTCGATGCCTCTGAATTTGCGCGCGCGGTTGACCGTGTGTCTACCGTATCCTCCGAGCGTTCTCGCGCCGTTAAGCTAAGCCTTGACGAGGACCGCTTGGTGCTTTCCGTAAACGCCCCAGATAGCGGCGCTGCCGAGGAAGAACTGGCGGTGGCTTACGGTGACGAGCACCTCGAAATTGGCTTTAATGCCAAATACTTGCTGGAAATCGCCAATCAGGTGGACCGTGAAAACGCGGTGTTTATGTTTAACTCCTCGGGCGACCCAACCCTGATGCGCGAAGGTAATGATGACAGCGCGATCTATGTCGTGATGCCGATGCGGGTGTAAATGCCCCGCCTCGCCGTTACGTCTTTAACCCTTTCGCATTTCCGCTCCTATAAGCAGGCCCAGATCGAATCTGATGGCGGTATTATGGCGCTTTATGGGGCCAACGGCGCGGGTAAAACCAACATTCTGGAAGCCATTTCCATGCTCTCTCCAGGGCGGGGCCTGCGCCGCGCGGGGCCGTCTGAGCTGATGCGCCAACCCGAGGCTTTGGGCTGGAAGGTGAGCGCTGAGCTGCACAGCCTGTCAGAGGTTCACGAGGTCAGCACCCGCGCCGAAAATGACAGCCCCCGCAGTGTGGAAATTGATGGCAAAAAAGCCCCGCAGGTGGCGCTGGGCCGCCTTGCCCGCATTGTCTGGCTGGTGCCGGTTATGGATAGGCTCTGGGTTGAGGGCGCAGGCGAGCGGCGGCGGTTTTTGGACCGCATGGTGATGAGCTTTCACCCCAAGCACGCCGAGGCCACACTGGCCTATGAAAAGGCAATGAGAGACCGCAACCGCCTGCTGAAAGACCAAGTGAATGATGCCTCGTGGTACGCGGCGCTAGAGGCCCAAATGGCTGATAGCGGGGCTGAAATTGTGGCCAATCGCGCTGATGTGCTGGCCCGCCTGCAAATCGCGCAAGACAACGCCCAAACCGCCTTCCCGACCGCAGAACTAAGCCTGACAGGAGACACGCTTACGACGCCCGAAGAAATGACAGAAGCGTTCAGCGCGGGCCGCACGCAAGACCTCCGCGCCGGGCGCACACTTGACGGCCCGCATCGGGCCGACCTGCACGCGGTGTATCAGGCCAAAGGCGTTGATGCCCGCGCCTGCTCCACCGGCGAGCAAAAAGCCCTGCTGATTTCGCTGATCCTCGCCAATGCCCGCGCCCTGCGTGATGACTTTGGCGCACCGCCGATTTTGCTGCTTGATGAGGTCGCCGCCCACCTAGACGTCGACCGCCGCGCCGCGCTTTACAGCGAGCTGCACGCGCTAAAAGCACAGGCATGGCTCACCGGCACAGGGCCGGAGCTATTTGAAGCGTTAGAAAATAGTGCAACGCGGCTTCACATTCAGGAAGGTGAGGCCGGTTCGAGTTTTGCCTAAATGAGCGGAATGATCGGCACGTTACAGCCGGCCAGAAAGAGGGCCAATCCAATTACGAGCGCAGTATTTTTTAGGGTTTTAGGCATGATTTTCAATCCTGTGTGTTTCGAATAAACTATAGGACCATATTTAAATGCGTTCGTCTACTTCGAAAGTCTGACCAAATAGCTCCTCCCCCGTAGGGGCGCACAACTCGAACAAAAAATCGCATGGATTGTCCATGACTCTAATTGTCGCTAGAATGCTTCTTAGATGCCAAACATTCCATTGAGGAAAAAAGCATGCCGGAAAAAGATCTCGAAAAAGTTGGCTGGAAGTTGCCGATTGTAATTGTGTTTACCGTTATCGCGCTCTGGCTGCTATCGTGGTTTCTCTTGGAGGGTAAAGACAATCGCGGCACGTTTGGTGATATGTTCGGCGCCGTAAACGCCCTGTTTTCTGGTCTAGCCTTCGCCGGAGTAATTTATGCGATTATCCTTCAGCGCAAGGAGCTTTCTTTGCAAAGAGAAGAGCTAAAACTTACGCGGGCAGAGCTAAAAGGCCAGAAAGAGGAAATGCGGGTTCAAAATGAAACCCTGCGTGTCCAGAAATTTGAGAATACGTTTTT
>WTAL01000165.1 GCA_013139635.1 Paracoccaceae bacterium
GACCCAACTAAATACGTGTTTGTGCTGCTCATGGCCGTGGCCCCGCTACTTTATGGCATGGAGGGGAATTTTTTGACCTATATGGGCGAGCGCGGTTTGGACGCGACGCAAACCCTGTTTGGGGCGACAATTGTAGCGCTAATATTGTCTGTGCCGCTGGCGCTTGGGCTTGGGCAATGGATTAACCCGATCCAGCCATGGGGTGCGCCTGAATGGGCGATTCCGGCGGGTGCGGTTCTGAATGTAACGGCATATATTCTCTATGTATGGCTCATTCACCGTGCGGGGCCGGTGTTTTCTTCGCAGGTGGCTTATTTGGTGACTGGCTGGGGCGTGCTGATTTCGATGGTGTTTCTGGGGGAAACCTACTCAAAATGGGTGTGGCTGGCAATGGGGCTGATGTTGATTGGGGTGGCGTTGGTGCGGCCAAGAGGCACCGAGAAAACCTAAAGCTAGCCCTCCCGCGCTTCGCTTGGGCGTGGCCTCGGCTTCGCCTCGGTGGGGGCGACACGCCCCCTCGCGCACGCGCGCTCCCCCCTGAGGGGCGAAAGGCCGGGGACAAACGCGCCCTACATAAAGATGATAGAAAGACGACATAAAGAATACAGTTATCTGCACCGTATTCTTATTAACTTTGCAGGGATTAGCAGCGCACGGGGCTGTTGCGCTGTTAACCAGTTTGACCGCTAATTCGCGGCAATCCAGCCGCCACCTAGCACGCGGCTGCCCTCATTTTTGTAAAACACACAGGCTTGGCCAGGGGAAACACCGGCTTCTGCGGAGAGCAGATCAACCCGCGCGGTGTGTGGCCCTGTGGGCACAAGCCGTGCAGGGATTGGTGGGCGGGTGGAGCGGATTTTGACCGAGATATCCCAGCCGCCATCCGGAGCCGTTTCAAAGCCTTCGCCGCCCAGCCAGTTGATTTCTTTCAGGTTTACCGAGCGCGTGGTGAGCGCCTCGGGCGGGCCAACAACCACTTGCTGTTTGTCCGCGTCAAGCTTGATCACATAAAGCGGGTCTCCACCGCCAATGCCGAGGCCACGGCGCTGGCCGATGGTGTAGCGGATTACGCCTTTGTGTTGGCCAAGGATATTGCCTTCAAGGTCCACGATATCGCCGGGCTCTGCCGCGCCGGGGCGGAGCTTTTCGATCACGTCAGCGTAGGAGCCGTTGGGGACAAAGCAGATGTCTTGGCTATCGGGTTTGTCAGCCACGCTGAGACCAAATTCAGCCGCTAGCGCACGGGTTTCGGCCTTTGATTGCAGGTGGCCCAGCGGGAAGCGCAGGTAGGACAGCTGCTCGGGGGTGGTGGAAAACAGGAAGTAGCTTTGGTCGCGATCAAAATCGGCGGCGCGGTGAAGCTCGGGGCCGTTGTTGCCGGTTTTGCGCTGGATGTAATGGCCCGTGGCCATGCAATCTGCGCCGAGGTCTTTCGCGGTGTTGAGCAGGTCTTTGAATTTCACGCGCTCATTGCAGCGAATGCAGGGCACAGGGGTAGAGCCAGCAAGGTAGGCATCGGCGAACTCGTCGATCACGGTTTCCTGAAAGATGTTTTCATAGTCCAGCACGTAATGCGGAAAGCCCATTTCTTCGGCCACGCGGCGGGCATCGTGGATATCGCGCCCCGCGCAACACGCGCCCTTTTTGGCCAGCGCCGCGCCGTGGTCATAAAGTTGGAGGGTGACGCCCACCACGTCGTAGCCCTCACGCGCCAACAGGGCGGCGACAACGGAGCTATCAACGCCCCCTGACATCGCCACCACCACGCGGGTTTCGCTTGGGGGCTTGGCAAATCCGAGGCTGTTTAGGCTGGTTTCTGGCATAATTGGCTCCATTTTAGCTCGTAATATAAGCGAATTTTACGCACTTCCAAGGGGGGGCTTCATAAATCGTTAAGGCGCGAGGCGCAAGGTTGCTTCGTGGGAATTAACATTGTGAGGGAACATGTATATTAGACGACAAAAGGGGCCCGCTTACGTGGCGCTCCCCGATGGCACCATTCTTTCGAGGTCCGACCTTCCGTCGGTTAACACGCGGCGCTGGGTCGCGCGGCGTAAGGCTACGGTTGTAACGGCGGTGGCGGCGGGTATGCTTTCGCGCCAAGAAGCGCTCGATATGTATAGCCTTTCTGGTGAGGAATTTGAGGGCTGGGTGAAGTCGATGACGACTCATGGCCGAAGTGGCCTAAGGGTTACCAAGCTTCAGGAGTATCGCCAATAGCGAAAAAATGATATAGTTTACGCAGATGTAACAATTGGTTAACCTTTTTGGGTAATGGTTAACCAAGTTGCGACGGGATGGCCTAAAAAGGATTAACCATGCGAATTCTGCTTGTTGAAGATGACCCAATGACCTCAAAGAGCATCGAAATGATGCTGGCGAGCGCGAACCTAAACGTGTATGCCACCGATTTGGGAGAGGAGGGGATCGACCTCGCCAAACTCTATGATTACGATCTGATATTACTTGATATCAACTTACCCGATATGAACGGGCATGAAGTGCTGCGGCAGCTTCGCCTCGCCAAGATCGACACGCCGATTCTTATTCTTTCTGGCATGGATGACACCGAGAACAAAATTAAGGGCTTTGGCTTTGGGGCGGATGACTACATGACCAAGCCATTCCATAGGGAAGAGCTTGTGGCGCGAATTCATGCGATTGTGCGACGCTCCAAGGGCCATGCGCAATCTCTCATTAGCACCGGGAATGTGGTTGTAAACCTTGATGCCAAAACGGTGGAAGCCAATGGGCGCCCTGTGCATCTTACTGGCAAAGAATACCAGATGTTTGAGCTTTTAAGCCTGCGCAAGGGCACAACGCTGACCAAGGAGATGTTCTTGAACCATCTTTATGGCGGCATGGATGAGCCTGAACTGAAAATCATTGACGTGTTTATCTGCAAACTGCGGAAGAAACTTTCAACAGCGCTTGGTGGCGAAAACTATATCGAAACCGTGTGGGGGCGTGGCTATGTATTGCGCGAGCCAATGGCGGCGGAAGAGCCACAACCCATTGCCGTTTAGGTGAAATTGGCCTAATCCTCATGCAAGCAGTGGGGAGCAGGGCCGATGGAAGATATTCCGCTTAATGTGCTAACAAAAGACGACGCGCGGGCCGAATTGGCCCGCCTTTCATCTCTTATGGGCGATGCCGAGTTGGCCTATTACCAAGATGATTCTCCCTCGATAGATGATGCTGCCTATGATGCGCTCAAGGCGCGCAATCAAGCGATAGAGAGGTTGTTTCCGTCGTTAAAGCGGGAAGATAGCCCCTCGCAAAGAGTAGGCGCAGCCCCGGCATCGGGCTTCGGCAAAATCAGGCATGAAGTACCCATGCTTTCGCTCGGCAATGCCTTTTCAAGCGAGGACGTTGAGGAATTTGATGCCCGTGTGCGCAAGTTTCTGAGCTTGGATTCGGGTATTACCTATACAGCAGAGCCAAAAATTGACGGGCTTTCCCTGAGTGTCCGCTATGAAAAGGGCGTTTTGGTTTATGCAGCTACGCGTGGGGATGGCGAGGTGGGGGAGGGCGTGACGGCGAATGCAAAACACGTTAGTGGTATTCCGCACCACCTTGAAAACGCGCCAGAAGTTCTGGAAGTGCGGGGTGAAGTTTATATGGCGGATAGCGCCTTTGAAGCCCTAAATGCCCGCCAGCAAAAAGCCGGAGAAAAGGTTTTTTCCAACCCGCGCAATGCGGCAGCGGGCTCGCTTCGGCAGCTCGATGCCAGCATTACCGCCACGCGCCCGCTCGCTTTTTTCGCTTATGCGTGGGGGGCGCTCTCAAGCCCGCTGGCTGAAACGCAACTTAACGCCATTGAGCAGCTCCATAGCTTTGGGTTTGCGACCAACCCGATGACAAAACTGTGTGATTCGCCTGAGGCTTTGGTTCAGCATTACAAAAACATTGAAGCCCAACGGGCTACGCTCGGCTATGATATTGATGGGGTGGTTTACAAGGTCAACGACCTTGCGCTGCAAGCCCGGCTTGGCATGCGCTCCACCACCCCCCGCTGGGCGATTGCGCATAAATTTCCGGCTGAAACGGCGTGGACACGGCTTGAAGCGATAGACATTCAGGTTGGCCGCACGGGCGCGCTTTCGCCGGTGGCGCGGCTGCATCCGGTAACGGTGGGCGGGGTGGTTGTGAGCAACGCAACCTTGCATAATGAGGATTATATCAAGGGGCTGGATTCCAAGGGTAGCGCCATTCGTGAGGGTCGCGATATTCGGGCCGGTGACTGGGTGGAGGTATACCGTGCGGGCGATGTTATCCCGAAAATTCGGGATGTGGACCTGAGCAAGCGAGAGAACCAAGTGCCTTTTGTCTTCCCTAAGGTTTGCCCTGTTTGCGAGTCTGATGCGATTCGAGAGCCGGGGGAGGCCGTGGCTCGCTGCACGGGCGAATTTAGCTGTGAGGCGCAGCGCATTGAAAAGCTGAAGCATTTCGTGTCACGGCAAGCCTTCGATATTGATGGCCTCGGGGTAAAGCAAGTGGAGGCGTTTGTGGAGGCTGGCTGGATTGCCGAACCTGCCGGCATTTTTACGCTAAGCCAAAACCATGGTGAAGCTTTAGCCAAGCTTGAGGGTTGGGGCGAAAAGTCGGCCACCAATCTGCTGAACGCCATCGAGGCGCGGCGGATTATCCCGCTTAACCGACTGATTTTTGCACTTGGTATCCGCCACGTAGGCGATAGCTCGGCAATGATGTTGGCGCGGCATTATCAAAGCTGGATGGCCTTTGAAAAGGCAATGATCGAAGCGCAGCCTCATGAGGGTGAGGCGTGGGACGAGCTAAATGCGATTGATGGCGTGGGCGCGGTGATGGCGGCTTCGGTGGTGGATTTTTTTCATACCGAGCTGACCCGTGAAATGGTTGTGACGCTGGTGGCGCAGCTAAGTATCGAGGATGTGCATCCGCCTGATACAGGCGGCTCCCCTGTGGCCGGAAAGACAATGGTTTTTACCGGCACATTAAGCAAAGTTAGCCGCGCCGAAGCCAAAGCGCAGGCCGAGGGGCTGGGGGCCAAGGTTTCGGGGGCTATCTCGGCCAAAACGGATATTTTGGTGGCGGGGAAAAAGGCGGGCAGTAAGCTTAAGAAGGCCGAATCGCTGGGTGTGCAGGTGATGACGGAAGACGAATGGCTTGCGCTGATCGCGGAAACGCGGTGAAATAGCGTATGTCTGCCCGCCCCGAAATTCTGTTTCCGCTATTTGGTGACACCCGCAAGCTTAGCGGCATCGGCCCCAAGGGGGCGGATGCACTGGCCAAGGCGGGGCTTACACGGCCCAAAGATTTGCTGTTTACGCTGCCCCATTCAGGGGTGGACCGGCGCTTGCGTAAAACGCTTAAGGGGCTAACATTCCCCACGGTGGCCACGGTTGAGATCACGGTGAATGCCCATAGAAATGCCGCCACGCGTGGGCCTTTTCGGGTGTTGGTTTCTGATGCGGAACTTGACTTTCAGCTCGTATTTTTCCGCCCCAATGTGGGCTGGCTCAAGGAGCAACTGCCAGAGGGCGAGCGGCGGATCGTTTCTGGTAAAGTCGAGCTTTATGACGGGATTGCGCAAATGCAGCACCCCGATCATATTTTGAAGCCAGACGAGGCCGAAAAGCTGCCGGCCTTTGAGCCGACTTACGCGCTTTCTCAAGGCATTACGCAGCGCGCCATGCGCAAAGCCACTGCGGCGGCGGTTAACATTGCGCCAGATTTAGCGGAGTGGATAGAGCCGAGCCTGTTGAAAAAGCATGGCTGGCCCGCGTGGAAATCGGCGCTGGAGGCCGCGCATAACCCGGCAGAAACGTCTGATTTGTTGCCCTCATCACTGGCGCGCGAACGCTTGGCCTATGACGAGCTTTTTGCCCACCAGCTTACCCTGGCCTTGGCACGAGCGCAGCGGCGGGCCAGCAAAGGGGTTTCGACGGTTTCTGAGGGGCGGCTTGGGGCAAAACTAGTGGCGGCCTTGCCCTTTACCCCTACGGGCGCACAAAACCGAGCGGTGGCGGAAATAGTGGCGGATTTAGCGGCTGAAACGCGTATGAATCGCTTGTTGCAGGGGGATGTTGGGGCCGGAAAAACGCTGGTGGCGATGCTGGCAATGTGCACAGTGGTGGAGGCTGGCGGGCAAGCCGCGATGATGGCCCCGACTGAAATTTTGGCACGCCAGCATATGGAAAGCCTACGAGAAATGGCGGATGCAGTAGGCCTACGGATGGAGATTCTGACTGGGCGTGACAAAGGTAAAGCCCGCACGGCTAAGCTCACAGCTCTTGAAACTGGCGAAATTGACATTTTGCTCGGCACCCATGCAATTTTCCAAAAAGATGTACATTACAAAGACTTGCGGCTTGCGATTGTAGATGAGCAGCACAGGTTTGGTGTGTCTGAGCGCATGCAGCTTGCCAGCAAGGGCCGCGCGGTAGATAGCTTGGTGATGACGGCCACGCCGATACCACGCTCGCTCGCGCTGAGCCATTTTGGTGATATGGATGTTTCAGTGTTGGACGAAAAACCGGCGGGGCGTTTGCCGATTGAAACAGTGGTGGTATCCTCGGGCCGCATAGCTGAGGTGGTGGAAAAACTGCGCGGGGCGATCGCGAACGGGCAGCAGGTTTTTTGGGTGTGCCCCTTGGTGGAGGAAAGCGAGGTTATGGCGCTCACGGCCGCTGAGGAGCGTTTTCGGGCCTTGCGACTGGCACTCGGCGAGGGCGCTGTGGGGCTTGTGCACGGCCAGCTTAAGCCCGCCGAAAAAGATGCCGCAATGGCCGATTTTGTGGCCGGAAAAACCAGTGTTTTGGTGGCCACTACGGTGATAGAGGTCGGCGTGGATGTGCCAAATGCAACGATTATGGTGATCGAGGGCGCGCAGAATTTTGGGCTGGCGCAGCTACACCAGCTTCGCGGGCGGGTTGGGCGTGGTAGCAAGGCTTCGATTTGCCTGCTTATGTATGATCCGCCACTAACCCAAAGCGGCAACGCGCGGCTCGGGATCATGCGGGAAACCGAGGACGGGTTTCGGATTGCCAATGAGGATTTGCGGCTGCGCGGGGCGGGAGACCTACTGGGGGTTAAGCAATCTGGCTTGCCGCAATTCAGGGTGGCAGATCTTGAGGTGCAGGCGCCACTGATGGAAATTGCGCAGGATGACGCGCGGCTGCTGCTAGAACGAGACCCTAACCTGCTGGAACCACGGGGAAAAGCGGCGCGGTCGCTGCTTTACTTGATGGACCGCGACAAGGCGTTTTTGATGCTTAAGGTTGGTTAATTGGTTAATGTTCCACAAATGTTCTTGACTATTGCGATCAAATAGAGAACATTAAGGAAACTTAACGGAAATTAACCACGGAGATAATCATGGCAACGCTCATTCGGAAATTTGAGGCTTCCCCAGCAAAAGAGCTGATCGAAGACGCGCTTTCGCTGGGCGCAATCTTTGTCATGGTGCTTGTGGTTTTGTCTTTTTAAGTCTGCTCGTCTAGCCCGATCTGCCTTGGGCCAGATGCACCACCTCGGCGCGGCCTTAGGGCTGCGCCTTTTTTTTGATTTCGCTAATGGCGGCTAACGTAGCTTCAAGCGCTAGCATTATAGAGGCATGGCGGTTTTTGAAACCGCGGGCAGGGCGCAAAACCTCGTAGCCTTCAAAAGGCGCATCCGGCGTGGGGCCTTCCGCTTTGAGCAATGCCAAAAGTTGATCTCGTGCCGTAGCCAACTGCCCCTCGCTCATGCCCACAACCTGCGCGCCAAGGATAGAGGCGGAAGCCTGCCCCAGCGCGCAGGCCTTCACATCTTGCCCAAACCGCGTGATTTTCTCGCCGTCATAATCCAGCCCTACGGCTACATTTGAGCCACAAAGCGGGGCGCGCTTGCGCACTTCCGCCATTGGTGAAGCTATCATTTCCGCATGAGGGATATCTGCTGCCAAAGCCAAAATCTGCCCTGAATAAAGCGCGATTAGTTCACTATCATCTGGCATTTGTCGGCTCCGCTAGCTATGGCTGTAAAACAGATAGGTACTCCGGCAGGGAATGAAAAGCGAAATGAAAAATTTTGACATCACAACTGTGAAATTCAACAATCGAGGATTGGTTTCGGTGATTTCTCAAGATGCTGAAACGCTGGAAGTGTTGATGCTGGCTTGGATGAATGCTGAGAGCCTGAAGGAAACGCTGGCAACGGGGCGGATGACCTTTTGGTCTCGCTCACGGCAGGCGTTTTGGCGCAAAGGCGAAAGCTCTGGCCATGTGCAAACCCTGAAAGACATGCGGATTGATTGTGATCGGGATTGCCTGTTGGCGCTGGTGGAGCAGGTCGGCCCCGCTTGCCATACCAACCGGCGGAGCTGTTTTTACACGGCGCTGCGGGATGGGGAAGAGGTGGAGCTAAGTCAACCCGAAGGCTAAAGCCCGACCATGTAGCGGATGTCTTGAGGCGTGGCGCCTTCTGCGCGATATTTTGAGATTGCCCGCGCGTCGTCCCGCTTGGCGAGGCGTTTGCCGTTTTCATCTCGGATCAGCGCGTGGTGGTGATAAACCGGCGTGGGTAGGCCGAGCAGTTTTTGCAAGATGACGTGGATTTTGGTCGCCTCGAACAGGTCTTGTCCGCGGGTGACGTGGGTAACGCCTTGAAAGGCGTCATCAAGTACCACGGAAAGGTGGTAGGACGTGCCCATATCGCGGCGGGCGAGGACGATATCGCCGATGGTTTCTATAGCTTCGTCAGCGGAAAATTCGATTAGCCCCGTTTGCCCTTCTGGGCTGCAACCTGTCTCGACAAAGCTAAAACAGTTTTTGCCATCCTTCAAATACCCGATACTGCTTGCATAGCTCATATTCAAGCGCAGGGCTGTGTTTTTAGGGATGCCCACATCCCCCGGCGACGCGATATTGGCACTACAGGTGCCGGGGTAAACCACGCCGTCTGACCCCAAAATTGGTGTGCCTTCTTGCGGGGCATCCAAAATGTCTTTCCGGCTACAGGAGCAGGCAAATAGAGCATGTTGTTGCCAGAGCTTTTCGATTTTCTTTTGATAAACCAGCGATCGCTCAGACTGCCGCAGCACAGGCTTTGGCCACCAAATGCCGAGCCATTCCAAATCCTCAAAAATCTGCACTTCCCATTCGGGGCGGCAGCGGGATTGGTCGATGTCTTCTATCCGGAGCAGAAACTCTCCGCCGTTTTCTACTGCCCTGTCCCACGCCGTAAGGGCGCTATAGGCGTGGCCCAAATGCAGCGGGCCGGTGGGGGACGGGGCGAAGCGTTCTATCCAACTCAATTCGGGCCAAGCCATGCCGTGAAATCCGCTTTGCCGCGGTCAGTATAGGCTTTGTAGCGGACCTTTCGGTTGCGACGGCCTTTTTTGGCATCAACCTCGGGGAAGAGGCCAAAATTTACATTCATCGGCTGAAAGGTTTTGGCGGCAGCCCCGCCGGTAATATGGGTGACGAGCGCCCCCATGGCGGTGGTGTTTGGCGGCACGGTGAGGGTTTCACCGCGTGCCTGCGCCACGGCCATACGGCCTGCGAGTAGGCCCATGGCGGTACTTTCCACATAGCCTTCAACGCCGGTAATTTGGCCGGCCATACGGATGTTGGGCGCGGATTTTAGCTGCATTTGGGCGTTTAGCAGGCTTGGGGAATTAATGAAGGTGTTTCGGTGAATCCCACCTAGTCGCGCGAATTCGGCGTCTTCCAGCCCCGGAATCATCCGCAAAACCTCTTTCTGCGCGCCGTATTTCATTTTGGTTTGAAAGCCTACAATGTTAAACAGCGTGCCAAGCGCATTATCACGCCGGAGCTGCACCACGGCGTGGGCCTTTACATCGGGCGCGTGAGGATTCGTGAGGCCAACGGGCTTCATCGGCCCCCAGCGTAGGGTTTCGCGACCGCGCTCGGCCATTACCTCAATGGGGAGGCAGCCGTCAAAGTAAGGTGTATCCTTTTCCCAATCCTTGAACTCAGTCTTTTCCGCTGCGATTAGCGCGTCTATAAAGCCGTTATATTGCGCCTCGTCCATCGGGCAATTTAGGTAGGCCGTGCGGTCCTCCTCGGTTTCGCCCTTGTCGTAGCGAGACTGAAACCACGCTTTGCTCATATCCACGCTTTCAGCGTAAACAATCGGCGCGATGGCGTCAAAAAACGCCAGTCCGTCCTCGCCGCCTACTGCCATAATGGCTTTGGCCAGTGCGGTTGTGGTCAGCGGCCCCGTGGCAATAATGGTATTGCTCCAGTCGGGTAGGGCGGTGATTTCTCCGCTTTCAAAGCTGATATTTGGATGGGCACGCAGGCGCTCGGTAACCGCGCCCGAAAACGCGTGGCGGTCCACCGCCAGAGCCGACCCCGCAGGCAGGGCGTGCAAGTCTGCCATTTCCATAATCAGCCCACCCGCTTGGCGCATTTCCCAATGCAGAAGCCCCACGGCGTTGGCCTCGTCATCATCCGAGCGGAAGGAGTTGGAGCACACCAGCTCGGCATAATCGCCGGTTTGGTGCGCAAACGTGCCCACAGTAGGCCGCATCTCGTGCAGCACTACGGGAAGGCCAGCCTGTGCAACCTGCCAAGCGGCCTCGGAGCCAGCCATGCCGCCGCCGATAATATGTATAGGATCAGTCATAGGGCTGCTTTACGTGAGCTTTGGGCAAAAGAAAAGGCATCAGCTTGTAAGACTTTGCTTATGATCGCGCGGCAGCCAATAGCTCAACATAATCCAGCCCGCGCTGGCCAAAGGCTCTAAATTCGGAAGGTGCCCCAAAATCGTATGAAATGCTGAAACGGACAGAGGTGAGCGGGGCGCGCCACCTGAAATAGGCATTTTGAACGCCCGCTTTAAGGGAAAGCGGTAGGTTTGGCAGCGTGTATTTAGCGTTAGCCGAGGCTAAAATAATTCGGGCATCTGGGCTAATTTCGTTAACATAAGCGGAGGATTCTAAACTCAGTTCCAACTGTGGATTAACACTGTGATAAGCGGCGAAAAAGAGGTTTCCACTTTGCGTTGGTTCACTGATATTCAAAGGGAATTCAAGCGCGACGGCTGCTTCAATGTCTGTGTGGCCAAAGCTGAACATCACTTCGGCTCCAAGGGTATAGCTTTGGGATGTGAAATCACTAGGCTTAAACATATAGGTCGCAAAAGCACCTGCTCGAACGTTATTTGAAACACGATAGCTGCCATGAAACCCAACGGTCAACAACTCCATTGATATGCGCGGTGAGCCGAGTGTGGAAAATATTGGCGTATCGTATGTAGCATCAAATCTATAGTCCGCTTGCAGTTCAAAATTTCTCACCGAAAACTGAGTTTGGGTTGCCACGCTATAGGCTTCAGCTGGCTTAAACGTAGCGGAAACCATCTCAATGGAAACACTTGTATCAAAGCTTAGATTTTGCGCTTGGGCGCTGGCACCTGCGAGTATTAGGCCAGTGGTCAGGATTCTTTTCAGCATTAAGTTCACCTGTTGTTTGCTTTGCATTAGCCCCACTCAGCGGGCCGGATACTTACCTAAAGAGAATCGAAAGAAGCTCATATTGGCGTGGGGAAAACAAATTGTGCCTGCTGCCCGAGCCAAATTCGATTGAAGCGGATACACCAGCTAAACCATCGTTTATACCTGAAATAGAACTTTTGTAATATGCCGTAACGGCAAGGGTATTGCTCACGTCGTAATTTACATAAAACTCGGCGTCATGCATTGTGGACCTATATTGTGAAAAAAGAAAATCATTCTTGGCACCGATATGAAATTGTGGTGATATTTGATAGTCTACATCAAAAGAAACCGTATAAAGCCCGGGTGGGCCAGTGCTTCCTGCCAAGTGAACCAGACCAATTGCCGCTTGCGCCCGAAGGTCACCAAATTGCTTCATGGCTTCAACGCCGAAAGAGTAATTGCTTAGGCCGTTAACGGGTATGTTAGTAGAGGAATATCCGGCAAAAAAACCAACGGTGGCACCATTGTTAAGGCCTTTGCTTATGTGGACACCGCTTGAAAACTCATCAGATGTAAAAAGTGGGTTGGTAATGCTGAAATAGTTGCCATCAAGTTGCACAGCTATCTCGCCCAAAGAAAAGGCCGTTTGGATGTCAATTTCCCAGTCACTCACAATCCCTTCGGAGATGGGAGTGCCATGCCCAAAAGACACCTTTGCCACTTCAAACCCAATTTGTGCATGGGCAACAGTGCTTAGTGAGAATATGGCCGCGGTCAGAAATAGTTTGAGCATCAAATTCACCCTTTGTTTGCTTTGCTTCAACCTAGCACACGCCTTGGGGATGTAAATTAATATTGTTTTAGCCTTTTCCTTTGCCGCCTTGGCCATTACCTTAGCGCAAACGCCAAAAAGGAGAGCAAAATGGCTGATATTAAAGACCCGGAAAATACCATCATTATTGAAGTTGAAGGCGGCAATGTGATTGTTGAACTTCTGCCAGACGTGGCCCCTGGCCATGTGGAGCGCATGAAGGAACTGGCCCGCGCGGGCGAGTATGACAACGTGACCTTCCACCGTGTAATTGACGGCTTCATGGCGCAAACTGGCGATGTGGCCAATGGCGACATGGAAGACAATTTTAACCTGCGTGCAGCGGGCACTGGCGGCTCTGATAAGCCCAACCTGAAGGCTGAGTTTTCAAGCCTGCCGTTTGACCGTGGTGTGCTGGGTGCTGCCCGTAGCCAAAGCCCTGATTCGGCTAACTCGCAGTTTTTCCTGATGCTGGCTGATGGCCACTTCCTGAACAACCAATACACGGTTTATGGCCGCGTAATTGAGGGCATGGAGCATGTAGATGCCATCCCTAAGGGCGAGCCACCTGCGGCGCCGGGCCGGATGATTTCGGTTAAAGTGGCAGCGGACGTATGATCCGCCGGAGCTTTCTGAAGGTTCTGGCAGTGGCAGGGTTGGCGTTTGCCGCCCCTGCTGTGGCGCAGGATATCGACCCCGCAAACGTGCTGGTGCTTGAAATTGCTGGCGAGGCTAACGGCACCGTCGAGATTTTGCTGCGGCCCGATGTTGCGCCGCTACACGTAGCGCAAATTAAAGCGTTGGCGCGGGAGGAATTATATGATGGCGTTGCATTTCACCGGGTAATGGAGGGTTTTATGGCCCAAACAGGTGATGTGCAGTTTGCTATGGCCGAGGGCTATAGCCCAGTTCGTGCAGGCATGGGGAGTTCCAATTTGCCAAATATTCCGGCGGAGTTTTCAGACTTGCACTTTGCCGCTGGTGTGGTTGGCATGGCGCGATCCAATGACCCCAATTCAGCCAATTCGCAGTTTTTCATCATGTTTGATGATGCCGGTTTTCTGGACGGAAAATACACAGTGTTTGGCCGTGTTGTTGAGGGTATGGATGTTATCAATGCCATTAAACGGCCTGTTTCTGGCGAAGTATTGCAGGAAAACCCAGACTACATTGCACGCGCTTATATCAAGGCTGATGGCGCGCCGGAGTGACACCCCGTCACAAGCCCGTGAGACGGGCTAGATAAAGTTTTCATTTTGGCCCATCTTTCCAGTATCTAACTGAAAAGGGGGCCAAGATGCTCAAATCTTTAGCCGTAGCGGCCGCGGTCTTAACCGCCGCACCAGCCATCGCCCAAGTGACCTTTTGGGAAAACGAATGGCCTATAACTGACTTCGCAAAATCCAGCATCGACTTTGATGATGTTATCTCAGGTGGGCCGCCAAAAGACGGCATTCCGG
>WTAL01000024.1 GCA_013139635.1 Paracoccaceae bacterium
GCATTGAGATCATGAATAAAGACCACGTGATCTGCCATCTTGATGAAGGCGCTTCGGTATTCATGGAGCTGACGGTTGAAACCGGCAAAGGCTATGTGCCAGCTGACAAAAACCGTCCAGAAGATGCACCCATCGGCCTGATTTCGGTAGATGCGCTGTTCTCCCCGATCAAGAAAGTTTCATACAAAGTCGAGCCAACCCGTGAGGGCCAAGTGCTTGATTATGATAAGCTGACCTTGAATGTAGAGACTGACGGCTCGGTTTCCCCTGAAGATGCGATCGCGTTTGCGGCTCGTATCCTGAAGGACCAGCTTTCGATCTTTGTGAACTTCGATGAGCCTGAAGCGGCAACGCGTCAAGACGAAGAAGACGATCTTGAGTTCAACCCACTTCTCTTGAAGAAGGTTGACGAGCTTGAGCTTTCTGTTCGTTCGGCTAACTGCCTGAAGAACGATAACATCGTTTACATCGGCGATTTGATCCAGAAAACCGAAGCTGAAATGCTGCGCACGCCAAACTTTGGCCGCAAGTCTTTGAACGAGATCAAAGAAGTGCTGACCACAATGGGCTTGCACCTCGGCATGGATATCATCGACTGGCCACCAGACAATATCGAAGAGCTGGCGAAAAAGTTCGAAGATCACTTCTAGCGAATAGGGCGGGGGGAAACCCCCGCTTACAATGCCCGAAATATCGGGGAAAACATGGGCAATCATGCCCCAAGGAGAGCAGACCACCCGCATGGGCTGCCAGACAAAGTATAAACCTGAAGAAGGATTAAGAAAATGCGCCACGGAAACGGATACCGTAAGTTAAACCGCACCCACGAGCACCGCAAAGCGATGTTTGCAAACATGGCTTGCTCACTTGTTGAGCACGAGCAGATCAAAACCACGCTGCCAAAAGCTAAAGAAATGAAGCCGATCATCGACAAGCTGATCACGCTGGCTAAAAAAGGTGGCCTGCATGACCGCCGCAATGCGCAAAGTAAAATGCGCCAAGAAGCTGCCGTTAAGAAGTTGTTTGACATCCTCGGCCCACGCTACGCTGACCGGACCGGCGGATATTGCCGCGTGCTTAAAGCTGGTTTCCGCTACGGTGACATGGCGCCAATGGCCATCATCGAGCTGGTTGACCGCGACGTAGACGCCAAAGGCAAAGGCGACAAAGAGCGCGTTGCTCTGGAAGACGCTGCCGCCGAGGATTGATATCCTCTGGGCGCCACCGCCCACAGACGTTTTGAAAAGCCCCGGATATTTCCGGGGTTTTTTCATTTTTATAACCACGCTAAGATACCCCCATGCCCGATCTGTTTGATAGCCCAAGCCAAGCCGAAAATGCCCCGCGCCCGCTGGCTGATCGCCTGCGCCCGGCGGCTTTGAATGAGGTGATCGGCCAAGACCATGTGCTTGGCGATGATGGCCCGCTGGGGCAAATGCTGCTGCATGGCAACCTAACGTCACTGGTTTTTTGGGGCCCGCCCGGCGTGGGCAAAACCACCATCGCGCGGCTGCTGGCAGATGAAACTGACCTCACCTTCGTGCAGATCAGCGCTATTTTCACTGGCATGCCAGACCTTCGCAAAGTGTTTGAAGCCGCCAAGCTGCGGCGGCAAAACGGCAAAGGCACGCTGCTTTTCGTAGACGAAATTCACCGTTTTAACAAAGCCCAGCAAGATGGGTTTTTGCCCCACATGGAAGATGGCACCATCACACTGGTCGGTGCCACCACCGAAAATCCGAGCTTCGAGCTGAACTCGGCCCTGCTCAGCCGCAGCCAAGTGCTGGTGCTAAATCGCCTGACCCCCGCGCACCTAGAGATGATAATCCAGCGTGCCGAAAAGGAGCTTTCCAAAAAGCTCCCGCTTGATCCTGACGCCCGCGACGCCCTTCTTGAAATGGCCGATGGCGATGGTCGCGCCTTACTAAACATGCTTGAGCAGGTTTTCGGCTGGCCAGATAAAGCCAACCGCGCGACGCTTTCCAAGCGCCTCAACCGCCGCGCGGCGCAGTATGATAAATCCGGCGAAGCGCATTATAATCTCATTTCCGCCTTGCATAAATCTGTGCGCGGCAGTGATCCAGACGCCGCCCTTTACTGGCTCGCCCGCATGCTCACAGGCGGAGAAGATCCGCGCTACCTTGCGCGCCGCATTACCCGCATGGCCGTAGAAGATATCGGGCTGGCCGACCCTGAAGCCCAGCGCCAATGCCTTGATGCGTGGGCCACCTATGAGCGCCTCGGATCGCCCGAAGGGGAGTTGGCGCTGGCGCAAGCCGTGATGTATCTCGCCCTCGCCCCCAAATCAAACGCCGCCTATGCCGCCTACAAAAACGCCATGGCGGATGCCAAAAAAACCGGCTCCGAGCCGCCGCCCAAGCACATCCTTAATGCCCCAACAGCGATGATGAAAGACCAAGGTTACGGCGACGGCTACCAGTATGACCATGACGCCGAGGACGGCTTTTCGGGCCAAAACTACTTCCCCGAAACCATGAAGCGCGGCATTTATTACCTGCCGGTTGAGCGCGGCCACGAGCGCGAGCTGAAAAAACGCCTCGACTATTTTGCCCGTTTGCGCGAAAAGCGCGGCAAGTAGAGGAATGCAAATGCCAGTTATTTTACAAGTCGCCCTCGGCGGGGCCATCGGAGCCTCGCTGCGCTATGCCAGCAATGGCATGGCCCTGCGCCTGCTTGGCAGCGGCTTTCCGTATGGCACGATGCTGGTCAATATCCTCGGCTCTTTCCTGATGGGCCTCGCCGCGTTTTACATGCTAGAGCGCATGGATGGCAGCTTTGCCCGCTTCGCGCCCTTCATCCTAACCGGCGTGCTCGGCGGCTTCACCACATTCTCGGCGTTTTCCCTAGACGCCGTATTTCTAATCGAACGCAGCCGCTATTTAGCCGCTGCCATTTACATGGGCGGCTCAGTCGCCCTCGCTATGCTGGCGCTTATTGTCGGCATGGCCCTTGCTAGGAGCCTCACATGAGCGGCGTGCAAAACCTGACGGTAGACGAAGACGGCCAAGACCAGCGCCTTGATCGCTGGTTCAAGCGGATGTTTCCGCATATTTCGCAGGGGCGGATTGAGAAATTGTGCCGTAAGGGCGAAATTCGCGTTGAAAAAGGCCGCGTAAAGCCCAGCACGCGGCTGGAAACCGGCCAGAATGTGCGTGTGCCGCCGTTGCCTGATGCGGCTGATTTGCGCGAGCGCAATATCGCGGTTGTAACGGATGCCGACCGCGAAATGATCCAGCGTTCTGTGCTGTTTAAAGACGAGCATTTTATTGTTATCAACAAGCCTGCGGGACTGCCCACGCAGGGCGGCACGGGGCATGATATCCATGTGGATATGCTGGCGGAAGAGCTGAAATTCGGCGAAGAGAAAAAGCCGAAGCTGGTGCATCGCTTGGACAAGGATACCTCGGGCGTGCTGCTGCTGGCCCGCAATGGCCGCGCCGCCAAGGCGCTGTCCAAGGCCATGCAAGACCGTGAAACCCGCAAGGTTTATTGGGCTTTGGTGGCGGGCCGCTTGCCCGAGCGGGTGGGCACTATTCAATATGGGCTTATCAAGGCTGGTGGCCACGGGCCGAATGGCGCGGGCGAAAAAATGCACTGTATCCACCCAAAAGAGGTCGACAGCACGCCGGGCGCCAAGCGCGCCACCACCGATTATGCGGTGATCGAAAATATCGGCACCCGGGCCACTTGGGTTGGGCTTGTGCCGCTCACGGGCCGCACCCACCAGCTGCGGGTTCACATGGCCGAAATCGGTTGCCCGATTGTTGGCGATGGCAAATATGGCGGCAGTTCGCAAAGCAATGATGGCGAGGGTTGGGGCTCGAAAATTGGCGGCGATATTAGCCGTAAAATGCACCTGCATGCGCGATCGATAGCCTTTGTGCACCCGTTCACCAAAAAAGAAATGTTTTTTGAGGCGCCGCTGCCCGACCACATGGCCCGCACTTGGGACCTGTTTGGCTGGGACCTGAAATGGGCCCCGAAAGACCCGTTTGCGATTTTCGAATGAGTGAGCTGAAGCTTGTTATCTTTGATATGGATGGCACCTTGATTGATAGTCAGGCCTTCATTCAGCTCGGCATGGGGCAGGGTTTTGCGCGGGCGGGCTATCCGGCGGTCAACAAAGATGACGTGCTTTCTATCGTTGGGCTTTCCTTCAATGCGGCGGTGGCCGTGCTACTGCCCACGCTTGATGCGGCTGAAAACCAGCGCGTTGTGGATGTGATCCAGCAGACTTTTTATAAATTGCGTGACGAAATGGGCGATGACGTTGGCTCACCGCTTTACCCCGGCGCGCGGGATACGCTGGAGCGGCTGCATTTAGTAGACGAAATCCTGATGGGTGTGGCCACGGGCAAGGCGCGGCGTGGGCTGGACCACGCCTATAACGCCCATAAAATTGAGCATTTTTTTATCACCTCGCAAACGGCTGATTTGCATCCGAGTAAACCCCACCCCTCAATGCTGCACCAAACGCTGAAAGATACCGGCGTTGAGGCAGCGCAGGCTGTGATGGTTGGCGATACCGAGTTTGATATGGAAATGGGCCGCGCGGCGGGGTTTAAAACCGTGGGCGTTAGTTGGGGGTATCATCCGGTAAGCCGCCTTGGCGCGGCGGATGTTATCATTGATGATTTTGCAGACTTAGACGCGGCGCTGGCCGAGATGTGGAGCTAAAGCATGGCTTTTGAACTGAAGCGATTTTGGGAGCAGGCCCATGTGGTGAAAGCCGAGGGTGGCTTTACGGTCATGCTCGATAAGCGCCCGCTGAAAACCCCGATGAAACGGCCACTTATTGTGCCGTCTGAAGCCTTGGCCGCCGAGATTGCCGCTGAATGGCAGGCGATTGAGGGCAAGGTAGACCACGCCACGCTGCCCTTTACCCAGTTCGCCCACGCGGGCCTTGATCAAGCCATCGACGAACGCGCCGAGATCGCCGCTAAAATCTCGCTTTATGGCGAGACAGACCTGCTGTGTTATCGGGCCGAGGCGCCGCAAGAGCTGGTTTCGAGGCAAGCTGCGGTGTGGGATCCGCTTTTGCAGTGGAGCGCCGAAACCTTGGGTGCGCCGCTTACGGCCACTACAGGCATCGTGCATTTGGCCCAGCCAGAGGCGAGCCTAAAGGCGCTGGCCGCGCAAGTGCAGCCCTTTCGAGGGTTTCAGCTTAAAGCGCTTTATGACTGGGTTACGATTTCCGGCTCACTGGTTTTGGCGCTGGCTGTTACCAAAAATAGGCTCACGGCTGAGGAGGCTTGGGGGCTTTCACGGCTAGATGAAAACTGGCAGGAGGAGCAGTGGGGCGTGGATGATGAGGCCCAAAAGCTGGCCGACTCAAAACACGCTACATTCCTTTTGGTTGAGCGCGCGCTGTCCCTTATCTAGCTAGATTGCGCACGGGTTTTTGTGGCAATCACAAGATTCGATCGTTAACGGGTCAAAAATGTATTTTCGTAATGAATTCACAAATGAATCCACCGGAAAACAGAATTTTATTTCGTTAGGCGCACCGCATCCTTGCAAATATGAGGCGCTAGATAGCACAGGATCAACTCAATAAGGTAAGTAATGGTGACCATTTTTAACAGGCGCATCCGGCATCTTCGCCAAATGCAAAAAACCGACCAATTCGCAACGCAAATGATTCGCATGACAGGACGGAATGAATCCTTGACAGAGGGCGCGGAGCCTAGCAAAAAATATGTTCGCCCAATGTTCTGCTTGCAAAACCTGTTCAACAGTAATTTTGTGGTATTTAATGTAAGTAAACCTGACCCAATGAGCGATTTGTGAATGACCACTTGACCTGCGCACCCTGAATTGTCCAAAATCGCGTGTCTGCCCTCAATGGGCCGTACAACTCAATTTGATTCTGGCAATTGGTGCCAGATTCCCGAAACTTCGGGACCACAGGAAGAGGTAAAAATGAAAAAATCAGTTCTACTAGGCACATTTGCTGCCGTCGGCGTAATGGCCGGTGCTGCATCAGCTGGCACTTTGGACGATGTGATTGCAAACGACGTGCTCAAGTGCGGCGT
Source organism: Paracoccaceae bacterium (assembly GCA_013139635.1). Lineage (GTDB taxonomy): Bacteria > Pseudomonadota > Alphaproteobacteria > Rhodobacterales > Rhodobacteraceae > UBA3077. The sequence continues at coordinate 6,057 of WTAL01000024.1, forward strand.
GTCGACTGGACAAGCAGGCTTTGCTGCTCCTGATGAAAATGGCCGCTGGGAAGGCTTCGACGTTGCTGTATGTCGTGCTGTTGCTGCCGCTGTTTTGGGTGACCAAGACAAAGTTCAGTATGTTCCGCTTTCCTCAAAAGTGCGCTTCACTGCGTTGTCTTCCGGCGAGATCGACATGCTTTCCCGCGCCACTACATGGACCCTCAGCCGCGACGCTGACCTGGGCTTCACATTCTTGGGCGTAAACTACTATGACGGCCAAGGCTTCATGGTGCGTAAAGATCTGGGTGTGGGTTCCGCAACCGAGCTTGACGGCGCGACTATCTGTATCACAACTGGTACAACCACCGAGCTGAACCTGGCTGACTACTTCCGTTCAAACGGCATGTCATATGAGCCAGTGCCTATCGAAACTTCTGCTGAGGCCCGTGGCCAGTACCTGTCAGGCGCATGTGATGTTTACACCACAGACGCATCTGCTTTGGCTGCACAGCGCGCTACTTTCGAAAATGGCGACGAGCACATGGTTCTGCCCGAAATCATCTCCAAAGAGCCACTTGGCCCATTGGTACGTGAAGGTGACGAGCCTTGGGGCGACGTTGTTCGCTGGACTTTGAACGCTATGATCGCCGCTGAAGAGCTGGGCATCAACCGTGGCAACCTCGAAGAGCTAGCCAAGGGCACCAACAACCCAGAAGTTAACCGTTTCATGGGTACTGAAGGTAACATTGGCGAAATGCTTGGCCTTGAAGCTAACTGGGCAGTTAACGTAATTGCCGCTGTTGGTAACTACGGCGAAGCGTTTGAAGAGCACATTGGCGAAGAAACAGCCATTGGCCTTTCACGCGGTCTGAACGCACAGTGGACCCAAGGTGGTCTAATGTACTCCCCTCCTTTCCGCTAGGATTTGAGCTATTATCAAGGGCGCATCTTTTTGATGCGCCCTTTTTCTAGTATTTGTTAACAAAATTGTCCGGTAGGCAGAGGCGGAAAAACCATCTCGCATAATACCCGGATATCCAACAACCAAGAGGGAGAGCGCCATGGCTATGGCCGACCAACCCGCAGGTAAGTCTTTTAGACTTAGCATGCTGCTATATGATACAAGGTATCGCTCAATTACCATTCAGGTCATTATGATGTTGGCATTTATTGCCAGTCTCGTGTGGCTGCTGGATAACATGTATACCAACCTTGCCAAGGCCGATAAGGACCCTGATTTTGCATTTCTATCCAGCTCTGCTGGCTATGATATTAATCAGCGCCTCATCGAATACTCCTCGCAAAGCACGCACGCGCGTGCATGGCTTGTTGGCTTGCTCAACACGCTGTTGGTGGCGTTTCTGGGCTGTATCCTCGCCACCGTGCTCGGCGTTTCTATCGGTGTCATGCGCCTGTCCAAAAACTGGATCGTATCACGGTTGATGACCGTATACGTAGAGGCCTTCCGCAACGTGCCGGTTTTGCTCTGGATCGTTTTTGCGATGGCGATCTTCATTGAGGAATTCCCTCAGCCCCGCGAATTCCGCGGCGAAGACGCGGCAGCCGCCATGTATTTCTGGGATAGCCTCGCGCTCACCAACCGAGGCTGGTATATACCTAGGCCGGTGTTTAATGACGGCTCAATGGTTGTTGTCGCCACGTTTATCCTGGCTTTTATCGGCACGATATTCTTTGGCAAATGGGCCAAGGTGCGCCAAGAAACAACGGGTGTTATTTTGCCGACGGGCTGGATTAAGCTGGCTATTGTTGCTGTTCCAACCCTCGTGGTGTTTGCGTTCTTTTCCTTCACAAACGGAAGCCGCGAATATAGCGTCGTCACCACAGCACTTGCTGAGGGTGCCGAGCTATCAACCATAGACAAACCAAAGGTTTGTGTGGTTTCAGATACGGCGCAGTCGGTCGTATTGCAGGAACTGCTCAGAGCCACCGGAAACAAGGTTAAGGTTGCTGAGTTTGATACCGAAGCTGAGGCAAGAACCGCTTATCAAAGCGGTGAGTGCAACACGATTGGTGTCGCGATGGCAGATCTTGGGTCGGTAGAGGGCGTAGCCGCTACCACATATACGCACGGCAATGCGATTCTTTTGGAGCAACCATATTTGGATGGCTTTAACTTCAAAGGCGGCGTTCATCTTCGTAACTCGCTCATCGCTCTTTGGCTTGCGCTGTCGCTCTATACAGCAGCGTTTATTGCTGAGGCTGTGCGTGCGGGTATTATGGCGATCAACAAAGGCCAGTCGGAAGCGGCTGCGGCTTTGGGCTTGCGCCAGAAACGCGTGATGAACCTTGTGGTGCTGCCACAGGCGCTGCGGGTTATTATTCCGCCGCTGATCTCGCAATACCTCAACATCACGAAAAACTCGTCACTGGCTTTGGCTGTGGGCTACATGGATGTGACCGGCACGCTGGGGGGCATTACGCTCAACCAGACAGGCCGGGCGCTTGAGTGTATCTTGCTGTTGATGATCACATATCTTGCGATCTCGTTGACGATCTCAACCGTGATGAACCTATATAACAACTCTGTTAAGTTGAAGGAGCGTTGATATGAGTAGCGAACCATATGTCCGCACAGAGATGCTGTCGGAGCAACCGGCACCACTCGGACAAACAGGGATATTGCGCTGGATGCGCGAAAATCTGTTTTCGACAATTCCTAATGCCATCATCAGCACGCTCGCGTTTTTGTTTGTTGTGCTCATTCTCTCCAAGCTGTTGCCGTGGGTTTTGCAACCTTCATGGAACTCTGAGTCGATCTCCATGTGCAATGACGACCCGAACATTACTGGGGCTTGCTGGGGCGTTATTCGCACCCGCTTTAACCAGCTGATGTTTGGCTTCTACCCGTCAGAGCTTCAATGGCGGCCTATCGTGACCTTTATCATGATGCTGGTTGCGATCGCGCCAGTGTTGTTTGATAAACTCCCACGCAAAATGCTGGCGTTTTCGGCAATTTACCCTTTCCTTGCGGTTTGGTTGCTTTGGGGCGGTTCTATCTGGGGCCCGATCATGGCGTTTGCCGGTTTCCCAATCGGCTTCTTTGCTAATAAATACCTGAAGGACGTAACAGGCGAACTTGCGGCGATGATCATCGCTGTGCTGGCCACTATTATTTGGTGGCTCTACGGGGCAAGCCTTGTTTCGGGCGCACTGGCATCTGTTATTCCGCTCGGCATAACGGCCGTTAAGTCTTCCGACTTTGGTGGCTTGATGCTTTCGATCACCATCGGTGTTTCGGGTATCGCGCTATCCTTGCCTATCGGGGTTGTTCTGGCGCTTGGTCGTCAGTCGGATATGTTCATCATCAAAATCCTGTCGGTGGGCTTTATTGAGTTTATCCGCGGTGTGCCGCTGATTACGCTCTTGTTTGTGGCGTCGGTTCTGCTGAACTTCTTCCTGCCACCCGGCACCAACTTTGACCTCATCTTGCGTGTGATCATCATGGTGACCATCTTTGCATCTGCCTATATGGCCGAGGTTATTCGTGGGGGCTTGGCGGGCTTGCCAACCGGCCAATACGAAGCCGCCGATGCTTTGGGGCTGGATTACTGGCAATCCATGCGGCTGATCATCATGCCGCAGGCGCTCAAGATCTCCATTCCGGGCATCGTTGGCACGTTTATTGGTTTGTTCAAAGATACCACGCTTGTGTCTCTTATCGGGTTGCTTGATCCGGTGGGCCTGATCGTGACCATCCAAGGCACCATTGAGTGGAACGGGATCGTTTGGGAGCTCTACATGTTCATCGCGTTGATGTTCTGGGTGTTTACCTTCTCGATGTCACGCTACTCAATGTATCTTGAGAACAAACTCAAAACCACACACTAATAGGGAGCATTCAAATGTCTCAATCAAATGAAAATGCAGCAGCTAGCTCCACTATGGAAGTGTCGGACGAAGTTGCTATCCAGATCAACAACATGAACAAATGGTATGGTGATTTCCACGTGCTCAAAGATATTAACCTCACGGTTAATCGCGGCGAGCGTATCGTGGTGTGCGGGCCTTCGGGCTCGGGCAAATCCACCCTGATCCGGTGTATCAACCGGCTGGAGGAGCACCAGAAGGGTGATATCATTGTTGACGGCACCGAGCTTTCATCGGACCTGAAAAACATTGATAAAATCCGCTCGGAAGTGGGCATGTGCTTTCAGCACTTCAACCTGTTTCCGCACCTGACCATTCTGGAAAATTGCACCTTGGCGCCGATCTGGGTGCGTAAAACACCTAAGAAAGAAGCCGAGGAAATTGCGATGCACTTCCTTGAAAAGGTGAAGATCCCTGAGCAAGCGCTCAAGTATCCGGGCCAGCTTTCAGGTGGTCAGCAGCAGCGTGTGGCGATTGCCCGTTCGTTGTGCATGAAGCCACGCATCATGCTGTTTGACGAGCCAACCTCAGCGCTCGACCCAGAGATGATCGCCGAGGTGCTCGACACCATGATCGAACTGGCCGAAGAAGGTATGACCATGATTTGTGTGACCCACGAGATGGGCTTTGCCCGTAAAGTGGCCAACCGCGTTATCTTTATGGATGCCGGCCAGATTGTTGAGCAAAACGAGCCGGAAGAGTTCTTTAACAACCCGCAAAGCGAGCGGACACAGTTGTTCTTGAGCCAGATTCTGGGCCACTAGAACCAATACATTTTAAAGGGGCCGCTCTGCATAGGTAGGGCGGCTTTTTTTGCTTCGGGGTTGTTGCCTTTTAGCAAAAGTCCGCTTTGAGCTCATAGTGAAATGGCTTGGAGCTCTAACGAGAAAGCGGTATACTTTAACCTAGCGAGCATATTGGAGAAACCTTGTCTTTAACTTTTGACATGCAGTCAGCGGGTGATTGCTTGCAAGACTTTAAGAATAAAATAGATCAGTTTAGCAATGATGATCTTAATACGTCCTTAGCTATGGACTGCGCAGTCGCAGGCTGGACTGTAGCAGACTGGATATTTAAATGTGATGGCCAGCGCCTTGGCTTCAATAAATTACGAAGCCTACAAGACGAAATTAGATTGCAATGCCAAAGTCTTTCGCATCTTCAAGACATTGCAAATGCGCGTAAGCACAGAGAAATTGAAATCTATATCCCCACCGTGAAATCATCTGAAGTGCGTCGCGGTGCTTTTGGCCGTGGTTTTAGTCGAGGTTTCGACATAGGGTGTTTAGTTTATAATACTGATGCGGGCGAATTCAACTTCTGGAGTACGCTACAGAGCGCGCTAGACTATTACGAAGAGTATTTTGATCGGAACGAGATCACCTGACACTTACCAATTTTAAATGTTGGTTTCGGTATTCAACGGCAGCTTTGTCCGCATTGAAACCGTTAATCATGTTTTCATCATCCCCAGCTCTCGATAGAAAAATCAAACAGACAAAGCCTAAAGGCTGGCGCTATTTGTGGTAACGCCGCGCCAGCGCCTCAGGGTTCGCCCCCAGAAAGTAGCGCAGCAAAAGGCCGAGGTTTCGGCTGCCGCTCCGCAGCCATTGGCCTTGGTACTTGGCCGCGCTGGTAACGGCCTCTGCCTCCAGCATCACAAGCTTGCCCTTAAGCGCCCGCGCGAGGCCGACGTCTTCCATCAACGGTTGGTCAGGATAGCCGCCAGCCTGATGGTAAAGCGTAGATGAGACGAGCAAAGCTTGGTCGCCGTAAGGCAGGTCAAACAGGCGGCTGCGCAGGTTGGCCCAGCCTGCCACAAGGGGGGGCGGCAAGCCGTTGGCATCAAACCGCAGGCGAAAGTACCCGGCTTTATCTGGGGTGGCTAGGTGGGCTTGCGCGGCGGCAATCCAGCCCTTAGAGAGCATCGTATCAGCATGGATGAAAAGCAGCCACGGGCGGTTGGCCAAAGCTGCCCCCGCTGTTAACTGTCCTCCGCGGCTGGCTGGCACCGTGGCAAACCGTGCGCCGATCTGGTCCGCAATTTCCTCTATGCCATCCTCCGAGCCGCCATCCACAATGATCAGCTCGCCAATTAGCCCTGCCGTTAGCCCTTCCGCCAGCGCGGCCAGCGTCGGGCCAATACTGGCTGCGGCGTTTAGCGTCGGGATGATTACGGATATCGGGGCGGGCATAGCGGCTTTCGGGCTGGTAATGGCGGGTTTGGACCCTATATTAGCGGTATGACCAAAGGATACCATGATAAATCGCGGCAACTGCTGCGCATTTCGGGCAGCGACCGGCAGAGCTTTCTGCAGGGGCTGGTGACGAATGATGTTGAGCGGCTGAGCGACGCGCCAATTTATGCGGCGCT
>WTAL01000201.1 GCA_013139635.1 Paracoccaceae bacterium
GCGCGCATCACCAGCGGTGCCACCCCCGTAATGGCCCTTGCCGCCGAGGATTTTTAGCCTATGAATTTCACCAATCTGCCCTCCCCGTGGATGACCGACGAGCATAAAATGCTCGAAGAAATGACCCATTCTTTCTTTCAGGAAAAATGGCAGCCAAAATATGCGAAATGGCGCGCGCAGGGGCAGATGGACCGTGATAGCTGGTATGAAGCGGGCGAGCTCGGCTTGCTTTGCGCCTCAATCCCCGAGGAATACGGCGGCGCGGGCGGTGATTTTGGCCATGACTCGGTGATTTATTTGGTGGCCGCGCGGGAGAACCTCGCGAGCTGGGGCAATGGCATTCACTCCGGCATCGTTGCACACTATATTTTGGAGTACGGCACCGAAGAGCAAAAGCAACGCTGGCTGCCTAGAATGGCGACAGGTGAACTGGTGTCCGCGCTGGCGATGACGGAGCCTTCGGGTGGCTCAGATATGCAGCGGATAAAAACCCGCGCGGTGAAGGAAGGTAACACCTATCGCCTGAACGGCGCAAAAACCTTCATCACCAACGGCCAGCACGCTGACTTGATATTGGTTGCCTGCAAAACTGGCGGTGACGAAGGTGCCAAGGGCATCTCGCTGATTATGCTGGAAACCAAGGATGCCAAAGGTTTTACCCGCGGGCGGAACCTTGACAAAATCGGCTTGAAATCAGCGGATACCTCAGAGCTGTTTTTCGATAATGTCGAGATACCACCCGAAAACCTGCTGGGCACTGAAGAGGGCCAAGGGTTTTACCAAATGATGAAGCAGCTCCCGCAAGAGCGGCTGATTATCGGGGCCAGTGCCGTGGGTGCTATGGAAGCGGGCGTGGCAATGACCATTGATTATTGCAAAGAACGCGAAGCCTTTGGTGGGCCACTCACGCAATTCCAAAACACACGCTTTAAACTGGCGGAAGCGAAAACCAATACTGTTGTAGCCCGTGCGTTTTTTGATAGCTGCCTCTCGGCACACCTTGCGGGTAATCTGACGGTCGAGACCGCCGCCATGAACAAGTTCTGGCTAACCGATTTGCAATGCGAAGTCTTGGACGAATGCCTGCAACTTCATGGCGGCTACGGCTTTATGATGGAATATCCGATTGCCGAAATGTGGACAGATGCCCGCGTGCAACGCATATATGGTGGCACAAACGAGATCATGAAAGAACTGATAGGGCGGAGCTTGTGATGGGCCTCGGGTTGAAACTAATATGCCTCCGGCGGGAGTATTTCCAGAAGACTGAAGATGCGCCCTTGCCCGAAAACAAGGGCGACTTCACTCTTCACGGCCATCGGCTCTCCAGCCTGTACCGCAAACCCAGAATACCAAAGTCATGGTTAACAAACCGTTACCCGATTTCAGTCTTCTATAAATACTCAAATCCGAACCTCACCACAGGAGCTGCCCTATGAAACTTTATTGCTTTGCGCAATCAGGCAATGCCTACAAAGTCGCGAATTATCTCAATGTTTCCGGCACCCCTTGGGAGGAGGTATTTGTCGATTTCTTCAAGGGGGAATCCCGTAGCCCCGAGTTTCGGGCAATCAACGAAATGGGCGAGGTGCCCGTGTTGGTCGATGGCGACACAACGCTTAGCCAATCTGGCGTCATCCTTGATTACCTCATTGAGAAAACCGGCCACTACGCCCCCACTGAAGGTGACGCCCGCGAAGTGCTACGCTGGGTGTTGTGGGACAACCACAAAGGTTCCAGCCAGTGGGGCATGACACGCTTCATTGCCAATTTCCTGCCGGAAAAGCACCGCAACGCCGATGTAATCGCCTTTGCCATCGGCCGCTGCCAAGCCGCGCTGGCCACGCTCAATGCCCACCTTGAGGGCCGTGATTGGATGGTCGGCACCACCCCCACCGCCGCCGATTTTTCCTGCAGTTCTTACCTGTTTTATGACGAGCCCTTCGGCATGGACCGCAGCCAATACCCGCATATCGAAAGCTGGCTGGACAACATCCGCCAGCTTCCCAACTGGAAACACCCTTATGATTTGATGCAGGGCCACCCCCTGCCCCAAGGTTAAACGGAGAATATTATGAACGAAGCTTATATCTATGACGCCGTGCGCAGCCCGCGTGGCAAAGGCCGTGCAAACGGGTCGCTAAACGAGGTCACCTCGGTGCGCCTTTCAGCTGACATTTTGAACGCACTCGCCGAGCGTAACAACCTAGACACCGAAGCGGTGGAAGACGTGATTTGGGGCAACGTAACCCAAGTGATGGAGCAAGGCGGCTGCCTTGCGCGCTCTGCTGTGCTGCTGTCTGATTATGCCGAAAGCGTGCCGGGCCTTTCTATCAATCGTTTTTGTGCATCTGCCATGGAGGCCACCAATTTGGGCGCCATGCAAATTCGCGGCGGTGCGGGGCAAGCTTATGTAACCGGCGGCGTGGAAATGATGAGCCGTGTGCCGATGGGCGCTGACGGGGCCGCCGTGGCGGTGGACCCTGAGCTGGCGCATAGAATCTACTTTGTGCCGCAGGGCATTTCGGCGGATATTATCGCTACCGAATACGGTTTTAGCCGCGAGGACGTGGACGCCTATGCCATGGAATCCCAGCGTCGCACTAAGATCGCCCAAGATGAGGGGCGTTTTGACAAATCTTTGATTACCATCAAAGACCGCAACGGCCTTACGATTCTTGATCGTGACGAATTTCCGCGCCCTGCTACCGATATGCAATCACTCGGCGGCCTCAAGGCGGCGTTTAAGGATATGGGTGAGAGCATGCCGGGGTTTGACGCTGTGGCGATGCTGAAATACCCGCATTTGGAGAAGATCAACCACGTGCATCACGCGGGTAATTCTTCAGGTATTGTTGATGGCGCTGCGGCTATGCTGGTGGGCTCGAAGGAGTTTGGCGAGAAGTATGGCCTGAAGCCCCGCGCCCGCATTCGGGCCGCAGCCAAAATCGGCACGGACCCGACCATAAACCTCACCGGCCCTGTGCCCGTGACCGAAAAGATCCTCGCCGAGGCAGGCATGAGCATCAGCGATATCGACCTATTCGAGGTCAACGAGGCATTCGCCGCCGTTGTCCTGCGCTTCATGCAAGCCTTCGACGTGGACCACTCGAAGGTGAACGTAAACGGCGGGGCCATTTCGCTTGGCCACCCGCTGGGGGCCACGGGCGCCATGATTATTGGCACCGCGCTTGATGAGCTTGAGCGCACCGGAAAAGGCACAGCGCTGGCCACGCTTTGCGTTGCATCTGGCATGGGTGCTGCCACCATTATCGAGCGTCTATAATGGCTGTTATTGATATTCAAAAGCTGCCGCTGATCAAGGGGGCCGAGGGCATTGGCTACCCAGCCCCGCATTTTAAGGGCTGCGATCTGTTTGAGGCCGCCGATATTGGCACTGCCGCCAAGCTCACTCAATTTGGGGTGCGGATCGAAAAACTGCTGCCGGGGGGGATGTCCTCCCAGCGGCACTGGCATGAAAATGAGGATGAGTTCCTCTATATGCTGACGGGCGAGCTGGTGTTGGTTGAGGATGACGGCGAGCACACGCTCACCGAGGGCTCTGCTGCGGGTTGGAAGGCGGGCGAGGCAAATGCTCACCACCTGATAAATCGCACTGATGAGCCAGCCTTTTACTTGATCATCGGCACGCGGGCTGACCGCGATGTGTGCCATTACCCTGATATTGACCTGCACTATGAGCGCAGCAATGGCGAGGGCAGTTTTAGCCATAAAGATGGCACGCCCTACCAAGCAGAGGGAGCGCCGGACGATGCCCAAGCTTGATCTTTCAACGGTGCGTGTGGAAACCGGCTCGGGCTACCCCGGTACGCTGGCCGCTCAAGTAGGCGCGCGCACTCAGCAGCGCGTTGGGGCAGCGGGCGGGCTTAGCCAGTTTGGCGCAAATATCGTTACGCTACCTGCGGGCGCGCTTTCGTCGCTGCGCCATTGGCATGAGCAACAGGACGAGATCCTGATCGTGCTTTCTGGTGAGCTGACGCTGGTGGATGACAACGGCGAGACGCCGCTTCGCACAGGCGACGTCTGCACCTTTCCGGCGGGCGAGGCCAACGGCCACCAGATCGTGAACAACACCAGCTCTGACGGCAGCTTTTTTGTGGTGGGCACCCATACCGAAACCGAGACCGCATGGTATTCGGACCTCGATATGATGGTAACCGTTAACAAAAACGACTTCCGCTTTACCCGCAAAGATGGCAGCCCGCTGCCGAAGGATATTTAATGACCAGCACTGCATGCAAACCGCACCCGCACGCTGGTAACCGCATTATCTCTAACCGAGAGGATCTAACATGACCCAACAATTTTTCTATGATATAGACAGCGACGGCGTGGCGTTGATTACGTGGAACCAGCCCGAAACCAGCCTTAACGTGATGACGCAAGAAGGCTTTACCCAGCTCAACGGCTTTGTTGACGAAGCACTGGCTGATGACGCTGTGAAGGGCGTTATTATCACCTCTGCCAAAAACGATTTTGCCGGCGGGATGGACCTGAAGGTGCTGGCCAAAATGCGCGAAGATGCAGGGGATGAGCCAGCGCAGGGCATTTTTGACGGGGTCATGGCCATCCACCAGATTTTGCGCAAAATTGAGCGTGCTGGTATGGAGCCAAAAACCAATAAAGGCGGCAAGCCTGTGGCGTGGGCCTCCCCCGGCACTTCGGCTGGCATCGGCACTGAGATCGCGCTTTCTTGCCACCGCCGCTTTGTGGCCGATAATCCGAAGGCCAAAATTGGCTTGCCGGAGATTCTTGTGGGCATTTTCCCCGGCTCGGGCGGCACCACGCGCATGGTGCGAATGATGGGGCCAATGATGGCCGCGCCCTCATTGCTGGAAGGCAAAATGATGCCGCCAGCCAAGGCCAAACAAGCCGGCATGATTGACGAGGTGGTGCCAGCAGATGAGCTGATGGCGCGAGCGAAAGACTGGGTTCTGAATGCGAGCCATGATGATATCATCAAGCCTTGGGACAAGAAGGGCTACAAAATGCCCGGCGGCGCGCCGTATCACCCTGCGGGCTACATGACGTTTGTGGGCGCGGCCGCCATGGTGCATGGCAAAACGCAGGGGGTTTATCCGGCTGCCAAGGCCATGCTTTCGGCGATCTATGAAGGCGCGCTGGTGGATTTTGATACCGCCATACGTATTGAGGCGCGCTGGTTTACCAGCATCATGCTCAACCCGTCATCGGCGGCCATGATCCGCTCGATCTTTGTCAACAAAGGCGAGCTGGAAAAGGGCGCTGTGCGGCCTAAGGATGTTGCTGATCAGCGGGTTAAAAAGGTTGGCATTATGGGTGCTGGCATGATGGGCGCTGGCATTGCGATTGTATCGGCTATGGCTGGCATTGAAGTGGTACTAATTGATCGGGACCAAGAAGCCGCCGACAAAGGCAAGGCCTATGTTGAGAGCTATCTGGATAAGGGCATCAAGCGCCGCAAAACCACGCCGGAAAAGAAGGCTGCCGTGATGGCGCTGGTTACGGCCACCGCTGATTATGAGGCGCTGAAGGGTGCCGACCTGATCGTGGAAGCGGTGTTTGAGGATGTTGGGATTAAGGCCGAGGTAACCGCCAAGGTGGAAGCCGTTGTAGGGGAAGATTGCATCTTCGCCACCAACACCTCGACCCTGCCGATCACTGAGTTGGCCAAAGCGTCTAAGCGCCCTGAGCAGTTCATCGGCATTCACTTTTTCAGCCCCGTTGAGCGGATGCTTTTGGTGGAAATCATCAAGGGCGCTGAGACCGGCGACCGTGCCGTAGCCAAGGCGCTCGATTACGTGCGCAAAATTCGAAAAACACCGATTGTGGTCAATGACGCGCGCTTCTTCTACGCCAATCGCTGCATTATCCCTTACATCAATGAGGGCCTGCGGATGGTGCGTGAGGGCGTGGCCCCTGCGATGATTGAAAACGCCGCCAAGCAGCTCGGCTTCCCGCTGGGGCCGCTTCAGCTGAATGACGAAACCTCGATTGACCTTGGCGTGAAAATCGCGAAGGCTACCAAGCTGGCGATGGGTGACGCTTACGATGATAGCGCCGACGAGGTGCTGTTTAAGCTCTTTGACGAAGGCCGCATGGGCCGCAAATCTGCTGCCGGTTTTTATAACTACGATGAAAAGGGCAAGCGGCAGCTGCTTTGGGAAGGGCTGGCCGAAAACTGGCCAGTGGCCGCTGTGCAGCCTGATTTTATGGATATAAAACACCGCCTCGCTATGGTGCAAACGCTGGAAGCCGTGCGTGCTTTTGAGCAAGGCGTGCTGGAGGATATCCGCGAGGGCGACGTGGGCGCGATTTTGGGCTGGGGCTTTATGCCGTGGTCTGGCGGGCCGTTTAGCTGGCTCGATATTTTGGGCGCAGACCAAGCGGTGGCGATCTGTGATCAGCTAACCGAGGCCTGTGGGCCACGCTTTGAAGCGCCAAAAATGCTGCGGGACATGGCCGCCAAAGGCGAAAGCTTTTATGGCAATGCGGCAGAAAACGCCGCTTAAAACAAAAGGGCCGCTCACATTTGAGCGGCCCTTTTCAAATTCACTCAGCGGCAAACCCGTCTGGAAACAGCGCCTCAATTTCCGCAATCATATCATAATCTTCCGCGTAGGCCTCTTCTAGTTCGGCGCGGGTTTCCTCATCCACCAATGAAAAAAGCTTTTGCCCTTCGGGGTCTATGTTGAGGTCTTTGATGGGGTCAAAAGTTGGGGTTTCACAGCCAAACACTTCCATTGAAATGCGGGCATAGTCCTCATCCCACCGCTCATGGCGCCCAATAAATTGATAGTCGATCAGATCAAA
>WTAL01000192.1 GCA_013139635.1 Paracoccaceae bacterium
TGTCATAGTTTCCGCCTCTGGAATCAAGTTCAGGGGCACACAGCCCCGAAACGATAGCTAGTAGCCCCTCGCGCCCCTATTGGAAAGCGAGAAGTTTGCCTTTTTGGTTAAGCACATATAAAACGCCCGCCGCCACAATCGGGGCCGAGGCCGCGCCTGATGGTAGTGCCGCGCTATAAGTTTCAGCGCCGCTGACCGGATCAAAGAAACGCAAGCGCCCGTCTGTGCCCGCCACAATAACCTGCCCGCCAGCGATAAGCGGCCCGTAATGCGCAATAAAACCTTTGCGTTTTGAGGGTTTTGTAAACTCCGGCAATTGCGTAGCCCAAAGCACCCGCCCCGAGGCGGCATCAATCCGCAACAGCTGTGAGGTATCGCTCACAATAAACACCGCGCCGCCAATCACCGCAGGGGCATCGGTTGCCCCTGCAGGCACCGACCAAAGTTCAGAGCCATTGGTCACCCGCAGCGCGGCAATTTCACCGCCTGCATTGGCCATATAAACCTGCCCACCTGCAATAACAGGTGCGCCCGGTAGGCCACCGATCATTGCGCGCACGTCTGAAAGCCGCACCGAATTCACCTCGCCATTCCAGCGGCCCGTGCCGCCTGTGGTCGCGCCAATGCTCTGCCCAGAGCTAAACGGCAGCACTACATTTGTGCCAGAAACCGCAGGGCTAGAGCCGCCCATAGTGACCGGCCCCGTGCCTCGTGCGCCGCGCAGAGTCCAGCTTAGCTGGCCGCGCGCGCCGTCAATCGCATAGGCCACATCATTGGCCGCCATCACAAATACGCGGCCCGCTGAAACCGTAGGCCCGCCGCGCAGCGGGGCATCAAATTCATAGCGCCAGTTAACCGCGCCACTGCTCGCCTCCAGCGAAAGCAGTTCGCCAAAGCCGGTGGTCACATAAAGGCTGCTGCCATCTAGCGCCAAGCCGCCGCCAAAGCCCTCAGCGCCGTTATCATCGCCAATGGGCGTAATATCTGCCTGCCAGAGCATGGCTCCGCTATCAGTGGTGCTCGCCTGCACTTGCCCGCCGGCATCCAGCGTGTAAACCACACCATTGGCCAAAACAGGGCTGGCCGTAATGCGCGAGCGGTCACTATTGCCGCGGCCAATATCGGCGCTCCAGCGCAAGCTAGGGCTAGCTGAGAGCGCCAGATGTGGCACCACATGATTGGCCCCAAAGCCCTCTTGTAGCCAATTGGCATTGCTCACTGGCGCGCCCAGCGCAATAGCCGCCGCCACATTTTCAGCTTGCAACTGCGGGCGAATAGACACCCGCTCGCCGGGCAAAATCGTGTTATTATTGCCCTTGCACGAGGCCAAAGCCCCCATTGCCAGCACCAGAAACCCGAGTTTCCGCCATGTTCCTGCTTTTGCCATCTTTACAATACCCTGCTCAAATTACCCGTTGGCCGTGTCCGCTCCAGTGTCTCCGCCCAGCGCGACCATTAATTGCTGCGCGCGGCTGCGAAGGCCCGGTGTAATACCCGGATCGACCAAAATAGCGGCCAGTTCAGCCGTGGCGGCCTCAATGTCGCCATCACGCACATATTGCATGGCCCGCTGCTCTAGCGCTAGTAGGCGATAGGGGGCCCCGTCGGCCGTAAGCCGGTCATAAGCGTTGTTTCGCTCATTTTCCGGCATATTTGCCCCGTCTAGCATTACAATTTTCAGCCAGGCGAGGTCTGTATAAATCACAGGCGCAGCCAAATCGGCGGTGATGGCCCTAAGGGCCTCAAGCGCGCCATTGGGATCGCCTGCGGCTAGCAAAAGATTGGCCTGCTCAAGCAGGGCCAGCACAGAAAGCGGCGCGCCGTTTGTGGTCAGCGTGTTCAGCGCCTCGGCATCGCCCGCGGCTTGGGCAGCCATCATCAAATCACCACTCAGCTGCGCCGCGGTTTCCTGCTTGGCTTTGTTCCACTCGTTATAGGCTGTGCCGCCCACAATCCCGAGCACCACAAGCCCAAGCACCCAGCCGTATTTCTTGAACTGCTTAAACAGCTTATCTCGGCGGACTTCGTCACTCACCTCATCAATAAAGGATTCTGATTCGCTCACGTAACTTCTCCTGAAAAACTTTGCGCGAACTTAGCGTTAAAGCTATCCACATGCAAAGACAAAGGATAATCCTTGCGGGAATGCGCAAAAAGGGGCTGGCCAGTCTTGTTCATGTGCATTTGGGAGCTTATCTAGCGCCAAACGGCACCCTTTAAGGGTGAACCAGCTATGGAAGCAAGCGGAGCGCACCCGATGAAAATTATTCACGTCCTAACAGCCCTTTTGGTCTCGGCCTTTATTTATGCCGTTGTGATAGAGCGGGACGCCCTGCTGGCCTATGCGGGCGTAGATACAGAGGCTGAGACCCCTGAGGATGTGGCCCAAGACACTGCGCCCACCGCCGTGCCTGTTGTGACCATGCACTCGGTGGAGCGTGAGGTGCAGTCGGGCATTGTGCTGCGTGGCACCACGCAGGCTGCGCGGCGTATTGATATGCGGGCCGAAGCCTCGGGGCGTGTGGTGTCCCAGCCCCTCCCCAGCGGCACCGCCATTACCGAGGGCCAAGTGCTGTGCGAGCTAGATGCCGGTATTTTAGAAGCCCAACTGGCCGAAGCTGTGGCCCAGCTCGCCAATGCCGAAGCCAATAACAATGTGGCTTCCCGCCTCGCCGAAAGCGGGTTTGGGGCCGAAAACAGTGCTATTTCCGCCTCTGCCGCGCTGGAAAGTGCCCGCGCGCGGGTGCTCAGTGTAGAACGGCAAGTCAGCCAGCTGCGCATCACCGCCCCCTTTGCAGGCGTGCTAGAAAACGACAGCGCCGAAATCGGCTCGCTGCTACAGCCCGGCGGCCTCTGCGCCACCATTCTGGCGCTCGACAGTATTAAAATGGTCGGCTATGTGCCGGAAATTGATATCGTAAACCTCAGCGTTGGCCAGCTCGCAGGCGCGCGCCTGCTTTCAGGCCGTGAGGTTATTGGCAAGGTCACTTTCATTGCCCGCTCAGCAGACCCCCTCACCCGCACCTTCCGCCTTGAAGTCACGGTGGCCAACGCTGATCTTACCATTTTGGATGGCCAGTCCGCCGAAATCGGCATCGCATTTGAGGGCGAAAAGGCGCATTTGCTGCCCCAGCATGTGCTGACGCTCAATAATGAGGGTGCGCTTGGCGTGCGGATTGATGACAATAACGAAGCCCGCTTTGTCGCCGTAGACATCATCCGCGATGCCCCCGAGGGCTTTTGGCTCACAGGACTGCCGCCCGAGGTAGACGTGATTGTAACCGGCCAAGAATACGTGACCGATGGCCGCGCCATTGCCGTTACCAAGCAGGGTTCCGAATAATGGTCGGCATTGTTGATTGGGCCACTGGCCGGGCGCGGATGATCCTCGCCTTTATCGCCCTTTCCCTGATCGCGGGCATCTATTCCTATAGCAACCTCCCCAAAGAGGGCGCACCGGATATTGACATCCCTGCCCTGTTTGTCTCCGTGGTTTACCCCGGCATTTCCGCCGAGGATTCAGAGCGCCTACTGGTAAAACCGCTCGAAACCGCCATGAGCGAAGTGACAGGCGTAAAAACCATTTCCGGCACCGCTGCCGAGGGCTACGGCGGCGTGGCGCTCGAGTTTGAATTCGGCTGGGACCGCGCGGCCGCTCTGGCCAATGTACGCGCCAAACTCAAAGATGCCGAAGCTAAAATGCCCGATGGCATTGCCTCCACCACCATTAACGAAATCAACTTCTCTGAATTCCCGATCATCATTCTGGCCCTTTCTGGTGCCGTGCCAGAGCGCACGCTCCTGCGCGTCGCCAAAGACCTGCAATCAGCGCTAGAGGGCCTCCCCCCCGTGCTTGAGGTCGGCATTGCTGGCCAGCGCGACGAAATGATGGAAGTGCTGATCGACCCTCTCAAGCTGGAGGCTTATAACGTAACTGCGGGCGAGCTTATTAACGCCGTGCGCAACAATAATCAGCTGATTGCAGCGGGTGAAAT
>WTAL01000069.1 GCA_013139635.1 Paracoccaceae bacterium
ACTTTCAGCCGCCAGCGCCGTTTTCCCGCGCCAGCTTCCAAGCGTTCTATCAGCAGTTCCGGCGCGCAGGGCTTGCCGGTTTTGGGGTCCAGATTCAGTGGATAGTCTATCAATGTGGCATGGGCCAAAGCGGCCAAATCAGGCTTTGTGCTGCGCCGCGTCGAGCTCGGCCCGAGGTCTTGCGTTAGCCCCCAGCCGGCATAAAACGGCAGGCCAAGGCAGGTTACGCGCTTACCCCTGAGCAGGGCCTCAAACCCTGTGAGCGACGTTATGGTCCAAATCTCGTCAGCGGCTTCCACGAGTGGCAATATGGCTGCATTATCCGCAACCAAATCAGCACATTCCAAGGCGTTTTCAACCACACCCACCCGCAGCCCCGCCTCCACATCGGGGTGGGGTTTGTAAATAATATAAGCCTCGGGGTTGGCCGCCCGCACAGCCGCCAGCAAGCCCTGATTGGTGCAAACTTCCCCCGCACCGTAACGGATAGAGGCGTCATCTTCCACTTGCCCCGGCACAAGGATAACCCTTTGTCCCGCCGGAATATTCAAGCGCGGCGCGGGCAGGGATAGGTTATATTTCGAGAGCTTCGCGCGCGTGGTCATCTCCACCAATGCCTTGGCGCGCTTTAGCGCCACATCCGGCAGGTCTACCGACGCCTCAATCAGGGCTTCCAGCCTTGAGGGGCCAAGCGGATTAAAATAAATCCCGAGGTCATCCACCACCACGCTTTCGGCAGGCGTGAGGGCCGCGCCCAGCCCGCGGGAACGCAGAAATCCGTCTTCCATCTGCCACAGCGGCACGTTTTCGTTGGCGCAGGCTGTTTGCAGCTCGAAGCTGTTTTGGCTCGCCCAAACCACCACGCGGCCTGTTTGTGCCGCCGCAATGCGTGCAGCTTTTACAGGATCATTTTCAAAGCGCGGCTTACCCAGAAACCGCGCCATTTGCGGGCGCTTCCAGTTGCGCATGCCTACGGCCACGGTTGGGGTTTCATTTAGCCAATGCAGCTTTGCGCGGGCTAAAAGCGCCGTGGCGGCCTCCTCAAAGCTGCATGCGCGGTTTGAGCTCAAATCCACCCATGCCGGATACCTTAGCATAGCTGCCGCAAATAGTTGCTTTACCGTAAGCGCCCGTTTGCGCCGTTTGCATTTTTGCTGATCTGTGGTCAGGCCCCAGCCAGCATAAAACGGCATGCCGAAAACGACCGGCTTATGCCCAGCCAAAATAGCCTCAAACCCAAGCTGAGAGGTGACGCAGTAAACCTCGGACGCGCCTTCCAGCAGATCCCACGGGTTTATCTTTTTGCTGAGAAATGTGGTGCGGCTATCCAGATCTGACACCTCAAAATGCCCCTGCTTGGCACGCGGGCCAACGGCGGGGTGGGTGCGGATAACGATCTGTTTTTCGGGGTGGTCAGCGCGGGCCTTGGCCAGCATGGTGGCAAAGGTATGATCAAATGCGCCGCCGCAGGTGATAGATGCATCACCACGGGTTTGATCTACCACCAGCACATATCCCGGCGTTAACCCGCTGGCGCGGCCCCGCGGCACAGGGTTATATTTTGAAAGGCCAGCATGGCGCAAAAAGTTGATGCCATCTTGTGCGCGGGCTAAAAGCGCTTCATCATCAAGTGCCTCAAAATTCAGAATGTTTTCAAGGCGAGAGGGCTGGCGTGCGTCAAAGAAAATACCAACCTCATCCAGTATCAGCCCTGATGGCGCGCTTTTCGGCCCCGGCAGTACGGAGCGCAAAAACGCATCTTCGATACTGAGTAGCGGCAAGCCGCGCCGGTCTGCCGCCTTAATGCCGCGTTTTGCAAGCGGCTTGCGCCCCCACACCCCAACGGCTGCCGCCCCAAAAGCAAGCGGCCCTGCGCTCACTTTCCAGCCGGATATACGCAACATTTTGCGAATATAAGGGACTTGCAGGAAGCCCAGCGTATAAACCGCTAGTTTTTGCAACAGCTTATCCTGTTCTCTAAAATTTCTCAGCAATAGTTGCGAGACTATCCAGAGTATTCACGGTTCCGGCTACAGTTTCAAGCACGCGTGCCCAAGAAACAAATGGCGCTTCGGTTACGTAAATCGTATCACGATCCCGTATCTTAAAGCCCTGCGCCGTGAAAATGCTCTCTTCTTTTGTGAGATCAATAACATAGGCCAATCGTTGCGGCGTGGTGAACTCATCTGTTTCCAGCACGGCATTGGCAACCTCGGCAGGCTCTACGCGAAATACAAATATGCCGCGTGGGTCGGATATTTGGCCATTAAGCCCGTTTACGGCTGAAAGGGCATCCACCACATTCGGGTCAGCGCTTAAAAAATCGACGCGGGTTTGCCCCGAAGATGCCCCAAGCACGGTGAAATACCGTTGGTCTTTTTCAACGATAATCCGGTCTTGTGCCCGCAAGTTAATATTGTTTTCCGCGTTGGCATAAAGGTCTCGCAGCCAAATAGAGCTGCTTTCGCCACCGCGCTGAACCGTGATCTTGGTGCCGGCTGGGTCTGTTGAGACCCCCCCCGCAACCGCAAGCACAGACGTGAGCCGCCGATTAGCTGCACTCAGCGCATAAACACCTTGGTTGTTAACCCCGCCAACTACATTTACCACCGCGGCCTCACCGGCTTCCCGCCGGACTTCGATTTGCGGGTCAGGGGTTTGGCGTGCCAGCAAATCAGTAATATTTAAGCGGAGTTCTTCGGGGGTGCGCCCCGATGCGCGTACGACGCCGGCATAGGGCACAAAGATGTTTCCGAGCTGGTCTACCTGAATATTGTTCAACGTGGTTGAGCTTGCCCCCAAGGCTACCAGCAACCCGTTTTCAACATTTTCCCAAATGGTGATGGTGAGCCTGTCGCCAGCACGAATGCGGTCAACCGAAATGGCGCCGGCATTCAAAAATGCGCGGGAAAAGCCGAGGGGGGTAGTTATGGTTGAAACCTGCGCAATGCGATCA
This sequence comes from Paracoccaceae bacterium, assembly GCA_013139635.1. Taxonomy (GTDB): domain Bacteria; phylum Pseudomonadota; class Alphaproteobacteria; order Rhodobacterales; family Rhodobacteraceae; genus UBA3077. Next base: position 2,957 of record WTAL01000069.1, read on the forward strand.
TCAACATAGACAATGTTAGTTTGGCCGCCGTTTTCAACGGAGCCCGCAAGGATTTCGGATGTGCTTGGCCCCGAGCGCGGCAAGCCGCAGGCTCCAAGCGCCAATACCATGGAAATCGCTGATACCAACCGAACACGGCTGGCCTTCACATTATAATTTTTCACTGCGTTGCCTGTTATTGTTATGACTGCTGCGACTGCTTTTATTTTTTTGATTAGCGTCAGCATAGCGGCGAATTCGCAAAAATCAAACTCAAGATTTGCGATGCGCAATTTTAAGCGCGGGCTGAGTCTCTTTTGCCACAGGTTTTTGGGCAAGCCCGGCATAGGGGCCGTGATCGGCCAAAATCATATCCACCACGCGGCGGGTAAGGGCGGCCCGGCCTTTGGAAGTGT
>WTAL01000213.1 GCA_013139635.1 Paracoccaceae bacterium
AGAACTCAAATGTGCTAAGTGTATCTGACATGCGCCTAATCTCTCCTGTTGAGATTAAACTAGCCATAAACAAGGCTGGTGTCAAGTCCATTTTGGCTAGTTAAGTATATAAGTCCCACCTAGGTTAGTAGAAGGGTTAAACATGTCTTATAGTGTTTATGTACAATGCCTTAAACGAGTAATTTGGCCAAGATCGCAGCAAATTCTCACCAATACAGCACGCCGCTTGTGACATTTTGCGTTTCCTGCTAGCCTGCCCGCACATTTAATAAGGACAACCCAATGAAGCCCCTTCTTTTATCCGTTTCTCTGCTCATTCCCACCTTTGCGCAAGCTGATAGCTATATTCTCGGCGCTGGCCGCTGGACCTGCGAACAGGTTATTACCGCTAACGAGGCCCAAGACATGGCCAAGGTTTTTCAGGCCGCAGGCTGGCTGATGGGCTATTGGAGTGCCGAAACCAATTACCGTGAAAATGGCTTTGTTGATATTGTTGAGCAGGCTGGTGGGCAGGCAATTTATGACCAAACCCTGATAGAGTGCCGCAAAGTGCCCGAGGGTACGATGCTGTTTGAACTGGCAAATTCGATGATCGGCAACACGGGCTAACCCGTGCGGCTGGCCCTGCTTGCCCTCGCCCTTGCACACCCCGCCCAAGCGGGGCCGCGCCTGCTGTTTGCCTCCGGTTTTGAGGGGGTTCAAACCGGCCAAATGTCCGACGGCTACTTGCCGGTTGTCGGGCGCGATTCTGCCACGGGCTATAGCTGGCCCATCAGCATTCTCGGGGCCTCTGATAGTGCGCTGCACTTCATTGAGGATGATAACCGCCAAGCCGTAGACAGCCGGATTGTCTCGGTGATCGGCCACACTGGCCGCCGCACCCGTGCGCTTTATTCTGAAGAGAACTACGCCCACGATGCCACCCAAGCCCCCTACGAAATCCTCAATATCCGTGATGGCCGTAGTGATCTTTATATCCGCTATTGGATCAAACTCGACAGTAAATCCTTCGGCCAACCCGATAGCTGGCGCACATTTTTTGAATGGAAATCAAAGGGATACGCGCGTGGCAACGGCTTTCGGCTGATCTCGTTTATTTACACAGATGAGGGCGGAGACCCTTACTGGCATTGGCAAGGAGACGCCAACCCGCAGCGCCCCATGTGGGAAATCGACAACCGCGATATCCCCGTGCCGCAAGACGAGTGGTTCCTGACCGAGTTTTTCTGGCACTGGTCAAAAGGCGATGATGGCCGCGCGCTTTGGCGGATAAACGGCCAAGTGGTGGGAGACCATTATGGCCCCACAACCCGCAATAACCGCCCGATTGATTTTATTATGCTCACGCAAATTTACGGCGACGCCAACCCGAAATACCAGTGGATAGATGATATCGAAATCTGGGATGGCTTGCCCGAGTAGCCCTCATTTCGTAGGGTGGGTTTCCAAACCACCACCGGAGGTAAAATGCACATTTTCCTGCTCGGCGCAGACGGCTTTATCGGGCGGCACATCGCCACCCATTTGCGCCAGCACGGCCACCACGTCACCGCCTCTGCCCGCCGTGTTTCTGCCCTCACGCAAATGGGGTTTGCGACCTTTCAGGCCGATCTCACCAAGCCCGTAAACTGGGCCGAGGCACTCAAGGGCTGTGATGCCATCGTAAATGCCGCTGGCCTGCTCAACGGCTCTGAGGCCCAAATGCAGGCGGTGCACAGCGCTGCCCCCGCCGCGCTTTATGCGGCGGCAAAGCAAGTTGGCCTGCAAAAAATCATCCTGATCTCTGCCGTGGGCCTTAAGGCCGATACCCCTTTCGCCCGCCACCGCCGCGAGGGGGAGGCGGTGGCCTTGGCTGCTGGCCTCCCCACCGTTATCCTGCGCCCCTCGATGATGCTGGGCGAAACCAGCTATGGCGGCTCGTCGCTTATGCGCGCCCTTGCGGCCATGCCCTTTGCCACTCCCATGGTTGGAAAAGGCGAGCAAAAATTTGACCCGATCCATGCCGATGACCTCGCCGCCACCGTGCGGCAAGCGCTGGAAACACGCGCCCTTGATGGCCAGACCCTTAGCCCCTGCGGCCCCGAGCGGGTAACGCAAGCCAACATGCTGGCCGCCATGCGCGCATGGCTGGGCCGCGCGCCAGCCCGCGCCCTTCACCTGCCGCTGCCAATGGCCCACGCCATGGGCTGGCTCGGCGACAAGTTGAAACTGGGGCCAATCTCCGCCGCGGCTGTAAAGCAGCTGGAAACAGGCGTCACCGCCGACTACGCCGCCTTTGCCAAAGCCACCAGCCAGCAACCGCGCGGGTTTTCAGACATGCTTTCCAACCGCCCCGCTGGCACGCAAGACCTGTGGCACGCGCGGCTTTACCTTCTGCGCCCGCTCATCCGCTTTGCGCTTATGTTCATGTGGCTGTTGTCTGGCCTCGTAGGCTTGTTTTTACCACCCGAGCGCTTTTTGGATGGCCTAAGCGGCGTGCCGTTATCTGGCCAAGCGCTCACCATGGCAGCCCGCGGCGCTGGTCTTATAGACTTAGCTATTGCCTTCGGGCTGCTCGCAGCATGGCGCTTACCTCGGCTGGCCCTGTTCCAGCTCGCGATGGTCGGCGGCTATACCTTGGCCTTTGGCCTGATAGCCCCCGCGCTTTGGCTGGAGCCATACGGTGGTTTGCTGAAAAACATTCCCGTTCTGTGCCTGATCTGGGTTCACATGATCCTTGAAGAGGAGCGCTGAATGGACTGGTATGAGCTAACAAAATGGCTGCACATTCTCGGCTCTACCGTGCTTTTTGGCACGGGCGCTGGCACCGCATTCCAGATGGTTATGGCCATGCGCGGGCGCGACCCAAAGGTGGTGGCGACCGTAGCAAAGAACGTGGTGATCGCTGACTGGGTGTTCACCACCCCTGCGGGGATCCTTCAGCCCATCACTGGCATCATACTGGTTTATCTCGCTGGATATTCCCTTTCCGCGCCGTGGCTGCTGCTGGTTTACGCCCTCTACACCATCGCCTTTCTCGCGTGGGCTCCTGTGGTGTGGCTCCAGCACCGCATCCGAGATTTGGCGGCTGCCTCCGCTGCCTCCGGCCAGCCGCTTTGCAAAAAATGCCTGCGCTATTACCGCTTTTGGTTTACGCTGGGCTGGCCAGCCTTTATAGCCTTAATGGGCATTTTCTGGCTGATGATCAGCAAGCCACACCTCTGAGGGCCGCAATGGGCAACGGAATCATACTCGGGCGTTTTATGCCCCCCCATGAGGGCCACGTCGCGCTCGTGCGCACGGCCACCTATTTGGTGGACCGCCTGACCATTGTGCTGGCCTGCGCCAAGTCAGACCCCATTCCGGCGGGCATTCGCCAAGGTTGGATGGAAAGCCTATTCCCCAAGGCCCGCGTGGTGCTGCACTGCACCGACAAGCCACTGGAAACCCGCGACCCTGCGTGGGCCGGCATCATCCGGCAGCTCCACCCAGAGCCTATCCACCGCGTGGTTGGCTCGGAAGATTACCTCGTGCCGCTGGCTAAAGCCCTGAACGCACAGCACTTTATTCTAGACCCGATGTGGATGGCCTTCCCCGCCAACTCTGCCGATATCCGGCAAGACCCTTACGCGCACTGGTATAGCCTGCCGAGTTATGTGCGCCCGTGGTTCCAAAAACGCCTCACGCTGGTGGGGCCGGAAAGCACCGGAAAATCCTATATGGCCGACCTGCTAGCGCAGAAATACGGCGGGCCTTACGTGCCCGAATATGGCCGCCCCTACGAGAAATACCGCACCCCCGGCGATTATCGCC
>WTAL01000085.1 GCA_013139635.1 Paracoccaceae bacterium
CGCGTTTGCTAAACACGCCCCACATCAGCACGGCCATCGCCGCGCCAACCAGCACCAGCTCGGGCAAAATCACGTTAATATCGTTGCCTATCATCATCTTACCCGCCTAATGCGATACAAGGGCGGGGGCTGCATCCATCAGCCCCGCCGTCGCGTCGTTAAAATTCGAAACCAGCGCATCCACACTTGGCCCGATCAGATCGAGCACAAAGCCGGGGTAAATACCCAGCACCAGCGTGCCAATTACCAGCGGCGCAAACAACACCCGCTCGCGTGTACTCACGTCTTTTATGCCCTGCAAGCTCTGCTTAATCAGGTCACCAAACGCCACCCGACGGTAAAGCCAAAGCGCATAAGCTGCTGAAAGGATAACCCCCGTAGTGGCCCCCGCCGCAACCCATGTATTGGCCTGAAAAGCCCCCGTAAGCGTCAGGAATTCCCCAACAAAACCAGAGGTGCCCGGCAAGCCGACATTGGCCATCGTGAAGAACATAAACATCAGCGCATAAACCGGCATCCGCACCGCGAGGCCACCGTAAGCGCTAATTTCGCGCGTATGCATCCGGTCATAAATCACGCCCACGCCGAGGAACAGCGCGCCCGAGATAAACCCGTGGCTGATCATCTGGAATATCGCCCCGTCCAAGCCCTGCTTGTTAAAGGTGAAAATCCCCATGGTCACAAAGCCCATATGCGCAATTGAGCTATAGGCCACCAGCTTTTTCATATCTTCCTGAACCAGCGCCACCAGCGAGGTGTAGATGATCGCGATCACCGAAAGCGCAAACACAAAATCTTGCATATGCACCGAGGCAACAGGGAACATCGGCAAGCTGAACCGCAGGAAGCCATAGCCGCCCATTTTCAGCAATATTGCAGCCAGAATAATCGAACCTGCTGTTGGTGCCTGCACGTGCGCATCAGGCAGCCACGTATGCACCGGCCACATCGGCATTTTCACCGCAAAGCTGGCGAAAAACGCGAGGAACATCAGGGTTTGTGCGCCGCCTACAATGGTCACACCCAGTATGGTAAACGCATCTGAGCTAAACGTGTGGTCCATCAGCGTCGGAATATCCGTCGTGCCAGCGTCATACCACATCGCGATCATCGCGATCAGCATCAAGACCGAGCCAAACAGCGTGTAGAGGAAGAACTTGAACGAGGCATAAACGCGGTCTTTGCCGCCCCAAATGCCAATGATCAAGAACATCGGGATAAGGCCCGCCTCGAAGAACACGTAAAACAGCATCAGATCAAGCGAAACGAAAACCCCGATCATCAGACTTTCCAGCACCAAAAACGCGATCATGTATTCCTTAACGCGCTTGTCTACGTTCCAACTGGCGCCAATTACAATCGGCATAAGCAGCGTGGTCAGCATCACAAACAGCACCGAAATGCCGTCTACGCCGACTTTGTAGGACATGCCCGCGATCCACGAAGCCTCCTCAACCATCTGAAAATCAGTGTTTTCAGGGTCAAACTGCGCCAATATTGAAAGACTGGCAAGGAAAGTTGCAATGGTCACGCCAAGCGCTATCCACTTGGCGTTGCGCACGGCCATTTCGTCTTCGCCGCGCAAAAATACCAGCATTACGGCGGCCCCGATCATCGGGAAAAACGTGACGAGAGAGAGTAGGTTATCCATCTTAGTTTAGCCCTCGTGTAATCATAAACCATGTGATCAGCCCGCCGACCCCGAGGATCATCGCCAATGCGTAGGTAAATACATAGCCAGACTGCCAGCGCCCCGCCAACTTGGTAAACCAGGGGATAATCCCCATCGCCAGCCCGTTAAGCCCGCCGTCAATCACCTTGCCGTCTCCCTTTTTCCAAAGGAAATTGCCAAGTTTGAACGCCGGTTTTACAAACAGAATGTCGTAAACCTCGTCAAAATACCATTTGTTGAGCAGGAACTTATAAAGCGCCTGGTTGCGGTTCGCCAAAGCGGCCGGAATGTCTGTTTTCCACACGTAGAAAACCCACGCGGTTACCGACCCAAGCAGCATCGCGATAAACGGCGAGAGCTTCACCCATGTTGGCACGTTATGCGCATCATGGATCACGTGGTTGGTGTCGTGGTTGGTATAAACAGCGGTGCCAAACCACTCCGCTACACCTTCGCCAAAGAAATACGTGTAGCCCAGCACGCCCGAAAGCACCGCACCAATGGCCAGAACGCCGAGCGGCACCAGCATTACGAGGGGGCTTTCATGTGCGTGCTCGTGGGTGTGTTTGTCACCCTTTGGCTTGCCATAAAACGTCATAAACATCAGGCGCCAGCTGTAAAACGCCGTCATCGCCGCGGCAATCACCAGCATCCAGAAGGCATATTGCCCCGCAGCTGAACCCGCCGCAAACGTGCTTTCAATAATCGCGTCTTTCGAGAAAAAGCCAGCAAAGCCCACAAACGTAAGCGGAATGCCAACGCCGGTAATGGCCAAGGTGCCGATCATCATCGCCCAGAACGTATACGGAATTTTCTTACGCAGCGCGCCATAGTTCCGCATATCCTGCTCGTGGTGCATGGCGGTAATAACCGAGCCAGCCCCCAAGAAAAGCATCGCTTTAAAGAAGGCGTGCGTGAACAGGTGGAACATCGCCACTTGGTAAACCCCAACGCCCGCCGCGGCAAACATATAGCCGAGCTGAGACATGGTTGAATAAGCAATCACGCGCTTAATATCGTTTTGCACAAGGCCAATAGTCGCCGCCACAAAAGCAGTGGTCGCGCCAATGATGGTCACAAAAGTCAGCGTCCCCGGGGCATATTCAAACAGCGGAGACATCCGCGCCACAAGGAAAACACCCGCCGTCACCATGGTCGCCGCGTGGATCAGCGCCGAAACGGGCGTAGGCCCTTCCATCGCGTCGGGCAGCCATGTGTGCAGGAATAACTGCGCCGATTTACCCATCGCACCGATGAATAGCAGCAGCGTGATAATCTCAATCGCGGCAAATTCCAGCCCGAGGAAGTTCATTTTAACTTCGGCGAGGTGATGGCCTTCCTGAAAAATCACGTCAAAGCTGATGCTGTCGGTCATATAGAATATGCCAAAAATCCCGAGGGCAAAGCCGAAGTCACCCACACGGTTGACCACAAAAGCCTTAATCGCCGCCGCATTGGCGCTTGGTTTTTTGTAGTAAAAACCAATGAGCAGGTATGAGGCCACGCCCACGCCTTCCCAGCCAAAGAACATTTGTAATAGGTTGTCCGAGGTCACCAGCATCAGCATCGCAAAGGTAAAGAACGACAGGTACGCAAAGAAGCGCGCCTTATAATTCTCATCCTCGCCCCACTGCGGGTCATTTTCCATATAGCCCAGCGAATATACGTGCACGAGCGCCGATACGGTCGTCACCACCACCAGCATAATCTGCGTCAGCCGGTCCATCCGAATGGCCCAGTCAACATTCAGCGAGCCGCTTTCGACCCAACGCAAAATGGTAATAGTTTCGGCTTCGGGGTAGCTCTGAAAGAACACGACCCAGCTCAGCAACGCTGCCAAAATCAACAGGCCCGAGGTCAGCAACTGCGCGCCCTTTTCGCCTATTACTCGCCAGCCAAAGCCGGCGATCAGCGCACCAATAAGCGGGGCAAATAGTATGATACTTGGCATGTCTCTACCCCTTCATCACGTTGGCAGCTTGCACATCTATTGAGCCACGGTTGCGGTAGAACACCACCAATATCGCCAGCCCAATCGCCGCCTCGGCGGCCGCCACCGTCAGGATAAACAGCGTAAATACCTGCCCCGCGAGGTCTCCCATAAAGCTGGAAAACGCCACCATGTTAATATTGACCGCCAAAAGCATCAGCTCGATCGACATCAGAATGACGATGATATTCTTCCGGTTCAGGAAAATACCAAATATCCCGATCACAAACAGCATCGCTGCCACGGTTAGATAGTGTTCGATTCCAATGGTCATTGGCTTACCTCAATTCCGTAGTGCAATAAGCACGCACATTCCGCTTGCCCATTAGGCAATGCACTATTCCACACTTCAGTAGCGCCGGAGTTATCTATCCGGTTGGCCCAAACGGCAAAATCCGTTGGCCCTGCTCTAAGCTCCGACAAGACCGCATCAGCCGTTTCTGTTTTTTCCCAATGGCCAGATCGCGCATCGTTAGAGACACAGGAAAAAACACTCAAAGATGAGTGGTGATACGGTGTGCCATCAAACACTTCGTAACGCTCAACAGCGCTTAGCATTCCGTTTCCTTCGGCGACTGGTGCAGGAAAAAAACGATCCAACCCTTGGAAGCTGCAATCAGATTGAGGTTTTGTAAAAAGCAGTTCGGGAAGCTCCTGCGCCAAAGCTGCTGAAGCCAAAACGCCACCCAAAACAACGGGCGAAGCAATCGCGGATGAAATCCTCATAGCCCCTGCCCCGGTTTTACGTCTATCATTTCAACAGCCTTATCTGCATCGCGGTAAATCTGGCCAACAATGCTTTGCCGCTTCACGTCTTTTCTGTGCCGCATGGTCAGCACAATCGCGCCAATCATTGCTACCAGCAAAATCAAGCCCGCCGCCTGAAACAGGTAAACGTATTGCGTATAAAGAATGCTGCCAAGCGCGATGGTGTTTTGGGTCTCGCTCAGCGCTGGCGTAATCGCCGCGCGCATATCGGGCGCCATATCGGCCACTATCCAGCCGCTCCAATAGCCCGTGGCCAGCAGCAGCTCCATCAATATCACCAGCCCCACAAGGCTGCCGATCCGCACATATTTGCTCATGCCGGATTTTAGCTCGGCAAAATCCACGTCCATCATCATAACCACAAACAGGAACAAAACCATCACCGCGCCCACATAGACGATCACCAAAAGCATCGCCACAAACTCGGCCCCGAGGATCACAAAAAGCCCCGCCGCGCTGAAAAACGTCAGGATCAGCCAGAGCACAGAGTGCACAGGGTTGCGCGAAAGCACCACCATCAGAGCCGAAAGCACGGCCACGGCGGAAAACAGATAAAAAGCAAGGGTCGCTATGACCATCTCAATATTCCTTTCAATTCCCTAGCGATAGGGCGCGTCTAGCTGGATATTCATGGCAATTTCTGCCTCCCAGCGCGCGCCGTTTTCCAGAAGCTTGTCTTTGTCATAGAAAAGCTCCTCACGGGTTTCGGTCGCGTATTCAAAATTCGGGCCTTCAACAATCGCATCCACCGGGCAGGCCTCTTGGCAGTAGCCGCAAAAAATGCACTTGGTCATGTCGATGTCATAACGCGTGGTGCGGCGGGAGCCATCCTCGCGCGGCTCGGCGTCAATGGTAATGGCCTGCGCAGGGCAAATCGCCTCGCACAATTTGCAAGCAATGCAGCGCTCTTCGCCGTTTGGGTAGCGGCGCAAAGCGTGCTCACCCCGAAAGCGCGGAGACAAAGGCCCTTTTTCATGCGGGTAGTTAATGGTGGCCTTAGGGCGAAAGAAGTACTTCATCCCCGTGCCAAAAGCCCCAAAGAAATCCGCCAGCAAAAACCGCTTGATGACCTTGTTAACTGTAACTGTCATATCAGCCCCCTACTGCCCAGCGGACATAAAACCCGCCGAACCATTCAAATTGAGCAGCCGCCGCCACAAAAACCACCCAGCCGAGCGAGAGCGGCAGGAACACCTTCCAACCCAAGCGCATAAGCTGGTCGTAGCGGTAGCGCGGCACGAGGGCCTTCGCCATGGCAAACATAAAGAACCAAAACACCATTTTGAGGATAAACCAGTGGATGCCATCAGGCAGCCAGCTAACCGGAGACAGCCACCCGCCGAAAAACAGAATGGTCAGCAGCGCGGTCATCAGCACCACGGCCATCAGCTCGCCAATCATGTAAAGCAAAAACGGCGTCGCGGAATATTCCACTTGGTAACCCGCCACCAGCTCGGCCTCAGCCTCTGGCAAATCAAACGGTGGGCGGTTGGTTTCGGCCAAAGCCGAGATGAAAAACAGCGCCACCATTGGCAAGTGCGGCAGCCAATACCAGCTGAGCGCGCCGTAACCCGCCTGCGCCTGCACGATCGCGGTAAAGTTCAAGGAACCCGTGCTCAGCAGCACGCCCACAATGATAAAGCCAATAGAAACCTCATAAGAGATCATCTGCGCGGTCGAGCGCAGCGCGCCTAGAAAAGGATATTTCGAGTTACTCGCCCAGCCGCCCATGATCACGCCATAAACCTCCAGCGAGCCAATCGCGAAGATGTAAAGCACGCCCACGTTAAGGTCAGAAACCACCCAGCCGTCATTAAACGGGATAACCACCCACGCGACGACGGCAAAGATGAAAGTGAGCATAGGCGCCAAGAAAAACACGGGCTTATCAGCCCCGGCTGGCACCACAACCTCTTTAACGATGTACTTAATAAAGTCGGCAAAGCTTTGCAGCAAGCCAAACACGCCCACCATATTTGGCCCCTTGCGCATCTGCACAGCGGCCCAAATTTTACGGTCGGCATACATTAAAAAGGCCAGCGCCACCAAGATCAGCACGATCACCAAAAGCGACTGCCCAAGGATCACTAGAAACGTGCCAAAGTAGAAGCCAAATACGTCTGTCATAAACTCCATAGGCCTACTCCGCCGCCATTTTCGCGCTCAAAGCGCTCTTGCTGACTTCTGCCATAATACCCGAGGCTCGCGCAATCGGATTTGTCAGATAATAGTCAGAAATTGCATAACTAAAGGTCGCTCCGCCCAAAATCTTAGGTATTGATTGCTTCCATTCGTTTTCCGGCACCACATCAAGTGCTGCCAAATGCGGCACGGCCTTAAACATAGCCGCGCGAAGCTCACTAAGAGAGTTATACGGCAAGGCCACCGAAAGGCTGCTGGAGAGCGCACGAATAATCGCCCAATTCTCTTTGGCGAGCCCCGGCGGAAATGCTGCCCGTTGCGCCATTTGCGGGCGGCCTTCGGTGTTTACAAAGATCCCGCTTTCCTCGGTATAGGCCGCGCTTGGTAAAATCACATCGGCCCGGTGCGCGCCCCGATCACCATGTGACCCTTGGTAAACAACAAACGCGCCGCTCTCAATATCAAGCTCGTCAGCGCCGAGATTATAAATAACCTGCGCCCCGTCGAGTGCATTTATCATGCCGCCCTCGGTATTAAAGCCGACATCCATGCCGCCAACCCGCGCGGCAGCAGTGTGCAGCACCATAAATTTGGACGCCGTCGTTTCGGCCAGCTTTTTACAAGCCTCCAAAATCGCTTCGCCGTCTTTGCCCATAAGCGCGCCCTGCCCAACAATAACAACCGTATTCTTGGCCTGCGTTTCGCTTGAGATGCTGTGCTTCAGAAGCGCCGCAAAGGCGGCGCGATCATCACCCAAATGTGCATATTCATATGTTAAATCAACGGCTTCACCAATAACACCAATTTCAGCACCGCGCATCCACGCACTGCGAATTCGCGCATTTAGCACCGGCGCTTCCTCGCGCGGATTGGTGCCAACAAGCTGGATCATTTCGGCATTATCAAGGTCGGCAATCGTTGCTGTACCTACATAGCCCGAGCGATCACCGATGGGCAAATAAGCCCCGTCAACGCGGCATTCAACATTGCCAACCAAGCCCTCAATCAAAGATTTAAGCGCAAACATCGCTTCGGTATTGGCCTGATCACCGGCAATCGCGGCAACCTTTTTGCCCTTCATCGCGGTGGCAACGGCAGCAAATGCCTCGTCCCAGCTCGCCTTTTTCAGCTTGCCGTTTACGCGCACATAAGGCGTGTCGAGGCGTTGTCGCGCAAGACCATCCCAAATAAACCGCCCCTTATCCGAAAGCCACTCCTCATTCACCGCATCATGGTTCCGCGGCACAATCCGCTTCACTTCACGGCCCTTGGTGTCTACGCGGATGTTGCTCCCCAGAGCATCCATCACATCAATCGTTTCGGTTTTCCGAAGCTCCCAAGGCCGCGCCGAAAAGGCATAAGGCTTGCTGGTCAGCGCCCCCACAGGGCACAAATCAATGATATTGCCCTGCAAATTGCTATCGAGCGTCGCGTTCAAATACGTTGTAATCTCGGCATCTTCCCCTCGGCCAGTTTGGCCCATCGTGGTGATCCCTGCCACTTCCGAGGTAAACCGCACACAGCGCGTGCAAGAAATGCACCGCGTCATGGTGGTTGCCACCAGCGGCCCAAGGTCTAGGTCTGTCATCGAGCGCTTGGCCTCGCGGGTGCGTGAAAAATCAACACCGTAAGCCATCGCCTGATCCTGCAAATCACACTCGCCGCCCTGATCACAAATCGGGCAATCCAGCGGGTGGTTGAGCAGCAAAAATTCCATCACGCCCTCACGGGCCTTTTTCACCATCGGAGATTTGGTTTTCACCACCGGCGGCTGGCCTTCAGGGCCGGGCCGTAGGTCTCTCACCTGCATCGCACAGCTGGCCGCTGGCTTGGGCGGCCCGCCCACAACCTCAACGAGGCACATCCGGCAGTTGCCCGCAATCGTCAGCCGCTCATGGTAGCAAAAACGAGGGATCTCGATGCCCGCCACTTCCGCCGCCTGAAGGATGGTCATCGCCCCATCCACTTCAACTTCATTGCCATCAATGACGATTTTCTTAAGGTTAGTCATATGCCGCATCCTGCACTAAGTCGCGCCCAAGCGCGCATCTGGTTATCTGGTTTACGGGGGCATCCCCCCCCATTTTCACGGGGTCAGGCACGGAGGAACCCCATGCCAAATCCGATAAAAACTCACTGAGCCTCATGCCCATTTCCTCTCCATTCCAAGGCGCGGCTTCCCGCGCCCTGCTTTTACAACCTCAAACCGGCCCCGGCACTTCTTCCACCGGCGCTTCCGGCTCAACTATTTCTGGCGTCGGCGCCAAAACCACTGCCGCGCGCGGAATGCCCGCACCCACGAGAAACGATTTCAGCGTGCCGTCACCCGCCGCCTCGGCCCGCGTATATGCGCAGGCCTGCTCTGGTGAAAGCGCCTGCAAGCTTGCCAATGTCTGGCTATAAAGCCGCTGCTTTGCGGTTTCATATGCTGGCAGGCTGCACCCTTCAGCCAGCCCCCGCGCCACGCAAATCGCCGCTTTATACTGCTGCACCGTGGTATTATTCAGCGCAATATCAGGGCAGCTCGCGGCCAAGGCTTCCGCCCGCCCGACCCGACGCCCAATATTGGTGGCAAAATAGCTGTCAGACCCGACAGCCACCGCCCCGTTTTCCACTGGCTCACATGCTGCCAAAATACCAACTCCAAGCAAAAACACCCCTGTTTTCAGCCCCATTTTTTCACCCCGTTTATTGCGGTAAAATTCTTTTACCGTTATTTTGGTCGCCGCCCTGCCAATAGCACTGCCTGTAATGCGTGTTATGTTCAGGGTGGCCATCATTCTCGCTCCTAATTCCGGACCAAATGGCCGCTAAGAACTGTGTTTTCCTGAATTTCACGATCTCCCGCTGCACAAAGGTTGGAAGAGGCTTCCAAGTCAACATTATGGCGCTGTTCAAACGCCAAACTGCGTGCACGCCCCTGCGCGGTGCGAGTCTCTCGATTAACAAAAATCGCTCTTCTGCGCACGCCGCCAACGGCATTATAGAAATCGCTATCTAGGCTAAGGGAAGCACATTTGCTTGCGATAATCTGCGCCAATACTGAATCAGTTAAAAGGGCAACGGGGCCATTTTCATTGGCACGTTGGACCAACGCAACCTTACTTGCGCTAACGCCAAACATCATCTGCGCTTCTTGCTCAGGGTCGCACGCGCCAAGCACTCCTAGAGCAAGCAAACCAAAGGCCAGTCTTTTAACTATCATCATCCTACTCCGCCGCCACAGCGCTCACACGCCCAGTTTTCTGATACTTGATCCGGTCTTCAATTTCATTCCTGAAATGCCGCACCAACCCTTGGATCGGCCACGCAGCGGCATCCCCCAAAGCACAAATCGTGTGGCCTTCCACCTGTTTGGTCACGTCCAGCAGCATGTCGATCTCCTCAACCTCTGCCTCGCCCGTCACCAAACGGTCCATCACGCGCATCATCCAGCCGGTGCCTTCACGGCAAGGCGTGCATTGCCCGCAGCTTTCGTGCTTGTAAAATTTGCTCAAGCGCCAAATCGCCTTAATCACATCGGTGCTTTGGTCCATCACAATTACCGCCGCCGTGCCGAGGCCCGAGCGTTGCTCACGCAGCCAGTCAAAATCCATGATCGCTTCATTGCAAATATCAGCAGGCAAAAGCGGCACCGAAGAACCACCAGGAATAACCGCCTTAAGGTTTTTCCAGCCGCCGCGCACACCGCCGCAATGCTTGTCCAAAAGCTCCCGCAGCGGGATAGACATTTCCTCTTCCACCACGCAAGGCGAGACCACATGGCCCGAAATGCCAAACAGCTTGGTGCCGGCATTATTAGGCCGGCCCATGCCCGCAAACCACTCCGCGCCACGGCGAAGGATCGTCGGCACAACCGCGATCGATTCAACGTTGTTCACCGTCGTTGGCGCACCATAAAGCCCCACGCCCGCAGGGAAAGGCGGCTTCATCCGCGGCATGCCCTTACGGCCCTCAAGGCTCTCAAGCAAAGCGGTCTCTTCACCGCAAATATAGGCCCCCGCGCCGTGCACCAGATAAAGGTCAAAATCCCAGCCGGAACCAGCCGCGTTTTTGCCCAGATAGCCCGCGTCATACGCCTCGTCAATCGCAACCTGAAGCGCCTCGCGCTCACGAATAAACTCGCCACGGATATAAATATATCCCGCATTTGCCCCCATGCCAAAACCAGCAATCAGGCAGCCCTCAACCAATGTGTGCGGGTCATGCCGCATGATCTCGCGGTCCTTACAGGTGCCGGGTTCAGACTCATCCGCGTTCACCACAAGGTAGCTCGGGCGACCATCAGATTCTTTAGGCATAAACGACCACTTGAGGCCCGTCGGAAAGCCCGCCCCGCCGCGCCCGCGCAGGCCAGAGGCCTTTACTTGCTCAACAATCCAATCGCGGCCATTCTTAATATAGTCACCCGTGCCATCCCACGCCCCACGCGCCATCGCGCCCTTGAGTGAGCGATCTTCCATCCCGTAAAGGTTGGTGAAAATCCGGTCTTTATCTTTGAGCATCTTACTCTCCGTCTTTTTGGCGCGCGCGCCAAACCCTGAATAATACGATCATCGCAAAGGCAAACCCT
>WTAL01000235.1 GCA_013139635.1 Paracoccaceae bacterium
GTCGCACAGATGGTTAGGAAGAAACAGCTGCTTTCTCAAGGTTCTGGTTTCGCACAATTTGCAGCGCTCACTGGATAACTGTCTGCGATTGATAGAGCTTTCACAACTTCACAGGAACTTTGCGACATATCAGGCACCGATAGCTCACTTATGCAAATTTGTGCGTCGCGAACCAAATTTGCATGATCGCCCCCCCGCAATCGCACCCGAGAGCCAGCGCCCTCGTAGACACCGCTCGCCCGGTTTTTTGGATTGCTTTCCATTGACCAGTATACTGACTCCGCGGCTACGACCCCAGACGACGGGGCGCTTCCTATCACCCAACCGCCTCGTTCCGAAGCATGAAGATGCCCATTCGTTGCAGCCAGTCGCGCTGCATCACGTATTCCTGTGGATTTGCCCACTTGAATTTCCCAAGCTATGCCAACGAGATCAATCCGGTGTACGTCCCGCCAAACGAACGGGATTTCGGCACCACCTACCCGCGCTGCAATTTCAAGAAATAGCAGCTCATGCTCGCAATCAAAAAGTTCGAGATGAAAAACCATCTCGCGACGCGGTGAAAAGACAGCCAGCAATTTTCCTACTTTTAGAAGAATTTGGTCTTCCTCGTCGCCATTGGCAAGCTCAACACTACCCAAAGGCTTTGACGGACCAAACTGCATGCAGTTGTTTAGATAACGCGAAGCCGTTGCGACAACCAGTTGTTCGCCATCCCACCAGCCATCTATGTGCAACGTTGGGGCATCGCAGTATGCCTGTACCATCATCGGCTCTGTTGCGAGGTGTTTGCGGCCTCCGGCAAAGTCATTTTTGTTGCGAATTACGCGCACACCCCGACTCGCGGTGCCGAATTTTGGTTTCACAACAACCGGGTACCCGTGTTTGTTTGCAAAGTCGTGTACTTGTTCTGTTGATATGACGGTTGCGGCTGACAGAATAGGGAATGCATCTTGACCTTCAGCGATGTTGTTCATTTTGACCTTGTCGCGAAAGCGGGCTGCCCAGGTGACATTGTCACCTGGTAAACAATAGAGTTCCCTAATATTTGCTGCGTTAATCAGGTCTCCTTCGTTTAGACCGACCACCAATTTGGGCGGGCCAAATTCGGCAACAATTTTTTTTGCCGCGTTTAGCACGCCCTCATTGTCGTCCATAGATGGAACAACGGCGTAAGATTCACACCGCTTTTGTGGCAATGATGCGACCGCTTCCGAAGTGCAAATCGCCCGGATTATAGTTTCATCTGCTAGAGTGTATTGATCGTACAGCGCCTGTGTCCCAGCCCAGCGATGGAGACACAGGATATAATTCAAAGCCCAGCCTCTGTATGGAAACCAACACCATCAATCAGTTGGTCAGCGATATTGACTGCATCGGCACGTGATGTGCCCGTCGCAAGAACATAGCCCGAAACGCAGTCTGCAACCGTGTTCAATGGTGGGATGTCATCACCTTGGTGTTTTTGCAAGACAACGGCACGCTCGGCTTCACCGAGTTCGAATAGAAAAGGCAAGAACACTCTTGCGGGCTCATCTTTTGGCTGCGTTCGCACGACGACCTCGGATGGTAAATTGATTTCGACTGATTTCACTTTTCCAGGTTCTGGTCTGAAAAACTGAATTGCAGCTCCCGCAATTGCGCATGGAGATACGTCAGGGAGTGTATCAATGCCAAGCGGTACAGTCGTGAACATGCGATTGAGGTCCAACCCAAAAGCACGTCGCACCAATTCCGGTGCACCTGATCCCGCAAGGCGAGCATGAGACTCAAGAACTCGGGGTCCTTTGGGCGTCAAAATGAATTCGCTGTGCGATGGGCCTTCTTGTAGCTCGACTGCGTCCAATAGATCAGCGGCCATTTTAAGGAGTTCTGGCAACCAAGGTTCTGCCGCGGTGCTTGGCGTGCTGACTTCCCATTCAACGTATTTGTCATTCATCCGGTACTCTGAGTAACCAATCGGCAAGTGTCGTCCATCAAACGAAAAGGAATCGACGCTCACAACTGGGCCTTCAAGGTATTCCTCGATGATCATGTTCGTAACTTTGTTTTCCGACAACGCATCAAAGGCTGCGATCGCAGATTCAGCATCATCGCAGGGGCGAATATGGAGGCTGGCAACCCCGTCGGCTGGTTTTAGAACTGCCGCCCCATGAGTTGTGACGAAATCCACGGCCTCTTTTGCAGAAGAAATCCGGGCGTAGGCAACAGGGCTTAAGCCACAGTCAGCCAACAGTTCGCGCATGGCCAACTTGTCCTTCAAGAGACGGGCTGTCTTTTCGGTTACTCCAGTCAATCTAAAGTGGTCAACGGCGTAGCCAGTCGACTCGCCTGCGAATTCGGTTGTAGTCATGATCCGGTCGAATGGGCGTTCGGCGTGCAACGGCTCTAAGACCGAGACAAGCTCTTTTCCGTTTGTGATGTCCGCGTGCACGACCTTTTCGACATGCTGTAGAATATCATCTTCGTAGCCACCTTCTTCGTGGACCAAAACAACATCAATCCCAAGCTCTTTGGCACCATGAATGGGTGCAGGGCGACCTCCGATTACGGCAATTCGTTTTTTAATTTGCATCACTTTTCCTTGCTCCTTTTTGCTTAATTTTTAGCTGCCGTAGACGCGACGCAACCATCGTGCATCTCCGCCTTGCGCAGGTACAAAGGCCCGACGACGGTGAAGCACACGTGAATTTTTGAAGATGAAGAAGTCACCCGGTGTCAGCACCACTTCCGATCCAATGGCTGCGCGAAGACAACTTGACAGGATTTCGAGTGAGGCACGTGATCGTCGATCAGTTGCCGTCACAATGTTTTCATCAAAGCGCAACAGGTTTTGGCCATCTTGAACTTCGATGATCGGAAGCTTGTTGAGATTTCCACCGGAGCCCTCGTTGGAGGCCGGAGCTTCAAAGAGAAACACAGGCCGCCGTAATTCAGCAACGGCCCAGCCGGGCAGGGCTGCAAGGACGCGGTCAACAGATGTCACATCTGTCGAAACCTTTTCGTTGTTTCGGATTGCAGTGAAGGACAGGAAACGCGGAACACAACTGGCCGAATTCTCCTTTCCAAGCTGGAAGTTCCAATTTGGGTTGTCAGTATGCCAAGAAAACTCGATATCGGCGCCCCATGATGACGCGATGCCGGCTGCGGCTTCTACAGGAAGCACATTGCGGACCAATTTGCCTTCGTTCTCGTAGTCAACGGCAAACGGGTCGATACCCATTAGACCCAGCATCCCAAAGTGCAGAATGTCGAAATCCAACACACAGTCGGTCTCTGGCAGGAAGCCGTTGCGCGGTGTTGGCACATAAGTGATTAGATCCAGGCCGCGCAGTTGCAAACATTCGTCAGGACTGTCGCGAAAGCCGCGGATCTTGTTCACGCCTTCATCTCCAATGGCGGCCTTTAGCCATCGCATCCCAAATGCTGTCACCTGAGGCACGCGATGAGGGGTGACACTATCGAGCTCTTTGCGGACCTGTGCCAATTCTTCGGAGGCGCGATTTTGAACATTGACAAGTGTAATATTTGGTTCGGCAATTAACGGGTGTGGGACAGCCCCCGCAGGTGCAGATGTCGTTTCAAGATGGGCTATACCATTTGTGCTATAAGTCATGACAACTCCAAAACAGGATGAATTCGGACTATTGGCACCCCTGAAGTCAAAGGCGCCGCTCGCTAAAGTAAACCTCAAAGAAGCCCTCTTAGAGGGCCGCCTACAAGGCTAGAACATTGGATAAATTGAAGAATCTTCTTTCTTGGCGGCTTTCTTCTTGCGACTAAAGATCTTACCAAAGATGGCTTTTATACGTTTGAGCATTTTACTTCCTCGATCAGTTATGGATGGATGAGAGAATTGCGTTGGCCACAACGTCGTTGCCGTGGTCAGTGAAATGAGCGCGGTCAACGAATAGCCAGTCTGTTGGCGGTCGGTTGCGTAGCGCCGGAACGAGGCTGTCAAAACGCACGCCTTGCTGGTTGCAGCCTTCGCCTAACATGCTGCCGAAACGTTCCCCGACGTCTTCGCCTGAGATGTCACCATAAAGTTTGTCCCATGTGCCCAGACGCGAGATTTGGTTCAACTCATCAAACAGAGTCTTTTCTTCGGCACAGGGATCGCGCACCCATGTCGCCAACGGTTGTTGCAGAAAGTCCAGTTGTGCGCCCAATGAGTCGGCCAAGGCTTTCCATGTGGTGATCGTATTCATGATCTCGAGCGTCGCCTGAGCGAGCGTTTCGGAAATCGGAGGTATCGAAATTGTTTCCGAAGGCCAGCTGGGTAGGCGGGCAATTGGTGGATTGCCACCATTGGCCACTGCAATTTCATCGAATTTTTCGAAATACTCACCACAGAAATAGAACGGCGGTAGTCCACCACGTGAAAACTCGGGAAGGCGGGCCATAACAAGGGTGTTGAACCCTCCCATCACAACAATCCGACGGATGTTTTTGACCCTGTGCTGATGGAGAATGAAGAGCATCAGTTCTTGTACTGAGTTGTAGCAGTGTCCTGCAAAATTTAACCAAGTACTGTTTTCAGGATCGCTTGCAGCCAAGCGACTGACAACCGAAGTTGCATCCGATGTTGATCCATAGCCAAGTGAGGGCGATGCACCCACCAAAAGGCTAACGGCCTCTCCGGAAGCTACAGAATTAAGCGTACCAACGCTGACCGGGTCCCCATCCTTATTGTGCGCAATTCGAAAACCAAGGGAATCCGTATTGATCGCGGTAGAGCTGTAGTTACTTGGATTAAAGCTCATGACATAAGGCAGGTATTGGCTATGCGCACGCTTGGCGAAATGATCGTAATCAAGCAACTGCGGCGTCAAACGCACACGGGCCAGAGATGGGTCATCCAAGTTTGGAATTTTGTTGGCGGCTTTTTTTCTTGCGAACATCTAAAAACTTAGCTCCTGTCAGCTTTGAAGGCGTATGATTGCTCTCAAATTTGGATTGATTGGTGAATAAATGCGAGGTTCATAGGGCAACCTGCAAAGCGGCGAGTTTGACCCCAAACCCGACGAAAACCGCTCCTGTTGAAAGCTTCAACATACGTTGGAATTTCGGATTCCCTGTTGCGCCCTCTAATTTTGCGAAGAGCAAAACCATGGCGCCAAACCAAACCATGTTGATCATGGAGTGCAAGAACACCAAAAAGAAGGAGGCTGCGGCTGATGTGTTATTTCCGGAAATAAACTGCGGGAAGGCCGCGAGGTAGAACATCGACACTTTTGGGTTTAGGGCGTTGGTTAAGAACCCTTCGCCAAACGCCTTGAACAATGTTCGTTTCTGGGCCGAGGCGCTGATTGGGGCGGCGCGTGCCTGTGATTGAAACGCAGAATATAGTGCCTTCAAGCCAATCCAGCAAAGATATGTCGCGCCTAAAATTTTCACGATATTGAATGCCGTAGGTGACTGGACAAGGATGATCGAAATTCCGAGGATCGCCAATGTGCCATGAAGATAAAAAGCCGCAACAAATCCGGCCACGTTTGAGGCACCAGCTGCGCGCCCCGAAGTCGGAACCGTTTTTGCGATAAGAACACCATTCGGTCCCGGCGAGATAACCAGAAGTGACGCGACGAGCATGAAGGTGAGGATCTCAGGTAAGGTCATTTGCATTCACTTTTGGTTTACGTGTCAATGGGGCTGGATTAACCTTTGACGTGGACGGGCGAGCGTCATCGGCCCACCGTATATTCAAATCCCAGGCTGATGGACCGTTGTGAAATGATCGACCAAAACGAGACTTCCCTGTTAATCGTCGTACGGCCCAAATGGGCAGAAAAATAATGATGTAAGTGACTACGGACAGTGCTTTTAACATTTGACTTTACCTTTCAGTCGAGAGGGATTTCAGTGCGCCAATCGGTGTCTTCGTGCAGTTCAGGTTGATTTTCTTTCAGGACTAAAAAATCACCGAGCACCAAGACATCCAGGCCGGTCCGCATAAAACAAAGATATGCATCGCGCGGTGAGCGCACGATTGGTTCGCCACGGACGTTAAACGATGTGTTGACCAAAACAGGGCAGCCTGTTTTCGCCTTGAACGCTTTTAGAAGCGCATAATAGCGAGGGTTGTTTTCGTCGCTAACTGTTTGAACACGCGCAGAAAAATCGACATGTGTGATGGCAGGGAGCGTGGAGCGAGATTCATTGATTGCGCCCAGTGCGCGACTAGGCGCATCAGCGACGCGGATATCTTTTGTCACTGGCGCTACGACAAGCATGTAAGGGCTTGTCTCAGTTAAATCGAAATATTCATGTGCGTCTTCTTCCAATACCGATGGGGCAAATGGCCGGAATGATTCCCGAAATTTAATTTTGAGATTCATGGTCTTTTGCATGTCTTGACTACGTGGATCGCCAAGAATTGATCGGCCGCCCAAGGAACGCGGCCCAAATTCCATAGGTCCTTGAAACCACCCTACGATCGAGCTTTCTGAAAGTTTCTCGGCTACTTTCTCAACCAATTTATCCTCAGTAAGACGTTCATATCTAATCCCCTCACTGTCTAGGAAATTCCCGATTTCCCAGTCCTCGAACGAGGACCCAAGATAGGAGCCGAACATCGCATCGTGCTGACCTTTTGGGATAATACTGCGTTGACCGTCCTGCTCAACCATCGCCAAAAGCGCAGCCCCCAACGCACAGCCGGCGTCCCCAGCAGCAGGCTGAATCCAGATGTTTGAAAACACACCGGAGCGGGCAATATGTCCGTTTGAAACACAGTTCAGCGCGACGCCACCGGCAAGGCAAAGGTTCTTTGAACCAGTCATTTTCTTTGCGGCCCGGGCTAGGCCTAAAACGGCTTCGTCTGTGACCACTTGCACGGAAGCCGCAAGGTCGCACTCCATTTGAGTAAGCTCAGATTCTGACTGCCGCGCAGGCCGACCGAACAATTCTGCAAAAGCATCACCTGTCATCCGTTCGCCTTGGAGAAAGGCGAATTTTTCGAGGTTCAAACTAAATGATCCGTCGTCACGCAACGCGATCAGGTTGTCACGAATGATGTTGGCGTATTTCGGTTCGCCATAGGGTGCGAGGCCCATAAGCTTATATTCGCCAGAATCTACTTTGAAACCGCAGTAATAAGTGAAAGCCGAATAGAGCAGGCCCAAAGAATGCGGATAGGAAATCGAGTTAACGAGGTCCAGCGACGTATCCTGACCGTGCCATATCGACGTGGTGTGCCACTCTCCTACGCCATCAACGCAGAGTACGGCCGCGTCGTCGAATGGGCTTGGGTAAAAGGCCGAGGCTGCATGTGAGCGATGATGTAGACCAGTCCGTGTTTGAGGTGCATTCCCCCTGCCAAGATTCATAAGTTCGGTATCGATCGTCTTGGTCGCGCCACGTTTCTCCCGAAGCCAACCAGGAATAATTCGCCCAAACGTACCGATAGCAGAGGGCCCGGCGCTGGCGAAGGACGACAATGTACGCGTGAATTTTTTAGGCGGGTCTTCGTAGTAGGACACAGTAGCGAGATCATCCAAAGAGATTCCCGCAGAGTCTAAGCAGTGCTTTACCGCTTCTGCTGGAAAGCTAGGATCATGTCTTTTGCGTGTAAAACGTTCCTCTTGTGCGGCTGCGATTATGTAGCCATCAGCCACTAGCGCCGCGGCGCTGTCGTGATAGTAGGCCGATATTCCAAGATGGTAGCTCATAGGGAAATGCCTTTGCTGTAGGACAAATGGAAAAACTCTTGTACGCCAGCCCAATTCGGATTGAGCGGCTGATCTGTGGTGAAGAAGTCGAGTGAACTTTGGTCGTCAACAATTGGTGAGAGCGACTCGTAACCGGTACGGACCCTTAGCCAACTTTCACTTATGGGAGTAAAGTCCGACGTCATACTCATGTATGCATCAATCGCTTCAGCGGCCCATGCCGAATGCCCTGTTGAAACGTTGTCGATGGTATTGTGCACATCAACAAAGACCGTCGGAAAGCCATAGTGCTTCAAGTAGGCTCGGGCCTTCCGGTAGGTGCCGCCAACTCCTGAAAGCTCCATCGCGAGGTTCATGCCCAAAATTTCAGGGCAATATGTTTTGGGTAACTTTCCCAAACAAAGCCAGAAAACAGGAAGCCGAAAAGATTCGGCCCTTAGCCGCGGGTCAGCCGCAAACTCAGCTGATCCTGTGGGTGCCAAAGTAATATCCATCGCAGCAAGAACATCGCGGTATATTTTGGGATGGTTCAGATCATAAGACCCGTTGCCGAGTTCGTCCCAATAGGTTTCAAACAGAGGCGCGCCAAAACGGGTCGCAGCAAGCGACACATCTGTGAAACCTTGAAGCCATGCCCCGTCAATCAGTGTCAGCGGGGCTAGTTGCAGCGTTTCCTCGATCACGGCACTGCGAGATGGGCGCTGGTCGCTTTTGTTTTCAACAAAGTCGACGGCTTGTTTGTCGTGCTTGGCCAGCAACCATTCACGCGTTATACCCGGCGCCCATGCTGTGGGCAAAGAGCGATCGGTACGGTCAATGCTATCCCGTGCGGCCTCTAGCCATGTGTCGCAATAGCTGCGAGCAAAAGCTTGGGTTCGAGGCGGAAGTGCGCGACCCTGCAGGACTAAATAGGCTTCTCGGATGGAGGAGGGCTGTGTGCCAATCTCCAAGTCGCCCTTTTGTATTTCGCGAATTCGGGTCGAGAAAATCTTGGGAAGTTCAGATTTGTCAGACTCGTTGTTGGTTTCAGCCAAGGAGCTGATCCAAGTTCTCATCACCTGAACTTCATCAGGAGCGAAGATACGGAACATGGCCCCATCCGGCGCCAGCAAACTGCTGGTTAGGCGGCTTTTGTCGGGACTGCCAGGCATGACAAGCCTACTCCGAGACAGAGCATCCAAAAGCGGAAAGGGATCTTGGCTCGCCTCACTAAACCAATCGGCTAACCGTTTTCCCTCAAGTCTATAGCTCGCATGATAATGACGGGCCTCTTGGCTCTTGTCGCTAAGCAACGCTGCCATAGTAAGCCGGGGCTGAAGGATCGTGTCGACATAGGTCACCAGGTGTTTAGCCCATTCCCGCAGCAAGGTGACGCCGAGCTCTATTCCGGTTGCGACACGTTTCCGATTTTCATCAGTTGTCCAAACATCACGCGCAATTTTTTGAATTGTCGATAACGGTGTGATGCCTGTGGCAAAAAGTTCGGGCTGCATCGCGACAGACAAATCAAGGCGATTCACGGTTGAAGGGACATCATAGGTCTCTAAATGCCTAAATGGTGGCAGAAGCCCGACAGTGCGCATCGCCAAGTCAATACCAATGAGCTCGAGGTCAAACCTGTCGCTGCGTCGGCTTAGTGCAAAGATAATCGAAGGCGCCTCAAACATCGCGTCGCAGATTTTGGGCAAAGCCGCAATTGACTGAGTGGTACCCGTGCATTGGGTTGCACCATATTCCCACGCAATTTGCCGGAAGGCATCCGCGCGTGCGGTTTCGGGCCGCCCGGCACCTACATCATCCGCCAAAAGCGCCATGATTTGTAGATGAGTGGGATCTTCAAATACGGATGGGGCGCTCAGCGCATGCAGAGGTGCCCCAAGGGCCATGGCCATCGGAGCTGACTGAACCAACATACCAGCTTCGGCAATTCGGCGCATTGCCGGCTCACTTACGGTTTCTAAAACCGATCCAAGTTGTGCAGAAACTTTGTTGAGTGGCTCGGAGATGATATCAGGTGACTTCAAATTGTCTTCAACGAGGCGCTGAATTAAGCGACTATCCTTGCGTGGGACCAATTCTAGCAAGTTGTCCGCATCAAGGAAAACTTCAGCGTCGATAACGCTATTGAACACTTCTCGCCACATGACTCCCCCATACACTTTAGCGAGACAAATCGCCTAGATATCCCTGTTAAAACAACTGTTACATGTATTACAAGTGGTTACAAGAGTATTAATTAGAATTATAACATTTTTTAGTTGTTCACTAAATCCGCGAATAATGACCTGCCTGAGGCTAACCCATGGTTAAACATTTTGCCCAAAACAAGCACAGGATCCGTGTGCCGATAGCCTGGGCGACTTGGGTCCCGCGATTACTTGTTTAAAACCGAAGGTGTGCCGTTACTCGTAAGCGTTGCTTCAGCTCTTAAAGTTCAACAGTAGCAGCTTATCGATGTGCCTCTGCTTATGGCCGTTGACGATGGCTGCCTTCAGCTCCAGAGGCCAGCGGCGCTTGCCATCTGAACTGCGTGGTATTCTTGCGAGAAACCCGTTCGTAGCTTCCATAGAGAAACTCCCTTTAAACCTATGAAGGGCCGGAACGCACATCACGAAACAACAAGGAATGTGGGGTCGATCCAACGCTTACCGTTACTCTGCCCCTGAAAGACGGGAAGATATGAGGGCACCATCAACGAAAGCGTTGGGGCACCCAATTTGCTCAACATTTTGCGGTTTGGCTACCTTACCAAAAGGGTCAATATTAAATGTCTATTGAAAGCCCATGCCTTCCATTTTTTTACACCCATTACTACAGCCAGCGCATTTTTTTGAAGGATTCGTATTCTTTATGGTATAGTCGATTCCCGTATTTTCGGCCAATATACGATTATAGGGCTCATAATAAGCCCTGAGCAGTTCGAGAGGCTGTTCAGCATAGGAAACGGGTCTATGCTGCAAACGGGCGTAGGCGCCTTCAAGAAAATTCCTCAACGGACCTCTTTGTAGTGGATGGAAATGAGAGTGCTCTTGGGTGAAATTTCCGTATTCCATGGGGTCAAATTTGAAAACTCGGCGTAAGGTGCGATGTAGAGCATCGCTCCGAACCACGTATCCCTTCTGGTACTTTTCAAAGTGATAGTCTTCATAAACATTGTCGATGTCGAGAAAGCTGCAAACCTCTGCCATTGTCTCGGAAGGAAAGCTTTGCAGCTTTTCGGTAGAAGTGATGAGCACATTATCGCCTAACGCGTCCTTCCAAGATCTAATGTGGTCCCAATAATGACCGGTTGTTAAGTCCTGCCTAAGGATATCGGTGTGAAACTCGCTGGACATAGCAGAATAGAATTCGCTCAACTCGCCCGCCAAATGGCGTTTCGTATAATTTAGAAGCGTCGTTTTTGGGTACTCTTGATAAACATGCGTGAAGAATTCAAAGCTTGAGCAAAACCTGAGACTTGGGTCCCTGATTATAAAAATGGCTTTACCACCGATCTTTTGGATGTGTTCAAGAGCTGTTTTCTGTGAGTAATAGCATGGTGTGCTGTCGAGAAAATATTCGGCAGAGCCAGCGGTGCCAAAGAGTTCTTTGAGGGTTGTATCTTCCGGATCGGAGACAGACCCCCAATCATTACGAAGCGGGCTATTTTCGTCCAAAAAGTAGTAAGTTTCCTTATAACGAGTCGTGTCTATATCTGGATGATCTGACAAGTACTTGGCCAAGGAGGTTGTGGCACATTTCCAAAATCCCGCAACGAACAGATTTGGCAGACGCATGTTGATCCCTCAATGTTGAATAGACGTAAAGTGGAAATCCGGCTCCAGATTCAACAGAATCGGGGGCCGAAGGGGGTACCTAAGCTGCAGATAGCCGCTTATTCTCGACAACAGTATTCTGATGTAGCTGCTGGAAATAATCGCGGAACAACTTGGAAATGACTTGGCAAGTTTCAAGCAACTGCTGCATTTGTTGTTCTGAGGTCAGCAGACTGTGGGCAACGCCGAACATAATTTCGAGATGGTCTTCGTTAACGTCAAAATTGACATGTGCTCTGGCCCCTTTGACGTGGCTAGACGAGTATTTGACTTCCGCCCGGTCGACTGTCTGTTCAGAATACTGGTCCGAGTTCCACTCAACGAAAAGCGAATAGGCCACAGCTGCCAACGGGCTCCAATTCACGATCTTGTCTTCGAGGAACGTTCCCATCTCAACGGTCGCCGGCAATGGCTCCATACCAAAGACCTGATCTTCAGATACGCCATGGCGTTTCAGGTCACCCATAAACATCTTGTCATGGTTCATTTCTTGAAGCGTGTATTTTGCCCATTTTCGTGCTGCTTCATAGTCGAGTGGCAGCATTTTTGACAAAGCAAGTGCATCTAGCGCGGCGGTCATCCGAATACGTGTAATAGTCTCGACGCGATGACGAAGATAATAAAGTTCGTTCAGTTCGTCCGAACCATCTGTCAGGTGATTGGCATAATCAACGGTATCAAAATATATTACCAATTCTTTTCGAAACAAGTTTTCGATTTCTTCTTTGAATGTGTCATAATCTGGTTTCATCTTGTGCTCCTTGGGTTGGCGGCAATGACGTTGAGGGGTCGAATGTAGCCAATGCAAATTCGTGCGCATTGGCTACTTTGTTTAAATTACTTGATGATATCCATGACGGCCTCCTATGCTAAGTTTGTGGCGTGTTGATTCGACGCCACCAGTTTTTGGGCCGCGTGCAAAGCCATATTCCGGACAGCACGACCACTGTACCCAAAATGTCTAAAACAGAGAGTGTTTCGTGAAGTAGAAAGCTTCCGAGCATCAGCGAAAATACTGGGATCAAATAATTGTTGAGGGAAAAGAATGTGGCGCCTTTTTCGGCAATCAATTTGTACATCAATACAAAGGGAATAGCCGTTGCAATTATTGCAAGTCCCACCACGCTTCCGACCAATGAAAATGACATATCGAGCGGAGATTCCGAAACATCAATCAGGAAGAAGGGCAACATCATGAGTCCTGCCATCAGCAATACAAAGGCGGATGTAACCTCGGGCTTTGTGCCGGTGATGCGTTTCGCAACAAGTGTTGAAATCGCATAAAAGACAGCAGAAGATATCGCGGCTATGACATAGATTGGCGCAATTGCATTAAGGGATAGCTTCGGCACAAATATAATGGCTATTCCGCAGCAGCTAATTGTCATACCGAGGAGTTTTCCTGCGGTTATCCTTTCGTCGACGGTAAAAAATTGGGCCAAGATAAGGACAAAAACTGGAACAAGAGTGACAGAGATGGACGTGATGCCGCTATCAAGCTCCTGTTCGGCGAAGCCAATTAGTGAAAAGGGAATGATATTGCCGAGTATTGCGACCAAGATAAGCGGAATGATGTCATGGCGACTGACATGAATAGGGCGTTTGTTTAGTTTTATGATTATAAAGAGAAAAAATGACGCTATTGATACGCGAAGAAAAACAAGGGCGATGACCGACATCTCTTCTACGCCCAGCTTAATGAACATGAATGAAGAGCCACGAGTCAGGCTAACTAATACCAACAACAAGACAGCGAACTTTCCTGAGCTAGCTGCAAGCGAATTTGAGGTGCTTCTCATAATTACGCCAAACCCTGAGTCAGCGGGGTCGTTTCGATTAGATTAGGAGAGAAAACGCCCATTGGATTTTTCCTGATTTAGTTGCCGTGCGTCATCAAAGACAGCCCTTAGATGTCCTCACTGGGGTCTTTATGATTATCGGGGCCCGCGGCGAAATTGAAGTCTCCGTGATCTAGCGCCCTCATAACCCCCACCTTTCCCTGAATCCAGTGCCATACACTCTACGTTATCGTGTTTCGGGTGTATTGCAACATATAGTTACTGCCAAAGGCTGTTTTTTGCCTATCTGAAAGAACAGCCGCAATGACTTTGGAGATAACAACAAGATGACATGGGTAGTCAGATTACGGTGTCCGTAACAAGAACGCAGACCCAAGATGAAAAAGCGTCACGAAGGCGAAGACGAACAGAAGACACCCAGAAAACATATCGATCGATCCCTTGTGACGGCGATACAGGGTGATAATGCCATCAGTCGAGAAAAGTAGTGCATAGGCCGAAAACACCACCGAGGCCTGAATTGTGCAGAGCATTAGGATTATGGGAAGCTCATAGCCTACGGCTGAATCCACCCGTCCGACAGATACAATTGCAAGCCAGCCAAAGAACGCCTTTGGATTGGTCGCATGGAGTAAAAGCCCCTGAACGTATGCCATGAGATTCGATCTACTTTGCGATGCGTTAAGGCCGTAACTCACTTCATCGTTTCTTCCTTGGACAATCTTCACTCCGAGGTGTGCGAGGTAGGCAGCACCCGTGATGCCCAGTAGCTTTGCAACCCAAGGCGACATCGCATAGCCGAAGATTATTGCAAAAAACACGATTGCCGCCCACATAGCGGCCCCTGTAATCACGCCCGCAGCAAAAAAGAGTCCAGCAACCCGACCAAGAGAAGCGGACCTTTGCATAATCAGAATGTTAGCTGGCCCCGGTGTGATGACAACAAGCAGGTGAACAATAAGAGGGGAAAGAAATGTGCCCATTTCTAGGACTTATTGCTCCGTTCGGGGAATTTCTGGGATTTCCGAATGCGCGCAGCAATGTCGGTTGGCACAGCTGTCCCATGTATGTTGAGCGGAGGCCGCGTGGGTCCGACATCAAGCCCGACGGTGTTCATTGCGCGTTTAAGGTTGATAGGCGCCCTGCCATCGTAACAATAGCGTATCACTGGAAGGACATCAGCGACCAACGCGCGAAAACTGAGCACATCTTCAAAACTTCTCCATTGCTGCGCCAAAGTTGCCAGCGCGTTTGGGATGATATTTGCAGATATATTAAAGATACCATCAGCACCCATGGACCAAGCCCCAACAAGGGTATCGGGGTCAGTCACGTCATCAGCAAAAATGCAAGCATCAAGGTCTTTGGTCAGCAAGTCGATTACTTTGCCCGTCTGCGAAGACCCTTCTTTGTAGAATACAATTTTTTCGTGCCGCAGGAGCCGCTCAACGGTCTCTATTCGCAGGTCGGTAATTAGTCGCGCTGGATTATTGAAAATGCCAAGAGGGATTGCACTATTCCTTGCGATTTCGCCAAAATACAGCTCAGAGTCTCTATCAGATGGTGCAATATTGGGCGGAACCATCACCATAGCGGCATCCCCCCCAGCATTGGCGACGGCATCTACCATTTCGCAGACGTCCTTAGTGCTATTGCCGATGCAGGCATAAACAAATGTCATCCCTGCCTTATCAAAGTCCGCAGTTATTCGCAAAAATTCCGCCCGTTCTTGGCGCGAAATCGCCGAACCTTCTCCACCAATTGCCAAGAAGTTTATACCCTTGGTGCCGTTTTCTGCCTGAAATTCGACCAGTTCGCGCAGGCGGTCATAGTTGATTGTGTGATCTTCATTAAACGGCGTCACAATGCCAACGAATGATCCGGTAAACCTCGTGAGGTCAGGGTTTCGTGCGAACTTATCCATCTTTTTTTTAGCTTGCTTGTCCATAGTTTTGCCTCTTGCTTAGCTGATGTTTACACACGCCCGTACGGCTTTTTCCATGTCACTCATGCAGAAATTCAGGACCGCTTCTAGCCGGTGAAGCAGCTCATCTATCTCCGCTTCAGTTGCAATCAGAGGCGGTGCAAATAAGATGTGACAACCTTCCTTACCATCCGCAGTACCTGAGCCTGGATAAAGCAATAGGCCGTTATCAAACCCGGCTTGTTTTAACCGCGCAGCGAGCTTTGCACCTTGTGGCATGGGTGTCTTCTTCACTTTGTTAGCTACAAATTCAATTCCCAGAAAAAGTCCTCGACCACGAACATCACCGATAAATGGATGTTGGTCGGCAAGACGGGATAAACCCGCGCGCAGCCGTGTGCCCCGTTGATTGGCGACATTGACAAGATCGTCCTCCATTATTGTTTTTTGCACCTCCAGGGCGACAGCACAGGCAAAGGGGTGGTTGACGTGGGTCTGGCCATTCTGCAGAACGCCCGAACCTTCGCGTAATGCCATGTAAATATGTGGGGCAACAAGGTAGCCAGAAATGGGCTGATAACCTGCAGCAAGTCCTTTTCCGACTGCGAGGATGTCCGGTGTTATGCCGTCTTGAAAATGGGAGAATAAGTGCCCAGTTCGGCCCATACCCGACATCACATCATCGATGATCAGCAAAACACCATGTCTATCGCAGATCTCGCGAATGGCCTTGAAATAGCCGGGCACAGCTGGGACAGCACCATTTGTCGACCCAACGACTGGCTCCGCTACGAAGGCAGCCACGTTTTTGGCCCCCAACGCATTAATCTTTAACTCCAGCTCTTTCGCTAATCGGTTCGCATAGTCCGCAACGCTTTCGTCTGGCTGTTTACCGCGGTATGCGTTGCAAGCCGATACGAACTCTGCAGGGGGCAGCAATGGATCAAATATGCCGCGTCGCGCTGGATTATGCGACAATGATAACGTACCCAAAGTGCTGCCATGGAAGCTTTGCCGTCGAGCAATGAACCGACTTCGTTCTGGCTCGCCACGTTCGCAATGATACTGATAGGCAACCTTGAAAGCGACCTCCATGGCCTCTGATCCACCGGACAGGAATTGTGCGTGCGATAGACCATCTCCGGCTCGGCTCACCAAAAATTCAGCCAACTCCTCTGCTGCATCGCAGGTAAAACTACCGGCATGAGCCCACGATACGTTGCCTGCTTCGCGGGCCATTGCGGCACATATTCGAGGATGACGATGACCAAGACTGGATACCACGACGCCGCTACATGCGTCTAACAGCGGTGCATGATTGGCAGCTTCCAGCCAGACACCTTGACCTCCGGTTAACCGAAATGGCGTTTGCGCAAGTGTTTTGTATATTGTTGAACTCACGGCGGGCTACCAGATATTTTTCGGGAAAAATTAGCGATAGATTTCATACTCCTGATACTCTTGGCGGATCAATGCGTCTCAAGATTAAATTCGACACCAGATCGTGCCCTTGATCCGTAAAATGAATGCGGTCGACAAACAGCCAATAGTCATCAGCAATTGCTGCTCTAATATCCAGTGTCAGATCGATGAAGTTAATGCCAAGTCTCTCGGTACCATCACGGAGCTGGTCACGATAAGTCGTGTATGTTTGCTGGGAGAGAATATCACCATACTGCTCGGCAAAACCACCGCGCTTTTCACGTTCCTCAAAAAGTTCCATCTCTTCCAGAGATCCAGTTTCCCGGACCCAACTCTCAAGTGGCTGCAAAACATATGTCAACTTTGCGTTCATGTCTCTGCACATCGCGCGCCAGTTGGTGAGGTTTCGCAGAGTACGCTCTACTGCATAGTCAATCTGCTCCTCAAGCGTTGGAATTTCTTGTGTACCAACATCGAAAGCGCCGTCCTGAAACCAGCGTGAAAAAAGGGATGGTTTTTGACCTTGCATCGCATTGTAAAATTCATTGCACATAAAAAATGCGCCGTGCTCTTGCTTCAAATGCTCGGGGAGGCGCGCAAGTCCCAGATCATTAAAGCCAGAAAGTAGAACAACTTCATCAAGTTTTGGTAGCATATGCCGATGCAGCGAAAACTGAATCATCTCTTGCGTTGAATTAAAGCTTCGGCCCCCAAAGTTGAGCCACGGATCTCCACGAGGATCGATTTCAGTCAGACGTGACGCAATTGTATGTTTGTCCGAGCTGGCCCCAATGCCAAACGCTGTGGAGCTGCCTGCAAGCAGTCGACATTGAGTGACGCCATCACAATCAGCAACCGAAAACTTTTGTCCGCGCGCATCTGAGTACCGAAAACCCCTAGCATCCGTATTGACAACATCCGAGACAAAACCGAAGGGGTGAAAGTACATCGTGTACGGAAGCCAGTTTATGTTACCATTGTCAGAGAATTCTTTAGAATATGCGTTCATATACGGCGTCAGGCGCTGTATCGTATCTTTCCCCATTGTGTGACGCTCCGCATCTGTAGGTTTGATTGAAAGCTAGCGTACCACCCATGGCAGAGCTTGCCAATACTCTTAATTTTCGGCTATGAGCGGCACTGGAACCGCGTCTCCTATTGGCCTTTGAGGGTAGGGGACTGCTGCATTAACCACCGCTAGTTTGCGAAGGTTGCAGTCAAAGGAGCCCGTCATGTCAAGCAAACGGCATCGTCAAGTTAATAGCCCTAGTTTGAGTTTTTCCAACTAGGCAGGTTTATCCCGCTGCGATTTCGTATGTGATATCGTTCCAGATAGCGAATGCATCCGATCTGATGCCGGTGGTCCGTCTGATTGGCCAGCCCGAACGGGTTGCTGTCTTGCTCCACTATAAGCGTGAGGCTGGGGACAAGTACCATAAGGAAATTAATCCAAAGGGTTTCGCTGAATATTTCAACGGGCAGATCGAAACCAGCAAAGCATTCCAGGATCGATTCGATGCCCGCCGCTATCTTGTGGACGGTGAAACCTATGTTGAATTAGCAAACCGTATAGCTTCGAGCTCAACTACAATGATCCTGAAAATGGCTGACACACAGCCGATGCCAGTTCATGTCCCTCTGGATCAGAAATCAGCGCGCGTTGTCGCTCTCCAATTGATTAAGCGCTTTCGTAAACATGATGATGATCATCGTGGCAAGCGCAAACCCCCATCATTATTATTGCCGCGATTGCGCTGGACGCAAGCCCTGTAAATGACAACCTCGTTGATGAGGTGATTGCGATTGCCCACCACATGCGAAGGCTGATCCGCAACGCGGAAGGGAATTTGAGCCTGCTAGAGGTCAGAAACCCTGCTCATTATCCCGACATCTTTACTGATCGTTGGCCAGAGGCCAGAAGCGGCTTTGGTCTTCAGATCTGAAAACCCTTGTTGAACAATTGGAAACACTTAAACGGGTTCAATCCAGCTTTGGCTCAGTCCACATTGGATGACCTCTTTGGAGAGAAAGCAGGCGATATCGCGCTGCATGCATATCATCAAGCGCAGACGACCAATCTTGAGCATGGTGCTTTGGGGATGACACCCAGTGGCAAACGAACTCCGGCCAAACCAATATCAGGGCTTACCGCCCCTGCACTCGGAGCTGGGGTCGCATCATCAGGACTCATTGTGCCTACACGCGCAAATACCAACATGGAGGGAACCATTCCCGATGATAACTGTTGGTGAACAAGTGTTCAATATGGCGGATGTATTTCCTGTTTGGTCATGCGAAAGTCCGACCTGTCGCACCGCCATTTGGATAGGTCAATTAGAGCCACATAAGACAATCTATACCGTTTGTGTTGAATACACAGAGCTGCTTTTGCCTGAAGGAAAGTCTGCACTATATGTGCGGCCGTTTGTAGAGATTCTCAACCCCAAACTTAAACGCCGCTTTGGCAATGCCTAGACTCATCATTGGTTCTGCCGCAAATTTTATGTAAAGGTTGCGCATGCTTTCTAAATCAACGATGGGAATGCTTGGATTACTTATAGCTCGAGGCCAAGCCATGATTTCTTTTAAAGGATGCCATTTTCCTAAAAGCA
>WTAL01000247.1 GCA_013139635.1 Paracoccaceae bacterium
AAACATGATCGAGCGGAACATGATCCTCAATCGAAAATTCATAAAACAATGCGCCTTGCGCTTCTTGCTTCGGTCCCATCATCGTTAGCAATCCCCTATATCAATAAGGAGATTGAATCAGCCAAGCGCATCCAAATCAAGTGGGGGGTTTCAACAGAATGGGCCCTTAGCTGCCATCTAACAGCGGCTCAAAAGCAACGATTCCGCGCCCCCAAACCAGACCTTTGACGCACTTCTAGATTTCTAGAGTCCTTCTTTCTCGAAAATAAAGCGAAGGTCTATTACGGACAATACAACCTATCCTACCAACACACTGATGCCCTCCTAAACCGGCAGAGTCACGGTTGTCCAAAAGCATTCCAACAATTTGACCGCATTAGCGAAAGATGGCCCGACATCGGATTTAACTATGTATCCCGCAATGTTTTTTTCATAGGTTTTTGCACGGTCTGCATCGGCCCTTGATGTCGTTAAAACAAATACAATCGAATCCTTCAGGTTAGGGTCTTCGCGCAGTACGTCTAAAAACTCAAAGCCATTCATGCCGGGCATATTCAGATCAAGTAAAATTATAAAAGGCTTGTCATAAGGCGGTAGGTTATTGCGCAAAATCTCAAGCGCTTCTGCGCCGTTTTCAGCTGTTGTAATACAATTGGCAATGCGCTGCTGTTTAAATCCACGGATCACCATTTCTCTATCGACGTCATCATCATCTACTAGAAGAATTTTGACAGGTTCATGTTGCATATTGAGGCTCCTCTGTTGGCCAGTTTTTGCACCATGAGAAACGAAACTCGGTGCCACGCTGGCCAGGGTTTGAATGAATGCTAATTTCACCGCCAGCGGCGGAAACAAGGCGGGTGACGATCGACAGACCAATCCCGCTTGTGTCTTTTTTGCTGCGCGGCACCAATGTCTGAAATATTTCAAAAATCTTTTTATGGTGCTCTGGCGCGATCCCCGGCCCATTATCAGCTACCGAGAAAACATAATGACTGCCACTATCTTTAACGGAAACATTGATCTCTCCGGTCGGAAGATCATGATGTTTTAGCGCATTGCTGATCAAGTTGTTCAGCACAGTTTGCAATGCGGTTTTCTGGGTTTCAAAGCTTGGTAAGTTAGGATCAAGGGTTATTGTGAATCCCCTAGGTGGCGAAAGATATTCGGTGATGCTCTGGCACAATTCATACGAATTAACGTGAGATGTTTTTGCCTTAATTGCACCCGCGTGGGAATACTCTAACAGCCCCTCCAGCAGGTTTTCCAACCTTTGCACACGGGTTTTAAGGCGCTGGAGATTGAACAGAGAGTCTTCGCTTAAACTGCTATCACTATCCTCAGCTATCCACGAAACCAGATTATCAATGCCGCGCAGTGGCGCTTTCAGATCATGCGATGCGACAAATGTAAAACTTTCAAGATCCTGATTTGTCTGTTTCAATTTTTGCAATATTTGCTCTTTTACCACATCGGCCTGTACCAGTTCGGCGGTTTTAAGGGTCACTTGATTATCAGCAAAAATTGCACGCCCAAATAAGCCATTGAGGTAAAGGAGCCCCGCAAAGGTTGCGAATAGGCCGAACCCGAAGAATAGCCAGCGGCTCTGGGAAGCTGTGGTTAAGGAGGAGTTGGGGGCCGTTACGATTGATATTTGCCATTCGCGGCCTGCAAATTTGAAAGTCTCATGCGTGCTGTATTCTGCAACCGTATCCGCGCGCGTTAAACCCGTGTCGTCTGTCGTAAATAGTAGCTGCTCTTCCAGCGGTGCCGAGAGATCAAAAACGGCGACATCTAGGGCCGTGCTGGCCTCGGCATCTCGAGACAAAACCGACGCCACTAGATCACTCATTTTGTAGACACCAAGCGCATAGCCAACCAGTTTTTCGCGCCGGTCTTGCAACATCATCGGAACCGCACCATCAACAAAAATCGGCATAAAAATCAGAAAGCCAAATTGTGCCCCGTCAGATTGAACCAGCTTAATCCTAGACGTTACAACGGCTTGCCCCGTGTTCATTGCTTCATCCAAAGCAGCCTTTCGCGCAGGGTTTGACGCCAAATCAAACCCAAGAGCGCCGGTGTTTCCGAACAAAGGCTCAACGTAAAAAACGGGGAAATAGCTATCTCGATCCAGAGCGCGAACCAGTTCTCCGTTTGGCAAGCGCTCGGTAAACGAATAATCAGCAAACCCGTCATCCCGCGCCATTTGCTCGACCTCAGAGCGAAGAATATGTGGTACGCGTGGAATCCATTCCAACGCTTGAATTTGCTCTTTAATTTCGAGAGATTCAATAAAGACCGCAAATTCGTTGCGATCAACAAAGTTGGACGAATTGTAAAGACCGCGAATTGAGCGCAGGGAATCTATGGTTGAAAAAATACGGGATTTGATGGCCAATGTCTGATTTTGAGCCAAACTATCAAAATTTCGTTCGTTATCAGCATTTTCCCAGTTTTTCTCCAGCAAAAAAGCAGAGATTGAGACCAGCAAACCTGTGACTAAAACAAACGCGTATGAAAGCAAATTACTGCGCTTTTGCAACGTTTTCAGTATTGTAGCTTTTCGCGTATGC
The DNA here is from genome assembly GCA_013139635.1 of Paracoccaceae bacterium. Taxonomy (GTDB): domain Bacteria; phylum Pseudomonadota; class Alphaproteobacteria; order Rhodobacterales; family Rhodobacteraceae; genus UBA3077. The sequence goes on from WTAL01000247.1 coordinate 2,577, forward strand.
GTTTCGTACTGAACCATAATTTCAACCCCTTAAACAGACAAAAACACCGTCACAAAAACTGCTTAAAAACAGGTTAAGCAATTTCAATTACCTAAGGTTTTAATGAATTCTAACAATGTGTTAACAGATACCTGCTCTTGTGGCGGTGGGTGAACAAATGGGGTTCGTTATGACAGAAATGCCGATAATATCGAGTGCGCACTTACGCGTGCCCGCCAGCTTTACACATGGTAATGGGTGCAATTGCACGGCGGAGCAAGACCTGCGTTTGCTGAAAAAACGCCTTGGGCATGATCTTCGGGCGCCGCTACGGGCGCTGAAAACCATTCCGCAATGGATACGGGAAGATCTTGAAGCCACAACGGATGTTACAGCCTCTACCGAAAAATATCTCTCGATGACCGAGGCCTCGGCTGAACGGCTTGACCAGTTTATGATTGGGCTGTTGAGCTTTTTGAATGTCGGCACTACGGGAGATCAACCGAAAACCGTTGATGCACCTCTCGAAATTTCAAAAATTTTTGCGGCGCATGGGGTAACGAGCAAAAACCGGATAAACCTATCTGATGAATTGCACCAGTTTACATGTATAAAATCAGAACTCCGAACTCTGGTTGATTGCATTGTGCTAAATGCTGTCCGTCATTGCACAGAAAGCCCGTTAGTGCTTGAAGTCTTCGGGACCATTCAAAACCACCAAGTAAACATTGTATTTTCTGATAATGGGCCGGGCATTGACCCTAAACACCATGCCCGAATATTTGAACCTTTCGAAACTCTGAAACCAAGAGACCAAGTAGAGGGCAGTGGCCTTGGGCTTGCTATTGCGGCCAAGGTTTTGCGAAGTTGGGGCGGCGAAATAGGTGTTGAAAGTGCACTCGGCGAGGGCAGTAAATTCAGCGTCAACTTCCCTGCTTTTTAATTAAATTCTATGCAGAATATATGAGGGGTTTGTATCATTTAGCGGCTGCTTAACGGTTGACCGTTATAAAAACTCCAAATGTATAGGAGTAAAGAATGAACAAGTTAGCCCCAATTTATGAACGTGTTTTGCAACAAGACCCTTCGATTCCGACCAGCATTTGTGCGCTCGTAATTGATGATGACCAAATTGACAGAGAGCGCTTGCGTCGAATTTGCGAGTCCGCTGATCTAAACATCGATCTCACGGATTCAGCGACTCTGGAAGAACTCACCGCGCTGCTCGACAAAAATAGCTATGATGTCATTTTTATCGACTATCACTTAACGGACGCCAACGGTTTGGAAATTCTTGAAACCGTTCTGATGCACCCGAAAAACGGTGCAGCCGCTACAATTATGATAGCGGGCGACGGGCAGGCAGAAATCGCTGTTAAAGCCTTAACCATGGGGTGCAGCGACTATATAATTAAAAGTAACATCACCAAAGACTCTCTTCGCCGTGCGGTTATAAATGCGCTGCAAAAAACAGCATTGCGGAATGACTTGAAAATCGAGATGGGAAAAAGGGCGAGTTTTGAAACCATTCTTACCGGCTTCAAAAATGAGTGCATCTCCGAAATGTGCCCGATGTTATCTGGCATGTTATTTAAAATCCGTCAGGAAAAAAACAAAGGCGCTCAGTTGTCGGGCCAAGATCTAGCTGGATTGGAAGACTCCTGCATGCGGTTGTTTTCTTTTTTGGAAGACATTAGAACCTACCGCCCTTAAGCTGCCATTGGAGGTTGCTGCAATTAATGACCGCTTCCCGCCCAAAAGAACACGGGGCTACGAGCCTACATTCTACGATGTTAAATACAGTGCTTTGCGAAAGGCCACAGAATTAATTCCGCTATGTTGGCTTGAACACGGAACATTCAAAACGCTTCCAAGCCGATGCCTATTCAAAATACATTTCCATTTCTTGCGCGCTAATCTTGCCAGCAAACATCCGCCGCATTTCAGCCATCGCCAGCCCTTCAGCATGAATAATTTCCGCCTTATGGCGAATGTAGGTCCGCTGCCACATGCCCTTTGGCCTGTTGATCCAAGCATACACCCCCGCCTCGCCACCCAGCTCCATGCGCCGTTTATTGGCGCGCCTTAGCAACCGATCTGCGCGGGTTTCGCTTTGGCTTTTGTAGGCGAGGTCATAGCAATGGCGGCACAGGAAGTATTTACCCCCCGAAAAGAGCTTTACGGCATTGCGCCCGCAAGCCCTCCCGTTCACTACCCCCGGACAGCGGAAATATGGTCGCTCACCACCATAGCGGCACGGGGTCCACACGATTTGCGTGGGCTGCTCGATTTCCTCACAATCGCTGCCATTGGACCGGAAACGATATTTTAGGGTTATCTTGTTCCCAACCATATAAAACCCGATATTGGCCACCTGCTCGCCATCTTCCAGCCATTGCCAGCCGCCAGAATAGTCTGACTTCAAGCACCCCGCCTGCAAAAGTTTATTTATATCTATCTTGCGGCAATGCTCAGCCATATGCTTGCCACCATGCCGCCCTGATCCAAACCCGCCCATTTTTGCGCCCTTCCTGATATTTTCCGAAATCCTTTGTAAACTTCCGGCTTTTCACCGCTAGTCGATTTCAACTCTCTAGCGCTCTATCTGTTGTCTCTCTTGTATCTGCTACTTGGTGAAGTCTTGAGCAAAAGGCAAAGGACGACTAGCCCCGAGGGGCCTGCATCGCGTTGGGCAATGGCTTGCTCAATTACAGCTTTGATTTCAGATTGAAGCCAGCGGCTCATGCCACCAATTTTGACAGGGCGCGGAATCGTTCCATCGGATACGCGCCGCCATAGTGTCGATTTCGAGCAGCCCAACATTGTTGCGGCTTCACCGTCTTTCAGAAGTAGATCAATACAATTCATTTTCAACGCCTCACTAGGTCTTTTTACGTTGAATATAGACGGGATGAACGGGACAATCGCCAGCACATGTCCCAACTATTTTGAATGGCGCGCCCAAAGCTTTCGGTTTGCGCCTATGGAGCTGCCAAAACCCTTACCAAAGGTCAAAGACGCCGCGCTAGAAATCGTGTGGTCATTTGAAATCAGCCGTTCCATTTCCCCCAAAATTTCTGCGGTTTTAGGGTTTAGCGTACTTGGCTTTAGCTTTCCGCCAAGTGTAGAATCTGCGAGGTTCTTTTTCCCACGCAAGAAAAGCGGTTCAATGTTACGTTTTTGATCCAAAAGCGCCGTTAGATATCCAAACGCAAAATCATCTTCAAGATCACTGAAGTGGTCCTGCTTTGTCCGAACAGGTTTGCGGCTAAGCTAAGGTGTATCGGGATTAGTTATCATGCCGCTTTCTTGATTTCATCGCTGTTGAAGTATGCCTCGTCTGGCGTTTGTTTATCAA
>WTAL01000121.1 GCA_013139635.1 Paracoccaceae bacterium
GGGCTGCCGGGGAAATCTATCCCGAACATCTCGCGTAGCTCGCGCTGGTAGGTTTCAGCGGTGGGCCAGATATCGTGGATACTATCCATCACCGTGCCGTCTCGCGGCAGCTTTACCCGCAGGCCAACATCGAGCGCCAGTGCGCGGTTGTTCAGTAGATAGGTGAGCTGAAGCTCGCCTTCTTCCAGCCAGTCAACGGCGGTGAGCAGCACGAGGTGGCTGTAGCCCTCAACATCGCGCAGGTGCAGCATGAGCGCGCGAAGCTGCGCCCGCTCAACGGTGATAAACGCAAGGTTTTCCCGCTGCTCGGTGATCTCACCAAGCGGGAAGTGGGTTTTTAGTCTGGTAAAAAGCGTTTTCATCATATCCTACCAGCTATAGTCCGGCATATCCCAATCAAGGATCACCTTTTTCTGGTTTTCTTTATAAAGCTCGAAGTTCTCGGCATAGTGGTTGGCCCCCTCGGCATCGCCCGCGCGGATGATCTTTTTGAGGTCTTCAAAGCCCTTTAGCAGGGCCTCGGGGCGGGGCATGCAGCCGGCGATATACATGTCTACCGGCAGGTATTCGTCCAGCCGTTTGATGGTGTTGTAACTATCAAAATACATGCCGCCATTAATGGTGCAGCTGCCAAGGCCCATCACATATTTCGGGCTTTGCATTTGCTCATAGGCACGAATGGCGCGCTTGAGGGTTTTAACGCTTAAGTAGCCGGAAATAATCAGCAAATTAGCCTGCCGTGGGGTGGGCCGCCACTGGATTCCGTAACGATACGCATCAAAACGCGGGGTCATCAGCGGGCGCATTTCGATAGCGCCGCAGCCGGTACCAAAGCCGAGAATCCACAGGCTTTCCGAGCGCGCCCAGTTAAAGAAATCCTCCACGATCTTTACATAGATCGGCGGGTGCTCTTTGGGCGGTTCCTGACAGAAATAATCCTGCAAGGGGTCCACCTCGAATTCAAAGCCGTCGGGGCCTTTGATTTTGCGCGGCAAAAGCTCGTCCGGCAGCGGCACTTTTCTATCTTGTTCGTCTTTCATAATATCCTCACACCCACAAAAGGCCGATAATGGCGACAGGCACGCCCCAGATCAGGAAAAACCTGATGGATTGCTCAACGCGGAAGCGCGGGAACACCACGCCCACAAGCGCCGACACTAAATAAAGCAGAAACGCTTTTATCATAAACTCGGGCCAGCTGCCCGCGCCGCCAAAAAACAGGTTCATGTAAACCACGATTTTGGCAATCGGGAAAATGTTGCGGTTGGTCTGCATCAGGGCCAGATAGGCCGAGTGGTATTCGGTTGGCGGCCCTATCGGAATTTCCTGCGGGGCGACCACCACGTCAAATGGGGAGCGCATCATCATGCCAAGAAAGGCGATCATGGCGGCGGCCACGGCGAAGGGGTTTGTGAACAGCGTCCAGTTCAGGAAGCCGCCTTGCTGGGCGGCGACGATCTCGTTGAAGTTCAGCGTTTGGTATTGCAGGGCCACGGTGAAAACCGCGATGGCAAAGGGCAGCTCGGCGGCGGTAACTTGTGAAAGCCCGCGCGAAACGCCGAGGGCGGCGAACGGATGGCCGCTTTCTCCGGCGCCGAGCGCCATGCCAAGGGTGCCGAAAAACACGAAGTAGAGCGCGAGGATCAGGTCGCCCGAAAACGAGAAGTTTGACCACATTTCGGAGCCGTAAATTGTGGGCACAAACAGCAGCAAGCCAATGCCGCCCGTTAGCCGGAAAACCGGCCCGAGGTAGAACATATAGCCATGCGTGATCTTGCTCCGCATCGAATAGTTTTTGATCAGGTCGATGTAGTTTTGGTAAAACCGAATGCCATAACGCCGCCCTGCGCGCGCGCCCATTTTCTGAATAATGGCTGTCATCAACAGCCCGTAATTCAGCACAATAAACAGCGTCAGCAGCGCGTAGGGGATTTTGATCCAATCAAATTCCATCACTGAACTCCCAGTAATATCAAGTAGAGACCGACCACAAAGCCGAGCAGGTGGAACACATAATGCTGGGCGTCTCCGGTGTAAAACCGGCGCATGAAGCCAGCAGTGGCGTGCAGCGCCTCGGTTATGCCGCCCCAAAAGCGGGTGGCAATGGGCAGCAGCAGAAACCATATTGCCTTGCGGTAGGGCGCAAAGAAGTTCCATGCAAAATGGGTGGTTTCGGGGCGGTAGGGGCGCTCGGCTGAATACACGATGTTAAACTGCTTTACCTTTTGGGCTTTGCGATTGATCGCGAGCAGCAGCATAAATACGGCGGCAAATATGCCTCCGGTGACGACCATAATCCAGACAGGGCTCCAATAGCCGTAATCACTTGTGATCAATAATCCGTCCCAGTTTAGCCCGCCCTCGGGGAACATGCCGTTCAAGAAAGTGTCCACCTTTTGTAGCGCCATGCCGGGCAGGACGGCAAAGGCTAACAGGAGGACGACGTAGATAACTTGCGGCACCATGATCCAGAAGGACGGTTCCTTTAGCTTGCGGTGCTCGTCTTTCAATTGGCCAAGGAAAATGGCGTGGATGAGGCGGAACAGGTATAGGAAGGCGATGGGGCCGGAGATGAAGATGATGATCATCGGCAGGCGGTTTTCGCTGTCGAGAATGGCATTGTAGAACATCCAACGCCCGCCAAAGCCGGAAAGCGGTGGCACGCCGGACACCGCGATGATCCCGATGAGCACCACGAAGAACGAAAGCGGCATGAGAGTTATTAGCCCGCCCATTTTATACATCAGCTTGGTGCCGGTGCGTTTGGCCACGCCGCCCACCGAGAGGAACAGCATGGATTTATAGATATAATGGTTGATGACAAACATCAGCGCCATGAGCCAGCCGAGGTGGTTCATCAGTGCCAAACCAAAAATGGCATAACCCATTTGGCCGATGGAGGAGTAGGCCAGCAGGCGCTTGGCGTCTTCCTGAAAGGCGGCCATGAGGTTGCCCATAAGGGCCGTGAGCGCCCCGATCCAGAGCATCACATAGGTGAGTTTTACGCCGTAAAGCTCGGGCGAGCCCATGTTGCTCAGCAACACTATAATGCCGAAAAGGCCCGCTTTGAGCAGGATGCCGGAGACCATGGGAGAAACATCGGTTTCGGCCTCGGCATGCGCGCCGGGCAGCCAAATGTGCAGGCCTATTACGGCGGTTTTGGTCATGAAACCAATGGCGAGGAGGATGAAGACCCACGGGGCCAGATCAGCCGCAACATCGGCCAGCGCTGTGATTTTAAAGCCCGCCTGCCCTTGCGCGGCCAAGGCAAAGCCTGCGATAATGGCAAAGGCCCCCGCGAGGGAAAACAGGATGTAAGACAGCGCGTGTGGCTCGGCGTTTTTGCCGCGTAAAATCAGGAAGTATGAGCCGAGGGTCAAGACCTCCCACGCCGCGAAAAATTGGAAGGATTGCTCGGCAACGATCAGCATGGCGAGGCCTGCGAACATCAGCAATGCCGAGGGGTAAAAGCCGATGCGCTGGCCGCGCTCGTGATAGCTGGCGAGCAGGATCACGGCGCCGCCAACTAGGATAATGATGCCAAAGATCATTTGAATCGGGTCGTAGCCCGTGTAGCTCTGCCAGAAAAACGCCAACATGCCCGCGATGGCAATGGTGTTTTTGAGCTTGGCGGGGAACCAGTCAATCAGCAGGAACCCAAGGGCAAAGAGCAGGGCGGTTTGGCTAAGGAGGTTGTCATAACCCGAAAGCTCACCCCAGATATAAGCGGCCAGCCAGCCCGCCAGCGCAGCGGCCATGGTCACAAGCACGCCGCGCAATGGGAGCGTGCCGGGGGTGTTGCTTTGGGGGCGCTTCATCAGGTAGCCAAACCAGCGGAAAAGGTAGCCCGCCTCTAGGATCGCGCCAAAAAGAATGAGCACTACAAGGCCGGTTTTCCCCGAGGCCATCAGCGCGTGCACCAGTTCCCATTTGGCATAAAATCCGGGGAAGGGCGGCAGGCCGGAAAGCATGGCGATAAAGGTCGCAAAGGCGAAAACCAGCAAGGGGTTGCGGCGCAGGTCAGCCCAGTTGGTCAGCATACGGCCCTTCACAAGGTCGGACAGGTAAAACAGCCCCGCCTTGGCCACAGCATGGCCAATCAGTAACCCGCCAGCGATAAAGAGATAGCTTTCCCCCAGCAACTCACGTTGGCCAACCACGGCCAGAATTAGGCCGGTTTGGGCGACGGATGAATAGCCCAGCAAGCGGCGGTCATTTTTCTGTACGAGCGCCAGAATATTGGACACAACAAAGGACAGCAAGCCAACGCCGGTGAGCACCGGCCCCCATGAAGCCCCGCCGATATCCATGATTTTATCAACGGCAAACAGCGCGGCAGATCCAGTTGCGGCGGAAAGAATAGCCGAAAATGCTGGGTGCGCAGATTGATAAATATCAAGCGCCCAGCCATTGGCCGGAAAGGGTTTTAGCTCGACCAGCAACGGCACAAGCAGCAGGAAGAACGCGAGGGTGCCGCCCCCCCCCAACGCAAGTTCGGGGGTCTTCATGAAGTCGATATTAAGCGAACCTGTTGCTTGGTAAGTAAAAATAATCCCGACCAGCAGCAGGATAGAAATCACCTGCGCGATAATCAGATACTTGATTCCGGCGCTAAGGGCGCGCGGATCATCAGACAACAAAACCATGCCCCCGGTGGAAATGGCAACCAGTTCGAAGAACACAAATATGTTGAATATATCGCGGGTCATAATGATGCCCGCCAACGCCATGATCGCGATTAACAACACCGCCATTGCCCGCCGCCCTTTGCGCAACAACATGTCTTTCATGTGGATGGCTGACATCAACCCCGTTAGATAAATAAGCAACAGCAGAGCCGCTTCGGGCAACCCGACACGCAGATTAATCGCAAATGGCGGTTTGGTGCCTGCGGTATAAATCTCGACAGCAGAGGCCCCCTCTGCTGCCATAATCCAGAGCCAGCCAAAGGAAACCAGCCCGCCCGCTGCAAGCGCCAACACCGTGATAAAATGCGCCAGCTCGGTGCGTCGCTCGCTGAGAAGCCCAAGCAGAAAGGCCGCGCCAAGCGTAATTACGATAAGGTAGATAGGGCTTACCATTTCAGATCCGTGAGTTTGGAGATATCCAGCGTGCCTTTGGTGGCATGGATTTTATAGGCAAAGGCCAGCATTAGGGCGGTCACGCCAAGGCCAATCACAATTGCCGTTAGCACCAATGCCTGAGGCACCGGATCAACAATGGTTGCGGACGCCGTTTCGATCGGCACGGCGGCATTCAGGATAGGGGCGGCCCGACCGGGCAGATACCCCACCGCAATTAACACGAGGTTTGTGCCGGTGCCTGCAATGGTAAAGCCAACGATCATGCGCAGAATGTTTTTATGGGTCATCGCGCCGTAAAGCCCGATCAGGATCAGGATAAAGCCAGTGCTCATCGCGATATTCTGGAGTGTCATACGTCCTCCGATTCTGACAGGCTGGTCATGATCGAGCTAAACTCCGCCCCGACTTTGAGGCCAATCAGCACATAAATCAACGGGATCGCGCCGGCGGATAGAAGGGAACCGAAGTCTCCAAGCGGTAGGATGCGGTTGTCAAGAAATCCGCCTGCGAGGGCCAACCCGAGCACGCCTATAAACACATAAAACAGGCCCGAAACCGACTCAATGCGGGCGATTGTTTTGTGGGCAAACCGGCGCGTTGGATCTGCCAGTAGCATCAGCAACATTGCAGACGCCAAAATAGCCCCGCCCTGAAAGCCGCCCCCCGGTGTCAGGTGGCCATTTATAAAAACATACGCCCCAAACAGCGCAATCAGCGGCACCAGCAGGCGCGTGCCAGTTTCCAGAAGCTCCCCCACAGGCCAGCGCCTCGGTTTTACCTGAAAACCACCCGCCATATCGCCGCTCAACACGAGCGCCACAATTGCGGCGGTCAGGAACAGCACGGTAACCTCGCCGAGGGTGTCTAACCCGCGGAAGGTCACGATAATGGCGGTCACGATATTGGCGGCGCCGGTATCGGACACAGTGTGTGTCGCATAGAATTCCGCCGACGCATTCAAATTTTGATCCGCGCTAAACCCTGTTAGCAAATCGGCAAAAATGGCGCCAATGCCCAGCAACAACAGAAAGGTGATCATATGTTTAGTCATCTTTACCGCTCCTGACCCGCCCGAGCACAAAGAAGAACAGGAATGTGGTTAAACCGCTTCCAATCGCGGCTTCGGTCATCGCAACGTCGGGGGCTGCCAGCACCAGAAACATGATCGAAGCCATCAGGCTTACGGCCCCGGCGGCGAGCACGGCAACGGCTGTGCTGCGCGCGGGCCAAACGGCCATCACGGCAACGCCGATCATCGCGGCGCTCAGCAATAGGGACAGCACCAGCATCATAGGGCTCATGCTTCGTCCTCCGATGTTTCAGCGTGATCTTCGCTGTATTTATCTACCACGGTTTCCGGTGCTTCGGGCGCGTGCATACGCTTAGCCGCCCGCGCCAATACCTGCGACGAAAGCGGATTGGTAAACAGCAGAAAGACCCCGATCAAAAATAGCTTCAACGCCATGTCAGGCTGTAGGAATCCGGCGCCCGTTAAAACCAGAATCGTCCCGAGCGTGGTGGTTTTTGCCCCCACCTGAATGCGCCCAAAACTGTCTGGCATTCGGTTAAGCCCCAGCCCGCCGAGTAGCAAAAACACAGCACCGCCGACCAAGGCCAACCCGCCGATAATGTCGAGGAATGCGGTCATTTTTCGCCCCCCTCAAGATACTTCGCAACCACGATAACGCCGAGGAAAGATAGCAACGCATACACCAGCGCAACATCAAGATATATCGCGCGGGCTTCCTGCACGGCGATCAGAACAATGCCGGTAAGCGAGATGATGGTCAGCACATCAAAGGCCACCACACGGTCAACCGCCTGCGGCCCACGCATAAACCGGTAAAGCGCCAGAATAAACGCGACTCCGGCAATGGCCGCGGCGATATATACAAGCATATTAGCCATACATGACCTCCAGATACTGCTCAAATCCAGCTACAATTTGCTTGGTAGCGCCCTCAACATCGCTCGTGCCAATTGACACCCAGTGGACGTAAAGCCACTCACCTTCCATCTCTATGGTCAAAGTGCCCGGGGTAAGGGTTATTGAGTTGGCCAACAGAAGCCGCCCCATTGGGCTTTTGAGCGTGGTACGCACTTTCACAAAGCCGGGGTTAATCGGCAAGCTCGGGGAAAGCACGATTTTGGCCAGCCGCAGATTTGCTTTCATCAGTTCTTTGAAGAAAAACCCGAGATATTGCAGCGTGACCCAAAACGCCTTGGGTGAGTATCGGAAATCTGTCAGGAAGGTCATCTGTCTGCGCGAAAGCATAGAAATGCTTAGGGCAACCACAGCGCCAACCCCAAGGGTTGCAAACGCAACGGAGCCATTGAGCAGAACCCAGAACACAAACAGAAAGACAAAAAGCTCTGCTTTCTGCCGCATGTTGCTTTGAGTTTTCTTTGAATTTTCTTCCATTCTCATGTGCATAATGAGTTAAAATTTATTAGTATTGACCTACGTCAAGGATCACGCGTTTTTAATTTACATGCCAATCGGACTATGAGTGTTTTGCGAATTCCTGTCAGAACACAGTTAAAAGTTGAATTGGTATTTTAGGCTCACCTTCCCCGTAGCTGGTTATTCCGATAATTGGCGGCATGGGTTTGCCCTGTGTTCAAATGATTAAACCACCTGCCAGATAAACTGACCCGGCAGGGTGCGCTCAGGACGATGCCAATAACGTGGCGATAGTGGCCACTCGACCATTTAGTTCGCCATAAACACCGAGCCTCGCTATGCGTTGGGCTTGGTCTTATGCACGCCAGTGCGCGGCTGAAGACCCAAGACCCACCGCCGGGGTTTCCCAACGCATCGGGCTGCCCTCAACGCTAAGCGCCGGGTTTAGGCGCTGAGCTGACCCCCAGGGGGTTAACTCCTGTTCTAGATTAAAATCGGATGGTTCTGGCTGCAAGGATAAGGCACCGTGCTCGGCTTGCCGGTTTTGCATCAGCAGAACCGCGGTGCGCGCAAGGGAAAGGCGTGGGTTTTTTAACACACCCGTTTTTGCTGCCGTCAGAGATTTGATAACGGCGGCGGCCATGAGGTATCCGGTGGCGTGGTCAAGTGCTTGTACCGGCAGCGGCGTTGGGCCATCGGCCTTGGCCCAGTGCATGCCAGCCTCCGCAATGCCACAGGCCATTTGCACGAGGCTGTCAAAGCCGCGCTTTCCGGCCCAAGGCCCCGTCCAGCCATAGGCATTTAGCGAGGCCTCGATAAGGTTCGGGTTAAGCACTTGCCGCTCGGCCAGCCCATAGCCCAGCCCCTCTAGTGCACCGTTTCTATAGCCATGCACCAAAATATCAGCTTCACTCAGAAGCGCTTCAAATGTGGCGCGGTCATTTGGCTGCGTAAGGTCCAGCCTTGCGCAACGCTTGCCAAGCGTCACATCGGGGATCACGTTTGGCTCCTCCCAATCGGGCGGGTCAATGCGCAGCACCTGTGCGCCAAACCCTGCCAAGGTGCGGGTGGCCACGGGGCCAGCCAGCACGCGGGTGAGGTCTAGCACTTTCAGGCCGTTTAGCGGCCTTGCATGTGTAGCTGCCCAGCTTTTGGGTGTGGTTTTACGCGGCGAAATCCAGTCAATCAACGGTTCTTGCGCCACGGCCTGCCCTTGCGGGTGCGCCGCCCAGCCATCAGCCGTGCGCATCATCGCTGCCACGCCGCCCGCCCGCGTAATCGCGGTTTCAAGCTCTTCCGCGCGCCAGCTTAGCGCCGCCTGCGCTACGGCCTCGCGGTTGGGGGCAGCATTCAGCACCGAAAGTGCAGCGGCGCGGTGGTGAGGCAGATTGGTGTGCAGTCTTATCCACCCGGTTTTGCAGCGGTAAAGGCCAGCAACCGCATCCCAAAGCGGCGGCAACTCCCAGCCGATGGGGTATATGGACCGCCCATACCAGCGAGACGCCAGCGCGCGGTTTACCCGCACTTCAGGGCGTTGTGCCAGCCCTTGGGCCGCCAGCAACTCCGCCACGGATTGCCCAACGGCACCATATGCCGCCACCGCCAAATTGGTCACCTGAAAGCAAGAAGGCAAAGACCCTTCCCCAATGGTTTGGAAATCAGGCGCTAACCCAAGGCTTGCAAAAACCTCATCCATTTAATAGCTGTATTCTTGATACACCCGCTTAATGTCGCCGCCCCATTCGCACTGATAAAGCCGCTCCAGCTTTTTGGCGGGCGAGTAGCCACGGCCAAGGATTTCTTGCAGGGCGTTCAGGAAGTGGGTTTCATCAGGGATAAGCCCGCCTGCCCCCGGCTTGGCACGCGCCTTTAGGCCAGCGTGCGAGATCGAAACCAGTTCCTTGGCGATATCCAGCACCTCAATGCCGTTAATCCGTGCCTGCAAGCCATCTTTGGCCACATCCAGCCGCAACTGGTCGCGCTCCTCGGCTGTCCAACCCTTGCAAACATCCCACGCGGCATCCAGCGAGGATTGATCATAAAGCAGGCCCACCCAAAAGGCGGGCAGCGCACAGATTTTGCGCCACGGCCCACCATCAGCCCCGCGCATTTCAAGATATTGCTTAACGCGCGCCTCGGGGAAAGCGGTGGTCAGGTGGTCAGCCCAATCGCTCAGCGTCGGCACTTCGCCGGGGAGTGCCGGCAGCTTGCCGTTCAGGAAATCACGAAAAGACATACCAAGCGCGTTGATATACTGCCCATCGCGGTAAACAAAATACATCGGCACATCGAGCGCATATTGCACGTAAGCCTCAAAGCCAAAGCCTGTTTCAAACACGAAGGGCATCATGCCGGTGCGGGCGCGGTCGGTGTCTTGCCAAATGCGGGCGCGCCAGCTTTGGTAGCCCGTTAGCTTGCCCTCAAAAAACGGCGAGTTAGCAAAAAGCGCGGTGGCAAACGGCTGCAAGGCCAGCCCTACGCGCAGCTTTTTCGCCATGTCGGCCTCGGAAGAAAAATCGAGATTCACCTGAATGCAGGTGGTGCGATACATCATCTGTGTGCCATGGCTGCCCACACTTTTCATGTGCGGAGTCATCAGCTTATAGCGCCCCTTGGGCATCATCGGCATCTGCTCTTCGGTCCACTCCGGCGCGGCGCCCATGCCAAAAAACTTCATGCCCAGCTTGTCTGAAATGTCTTTCACCTCGCGCAGGTGCACGTTCACCTCGTCGCAAGTCTGGTGGATGCTCTCCAGCGGCGCGCCCGAAAGCTCCAGCTGCCCGCCCGGCTCAAGGCTAACATTCGCGCCGTCTTTTTCAAGGCCAATTAAGTAGCCCGCTTCCAGCACCGGCTTCCAGTTATACTTGTCCCGCAGCCCTTCCAGCAGGGCTTTGATCGAGCGCTCGCCCTCATAAGGGATCGGCTTCAGCGTATCTTTGCAATAGCCGAATTTTTCGTGCTCGGTGCCAATGCGCCAATCTTCTTTAGGCTTACAGCCCGCGGCCATATATTCGGCCAGCTGGTCATGGTGTTCAATCGGCCCGCCGCCGCTTTGTGGAATGGACATTGGCTTCCCCTTTTTATCTTGTTGCTCAAGAGTTAGGTGCGGCAGCTTGTCCATGCAAGGCAGAAATTGAACACATCACAAATCATTGTGTGAAACGCATCAGAAATTATTGTGGGCGCTGCCAGACGATATGCATCACATTCCTATCGGCATTCAGGGCTTTGTTGAGCCGCTCAAGGCTGAGCCCCGGCAAAGCCGAAAACGCGTGCAGCAGGCGGTCGGCCCCCTTGGCATTAAACGGAATAATCAGCGGGGCCTGCTCTGGTGCATAAAGCACCCAGTTATAACTGCCTGATTTACTTGGTGAAATCACGATCTTGCTGAGCCCCTCAAGGCTTACATCGCCGCCCATACGGGGGGCAAAATAAACGATATTCCGCTCGCGCACCTCCACAATGCCCGCCGCCTCACCGCCTCGCCGCAGCTTGAGCCGGATTAAAGCGTAATAGAGCAGCGGCCCGGCAAGCAGTGCCAAAGCCACCCCCATGCCGAGGTAAAAATAGCTCGGGCGGGTAATGCCAAGCCAAAGCCAATAGGCGGCCAAGGGCAAGCCGAGCGCCAAAAACAGCGGCTCCAGCCAGCGTTTTACTTGCTGCATAGCGTCTTCCCGAAAAACACTCATGCCTCACCTCCGAATAACACAATCTGGTATTTACCAGTTTCTCTAAACCCAACGGCGCGGTAAGTTTTGCTCGCCGTTTCAGACGCCGAAAACAGGATGGCATTTTCTGCGCCCGCGGCAAACGCCTCGTCTACATGCGCCGCCACAGCGCGGCGTGCAAAGCCACGCCCGCGCCTGCAAGGCGGTGTATACACGCCGCCAACCTGCACCGCATCGGGCATATAGGCATTTAAATTGGATTGCGCAACAATCTCGCCATCTTTTAGCAAAAGCCGCTGCCGCCCGTGTTCGATAGTCTGCTTGGCTGCCGCATGGGTCTCGCGTCGGCTATTTTCGCTATCCACCTCGCCCAACACTTCCAGATTATAGGCGTGGTTCCATTCAGACAACAGCGGCAGGTCGTCCATCGCAGCGGCCTGCAGGGAAAACCCCTGCATATCCTGCCGCTTTAAGTCCTCTCGCCGCAGTAAAAACAGCGGCTCGATGTCGTTCATTTTTGTGGGCGCATCTGCCATGCCAAACCCGGCAATTATCGCTGCCACCATTTCAGGCGCGCCCGTGGTGACGGTAGGTTTAAAGCTCGAGGGCAAAGCCGCACGCATATGCGAGACCATTTCGGCAAGGTCGCCTGCCGCCTGAAGCATCACCGCGCCGCCATTGCCAACCCCGCCAATGCCGCCATCACTGCGTATGAAATACCGCATCCCGTAGGGGGCGTTGGTATTGCCAATGCCGAAATCCCGCAAGTTGCCGCGCATAAACATGCTGGTGGCAAAATGTTTGGCGAGATAGGCCTCGATCAGCGCTTCGTCGCCTTTTACGGCCTCAAAGATCATTTCCAGTCTCCCAGCGCGATTTGCCACGCGGTTATAGCTGCCACTGCCGCCGTATCTGCCCGCAAAATGCGCGGCCCGAGGGTCACGCTGACCACGGCCTCAAGCCCTCGAAGGGCCGCCACTTCATCGGCAGAAAACCCGCCCTCCGGCCCGATCACAATTGCCCAAGGCCCTGCTTGCTGAGCCGCCAAAGCCTCTGCAACGGGCAGCGCCTCTCGGCCTTCGTCACAAAACATAAGTTTGCGCTCGGCAGGCCAGTCTTCCAACATGTCCACCAGCCTTACTGGCTCCAAAACCTCCGGCACAAAGGTGGCACCACATTGCTCAGCGGATTCAGCAGCGTGGGCCTGCAATCGGCCTGCATTTATCCGCTCGTTGGTAAAATCGGTGATCACGGGCTGCACTTCGTGCACCCCCATTTCTACCGCTTTCTCCACAATAAACGCCGTGCGGGCCTTTTTGATGGGTGCAAAAAGCAGCCATAAATCAGGCGGAGACGCCTGCGGCGCAACCATCTCTTTACACACGAGCAAGCCATTGCGTTTGTTGGCTTTCGCCACCTCAGCGACCCACTCGCCATTGGCCCCGTCAAACACCCGCAGCGTGTCGCCGACCTTCCGGCGCATCACGCCAAACAGGTAGTTGCTCTGGGCGTTATCCAGCGGCAAAACGGTCTCGGCAGCCAGCGGCCCCTCAACATATAGCCGAATGTCAGCCACTTAATCCAACGACTCAAAATTGCCGGTGGTGGTGTTATAGGCCATCAAAACCCCATCACCGATAGAGTGCCACAGCCCGTGCAAGCTAAGCTGCCCGCTGGCGATGGCGTCTTGAATAAACGGAAATTCCGTTAGGTTTTCAATCGCGACCATCACCGACGTTAGCTCCAGCGCGGTAATCCGCTCGGCGTCATTTTCGATGTGCTTTACCCGCTCATAACCGGGGCGCAAAATGTCCATCCAGCGGTCTACAAAGCCTTCACGATGTGGTGCCAAATCGCCATGGCAACTATCATGGCAGTGCCGCACACCGCCACATTGCGAGTGGCCCAGCACTATAATATGCTCAACCTTCAGCGCCGTAACCGCAAACTCAATCGCGGCAGATGTGCCGTGATGGGCGTTATCATCCGTATAGGGCGGCACAAGGTTGGCCACATTGCGATGAATGAAAAACTCGCCGGTTTCCGCGCCAAAAATCGAGGTGACGTGCACGCGGCTATCGCAGCAGGAGATCACCATCACCTTGGGGCTTTGGCCTTCAGTCGCCAAGCGCGCGTGCTTTTCTTGTTTTTCCAGAAACAGCCCTGTTTTCCAGTCCCGATAGCGGGTGACCAGATATTCGGGCAGGGGGGATACATTCTTCATCGGCAGGCGCTCCTCGTTGGCGTCGTCTGCACAGATATGCCTTATTTGCGAGGGGCTGCCAAGCTAGATAATGGTAATGTCGTCCAGCAGGGCGTTTACGTCGGTGATGCCGTGAATTTTCAGAATGTCGCCACCGCCGAAATCCAGCTCCACATGGAAGCCGCCATTGCCGTTGTTGGCCACATTCGAGCTACCGTAAGTGTCCAGAATTTGCTGAATGGTCAAGCCACTCACAAGCGCCGAATCCAGCTCGATGGTGTCCACATTATCCTCAAAATCGCTTACGCGGTCCACGGCCCAGCCTTGCTTGAACACAAAGGTATCGTTGCCGGTGCCACCTACCAGCTTATCACGGCCAATACCGCCTTCGAGCCGGTCATTGCCCGCGCCACCGTCAAGCTTGTCTCGTCCGCCGCCGCCGCGCAATATATCATGCCCGCCTTCGCCGATCAGCATATCATGCTTGCGGTTGCCGTTAAGCGTATCATTGCCGGTGCCACCGCGGATGATATCATCACCAAACCCGCCACGGATCACATCGGCACCGCCGCCGCCCCAGATAACGTTATTAGCAATATTGCCGGTAATGTCGTCATTGCCGGAGCCGGAAATGAAGGCTTCGATTATGGTATCCCGCATGATGATCATATTGCCGGTCAGGCCACCTACGTCTGAAATGGTTTCTGGGTTGAGGTCAACCCGCATGTCGGCGGTCACGTTTGAGAAGTCAATCTTGTCATATCCGCCATCATCAATAATGGTGAAAGATGCCGTTGCATCAAGATTGCCATCATAATAGCCGCCTGCATTGGAGCCAACGCCATATGTAGTATCACCCGTGCGCAGGGTGCCGACGGTGCCATACAATGTTTGCATGGCCAGAATATCGGCGATCATCGGGGTGAGTAGGTAATTATAGCTGCCCGTACCAGCTTCACCTTGGCTGAAATAGGACATAACGGTGGCTTGCCAGGAATCATTTAGATAGTGGTTATCTCCACTCCCGTCAGTCGCATAGTCGGCAGAGCCGTTATAATTACCGGCATGGTCCAACCCCATGGCGTGGCCAATTTCGTGCATATAAGTCATGAACGAATAGCTATCAATGCCGGTGCCATAGGTGGCAATCCAGCTTGTGCTAACATTAACAGTTGAAGAATTAATGGTGCCGCCGGGGCCGGTCCAAGAACTTGGCCCCGCAAACGCACCGGACTGATTATCATCAAAGGTGATGCCAGCCGAGCCAGCAACCTGATTAAAGGTAATGCCGGTCACCATGCTCCAAGCTTCCAGCGCCCAGGTGGCCAATTGCTGGCCAGCCCCGGTAAGCGCTGTGATGTTCACGGTAATAACGCGGGCCGCTCCAATGTTGAAGCTTGCGCCACCCAACCAGTTATAAACCAGAAAATCCGAGATCTGGTCATTGGTATACGTAGGGAGAGTCGCAGACTTGGTCGCGCCGTCTTGCGTAGCACTCGGGGCGAAAAAGGCTTGGTCGAGGGGTTGAGACACGCGCATGGTTTGCATAAGGGAATCCTTAAAAGGTATTGATCAATCATTAAAATATACAATACCGTGCGCTGCACTGTCGAGAGACAATTCGCCTAAAAAGCAACAAAAAACCCCCGCCGTTGCCGGAAGGGGCCAAATTTGTGTGGTGAGCGGCCTAGATGGCGCCGTCAATCCAGCTTTTGAGCGCCGCTTTTGGAGCCGCACCCGTTTTGTTGGCCACAACTTCGCCGCCTTTAAACAGGAAAAGCGCCGGAATGCCGCGAATGCCCATTTGTGCCGGGATGTTGGAGTTTTCGTCCACATTCAGCTTGGCGATTTTCACAGTGTCACCGTATTCAGCCGCAAGCTCTTCCAGAGCCGGGCCGATCATTTTGCATGGGCCACACCATTCGGCCCAGAAATCAACCACTACGGGTACGTCGGAATCAAGCACATCGGCCTGAAAGCTGCTATCGGTTACTTTAAATGTTGCCACGTCGGGACTCCTCATATTCAAATTTGCTTATGCCTAACCTAAGTAGCCGATGCCCCGCCGTCAACCACCCGCCGCGCGTTTCAATGCCGCATCACGCAGCTGTGCGGGCACGTCCATCAGGCTTTGGGTGGCGGTCCACAAAATAGCGGTTTTGATCTCGCGGTCAGGGTAAACCAACGCTAGCGCCGCGCCGTAGGCCGCCATTTGCCGCAAAAAACCTTCGGGAATACCCTCAGGCGTTTCGGGCACCTGCGGGTTTGATTTGAAATCGACTGCCAAAATGGTGTCACCAAGTATCAACGCATCTATCCGGCCAGAAATCAGCCCGATCTCTGGCAAGGTGGCGCTCACGGGGACTTCACGTAAGGTATTGGCGGCAAATACCGCAGCAAGCGCGGGGGCTTCCAATACGGCGAGCGCCTCCTGCACAACCCCAGCTAACGGGGTTTCGAGAAGCCTATGAGCGGTCGCTTTCCGGTCGCTCGTCGGCACATTTACCAGATGCTCCAGCAAGGTGTGAATCTGTGTGCCGCGTAAAAGCGCGTCAGGCTCGGGCTTGGCCCCCTCAATGGTGTGGTCTCCCCCCAAACCAGAAGGCGATATCGGGCGCGGTGGCTTGATAACTTTTGGCGCCGGTTGCGAAAGCCAGTCTGGCAACTCGGTATTAGTTTCCAGCGGTTTAACGGATTTTCCGGCATCAAGCTGCCAGTTGTTTTCCAACACCAACCGCTCGTTTTCGCGGGTTTCAGCCCCGAGCGCCCCAAGCGCCTCGGCAACGGGGTCATACCAGTTTTCAGGCACGCGCTTTCGGTCGCCTGAACCTGCCATAATTAGCCAGCTTTCAGCGCGGGTCAGGGCCACATAAAGCAGGCGCATTTTTTCTTCGGTTTGCAGGGTTTGCTGGGCTTGCCGCACCTCTGCAAGCGCTGAGGGTAGCTCTGCCACGGCCCCGCCACAGGCCGCCAACCCGCTATCCAAGGCCAGCACGGCTTGGCCTTTATTATTGGCCTTTTTAACGGTTTGCGGCAGAATAACAATCGGCGCTTCCAGCCCTTTGGCCCCATGCACGGTCATTATCCGCAATAGGTTATCTTCATTGTTAAACTGCCGCTTCACCTCTAGCTCGTCGGCTTTTACCCAGTTAAGGAATCCGGTTAGGCTCGGGGCCTCATTGCGCTCGTATTCCAACGCTTGGCGCAAAAGCTCGTCCACGCCTTCCTCGGCCTCTGGCCCCAACCGCGCCAGAAGTTTTTCGCGGCCATTGTGGTGAATCAAGATCCGTTGAAGCAATTCAAAGGGTCGGCTGTAGTCAACATGGTCGAGGATATCCGACAGCATTTCATCGGGTTTCACCGCATCCCAAAGCCGCCCCTTGCGGCCGTGGGCGAGCGTAAAGAGCGCGGCCTCTGAAACCCCGCAAAGCGGCGAACGCAAGGCGCAGGCTAGTGCTAGATCATCTTGCGGGTTGGCCGCGAATTGCAGCAGCGCCAGCAGGTCTTTTACCGCCAATTCCTCGGCTACCTTTAGCCGATCCGCCCCCGCCACAGGCACGCCAGCCGCCTTTAGCTCCTTCAGCAGCGCCTTAAAAAGATCACCGCGGGCTTGCACGAGAATAAGGAAATCACCCGCTTGCACAGGGCGCTTTTTACCGGGCAAAACCACCTTGCTGGCAATAATTTCCGCCACCCGCGCGGCCACATCCTCAGCCAGCAAAAGCATAGGGTCACTTGGCGGCAGGGCATCTACCGGCGCATCCCATGGCAGCGTCTCTTCAGCGGGCGTTTTTTCATAAAATGGCCATAGCTCTACCCGCCCGGGCAAGGCCTCATCTACCGCTCCGTGGCGAATATCACCCACTACACCTCCGCGCGCATCCCCGCTAAACACTTGGTCTACAAGGTTTAAAATTGGCGGCGCCGAGCGGAAGGAGTATTGCAGCTCCCCTTCAAACATCGGCGTTTCCACCGCCTCCAGCCGCTTATGCAGCAAGGATTTAACCCGCGCGAATTCATGCGGGTCCGCCCCTTGAAATGAGAATATCGACTGCTTTTCATCGCCCACCACAAACACCGTGCGCGGCGTTTCCCCCTCGGCGGCATAAATTTCTTCGGCCAGCGCCTTTACAATATCCCATTGCAGCGGGCTGGTGTCTTGCGCCTCGTCAACCAAAATATGGTCTATGCCGCCATCGAGCCGATAAAGCACCCATTGCGCCATATCGGAATCGCGCAGCAAGGCATCGGCCTTGCGAATAAGGTCCTCAAATTCCAGCACAGCACGGGCAGATTTGTGGGTGTTATAGCGCGCCAAAAAGCCAGCGGCAAAACCATGCAGCACACGGGCTTTATCCAGTGCCGCCAGCGCGAGGCGGGATTGGTGCGCAGCGTAAACGCGCTCGATGAGTGTTTGCATAAGCTCTTGCGCCGTCGGAAAAACCTTCTTTGCGGCGGCCACCGGAAAGCCTCGGGTAGAAAGCGGCTGTTTGTCTTTGCGTAAAAAGCCGAGCGTCAGCATATCCAGCGCGGTTTTGGCTGGGTTTTTTCGGCTTGCAACCAATTGCTCGGCCGCGTTGCCATCTTTCACCCCACCCCCTCTAATAAGCGCGTTTATGAAGGCATCAAGGGTTTGGTCATCAAAGCCTTGCAGCACCCGCGCCAGCAGTATTTCTTCGGTGACATTCGGCTCGGCGCCTAAGGCCTCGGCGGCAGCATCCTCATAAAAGGCGTGTTCAAAAAGCTCCTGATGTTTCAGGATGTCGTGCAAAAAACCTTCGGGCTCTCCGGCCTTCTCAATGAACCCGGCGAAATCCTCTGGCATTTCCAGTGCCATTTCATCCAGCACCCCGGCCCGAAGGGCCTTGGCCCCGCGCTCATCCAACAGCTCAAAATCGGGTGAAACCTGCGCTTCCAGCGGGAAGCGGTGCAGCAGGCTTTCGCAAAAGGCGTGGATGGTCTGGATTTTAAGCCCGCCGGGGGTTTCCAGCGCGCGGGCAAACAGCGAGCGGGCATGCAGGAGCTGCGCCTCGGGTAGATCGCTTTCTCCTAGTGCTTTGAGCGCGGCACGCAGGGGCGCATCCGGCATCATCGCCCATTCACCGAGCTGCTTAAACAATCGGTTTTGCATTTCAGCGGCAGCGGCTTTGGTGAAGGTCAGGCACAGTATCCGCCCGGGCGGCGTGCCATTTAGCAACAACCGTGCCACGCGGTTGGTCAGCACCCGTGT
This sequence comes from Paracoccaceae bacterium, assembly GCA_013139635.1. Lineage (GTDB taxonomy): Bacteria > Pseudomonadota > Alphaproteobacteria > Rhodobacterales > Rhodobacteraceae > UBA3077. The sequence continues at coordinate 18,590 of WTAL01000121.1, forward strand.
TTTCCCCGAGCCAGCATTGGCTGATACCCAAGCCGAGCGCGCGGGCCATGCTGCGGCTATTTGCGCCTCGGTTGCCTCGGCTTTGCGCGCTTCACTCATGAGAAAACCTCCGCAACGGGGGCTTCATCATCGGGCCACTCGCCGCGCCGCGCAAGGTGGTCATAATGGCTATCAAACCGGATAAGTTCGGGCCGCAAGCGCGCGGCATAGCCTTTTTCAGGCGCTTGATATTCATCCAAAAACCCAACAACCCGCCGCCAGACATCCACCATCGCCGGATCATCGCCCTCAAAGCGGATCACGCCGGTTTTGCTACCCAAATATATCAGCTCCAAAGCGCCGACATGCAGGGCATTCAGGCCTTCATAGCCCTGCGCTTCGGCAATCGCGCCCTCTAGCGGCAGCTGCACATTAAAGGCCTTAATGGACTTGGCGGAATCAGGGTTTCCGGCCTTATAATCATAGATCATCGCCGTGCCGCCCGCGCCAATGTCTATGCGGTCAGCCTTGCCCGTCAGGGTTACATCAAAGGCTTTGCCCTTCACCACCCGCGCGCCGGTAATTTCCAGCGCAAAGGGCTGGCCCGCACGCCGCCGCTCGGCCTCAGTCTCAAGAAAAAACCCTTTGGCGCGCTTTAAATGGTGCCGCCATTTGGCCCTGACGGAGGGCCACGGGACCGCTTCCAGCGCGGCCTCCATACAGTCTTCATAATGGCGTTCAGGGTCTAAGGGCAGCCCGTCCATGCTGGCCGCCACAAAGCGCTCCAGCGTGTCATGCACCACATTTCCGCGCATCAAAGCATCGGGTTCGGGCACCAACGGGTCTAGCGGGTAAAGCTTTAGCACATGGCTGGCATATATCGCATATGGGTCACGGATCAGGGTTTCTATGCGGGTTACCGAGAGCTTTTTGGGGCGCGCTTTAAGCGGCGGCGCGGGGCAAGGGCGCTTGGCGGGTGCGGGGGCGTTTTCGGGGCGGTCTAGCGTGGCGGCCAGCGCCAAAAGCGCATTGCCGCGGGATTCCATTTCAGCCAGCACCTTATGGCCACCTTCCATGCCGCCGAGCAGGTTTTGCAGCCGCATCACCCAGCGCGCGGCCACGCTCGGGGCCTCGCCCTCTCGCACGGCACGCGAAATTAGCACCTCGCCCGCCCCCAAGGCCTGCTGAAAATCATGTGCCGAAAGGCCGATTTGCCGCTCGGGGAGCATAAGCCCCGCCTGCCGCCGCATATCGCGGTTTAGCCACGGGTCATGCCCTGAAATCTTGGGCCAAACGCCCTCGTTTAGCCCTGCCACAATGACGAGGTCCACGCTTTGCACCCGCGCCTCCAACGTACCCCAGATGGCAATATCAGGATGGGCTTGAAGCGGGTCGTCGCGCACTTCAATTTGCTCTAGCACAGTGGCAAAAAGCGCGCGATATTGCGCTGCATTATAGAGCGCCTCATGGCCCTCCCCGAGGGCAAGCGTATCAAAAACCTTGATAACCTCTTTGCCCGCTTCCTTTTCCCACAGGCCCGCGCCCGCAAGGGATTCAGCGGTTTGGCGGTGCAAATCGGCCCAGTCTTTTAAAGCGCACGGGTTGGGGGCTTCAACCGACGCAAGCGCAGCTTGCAGCCCTATGAGCCACGCCTCAGCGCCTTCAATCTTGGCCGCCCAATCCGAAAACCCGTTTAAATCCAGCGCAGGCGGCCCGCCGCGAAGGGCTTCAGACTCAAACCGCCGCGTAAGCCCAATATGTGCCAAGCGGTCTTGGCCACAAAGCGGATGCTTGAGGATTTCCAGCAGGTTAACCGGCGAAAGCGGATGCCCTAAACTCGCGGCAACCATGCGCAGGAAAACCCCCGGTGCGGTGAGCTTTCCGGGGTGGCCAGCGCTATCATCTGGTGCAATGCCCCAGCGGCTAAGCTCGGCGCTTACCCGGCGGGTGAGGTTACGGTCGGGCGTTACCAGCGCGGCTTTTTGCCCTTCGGCAATGGCTTGGCGCAGGCGCAGGGCAATGGCTATGGCCTCCGCGCGCGCATCGGGGGCGTTTAGCAGGCTGACATTGGCCATAGCGGCCAGCAATTGCGGGGCCAGTTTGGGGGCCTCGCTTAGCCAATGAGGGGTTACGGGGGCAGGGCGCAGGGCCAGCGAAACGGTGGCGTTGCGGGCGGCGTTTTGCACGGGCATCTCGTGCCAGTGTGGCACATCGGCCGGATCAAAGCCGATATGGGCTGAAAGCTCGGCAAAGCCAAATTGCGGGTGCTCTTCCCCCAATTGAGGCCAAAGGTCAGGCGGTGTGGTATAATCATACCCCGGAAGCACAATGGCCCCTTGTCGCAGGCTCGCCACTGCCGCCATCAGCTCGGCGGTGACCGTGCGCGAACCGGTAGAGCCAGCGATGATAACCGGCCCCTTTGGAGGCGTGGTTTCCCATTCAGCCACCAGTGCTTTTACCGCAGCTTTCAAGCGGGCCTCACCACCGCTAAGCACGTGCGCGGGCAAGCCTGCTTCAAAGCGGTTGAGAATATCAAGAAAGGCAAGATTGCGCGCCCAATGGCTGGAAAGCCCTTGTACATCAATCTGTTGCAGGTCGGCGAGTGTTATGCCCGCGCCCGCCATTTCGTCTTGCAAATCGGCAAGGGAGTCCGCCAACCCAAACATCGCCGCTTTTGGCCCGAGTTCTGGTTGGGCTTCCAGAAAGGCGCCCACAAGGTCTGCCAAGGCCAGATGCCGCTCAAACTGTGCTTTGGCGGCGGGGGCATTTGGGCCGTTTGCGAGGTCTGATATCACCCTGATTTCGGGCAGCAAGCACGCGCCCCCCCCTGTTAAAATCTCCTGCAACCGCCGCTGGGCGCGCCGCGTATTTACCAGCACCGTAACCTGCGCCCAAGCTTCGGGGGTGGCCCCGACTAGCCGTGCCTGAAGGCCTGCAATAAAGGCTTGCGAAAAATCACAGCCCACGGGCAGGGCAAAAACACGGGGTGAGGATTGTGGGGAAAACAGCATAAGGCGCCCTTAAGTTAGCAAGCAAGAGTGTGGACTGCGCCATGCGATGATGCAACGGCAAATTGCAGGGCTCAGGGCGGCTACTCTTGCGCAGATAGGATGGTTATGACATTGACCAAAGTATCAATGCGCTGCTGGCTGCTTTGTGAGGTCAACGACACGTTTGCATCGGTTTGTGCCGCGATGGATGCCTCCATCCAGCCCTGCGCTCGGGCCATATCCTGGGCATCAATGAGGCCTAAGCCAAGGGCGATGTGGTAGCCGGTTAGTTCAATAAAAATGGGGTCTTTCAGTCCGGAAAGCACCAGCAAGGAGGCCAGAGCCGCCTCGGGGTCATCATGCCGATAGGCCACGCCAAGGCAGGTTTGCGCTTGCCGAAAAAGCTTTTCTCTGGAAGCGCCCGAGCGCCTGAACCATAGGTCCATATCCGAAATCAGTGCCGCTGCTGGCTGAGCAGCCACCAGCGTAATTTGCGGCTGAATTTCAGTGGTGAAGTTCTGGCATTCGCCAATAACCGGCTCGATTGATGTGGTGGTCAGAGAGGTTTCCAGCAGGAAATCACTTTGCTCTATGGCCAGTTGCCGAAGATTGCAAAACTGGGCTTTTACAAGGTCCAGCGGGCCATTTGCGCCGATGTTAATGCAAAGAGAGCGCATAGAAAGCGGGGCTTCGGGGGCGGCCTCTTCTACGGTGTCTGGAGCTTCGGGTTCCTCGTCAGCACGTGCTTTTAGCAGGTCCTGCACCGAGACAAGGCCAAGGGAAATTTTGAGCGCCAAAGCCTCGTCTTCGGTGTTGATCCCGTTAAAGGTTGAAAGCAAAAACAAGCGCTCTTCACGGGTGAGATTGCCGGTGGCTTCATAATCCATAAAGGTTTGAAAATCGCTGATCGCCGCGCGGGATTTCCGACCAAGGATGCCGTCAACACTCCCGGTATCAAAGCCAAAGAAATTTAGCGCCGATTGCACGGCACGGTTGGTGCGGCGCTGAGCAGAGTTTGCGGCCTGCTGGGCGCGGTTATTTTGGTTATTGCCAAACAACCCACTTAAAAACCCGCCTTGCCGTTGGGCAAATGCCGGCTCGACACTGGCCATTCCCAGCGAAAACGCTGCCACAAAAACCCATTTCCAATACAGCACGCGCAGCGGCTCTCTCCTCATACAATACCCGCACCGCAAGAATCGGTGTGAGATGATAAAACCAAGATAGGATACTTCAACTCTTGAAAATTCGCTACTGTTCAATAATCAAAATACGGGTTGTCCCCCAGCGGTGCCCGGGCTTGGGCCAGCGTGATTTCCAGCGTTGCACGGTCCCAGACCACCTCAACAATCGCGCCGGTAGGGCGGGCTTTTTCGATAGAAACATCGCTTTCGTCCCACTCGGAGCCATTGGCAAAGGTCAGCTGTGCCCCCGTGCGCTCTAGCAAGGTTTTGGCGATAAAAAGCCCAAGCCCCATGCCTTCATAGCCCGGGCGGTTTGGGTCCACATGGCCACGTTTACGCATAAACGGGTCTCCGATGCGGCCAATTATGTGGGAGGGATAGCCGGGGCCGTCATCCCCCACATGCACTTTTAGGTGGGCTTTATCCCAGTCAATATCCACCCAAACCGTGGTGGCCGAAAAATCAACCGCGTTTTGGATGAGGTTACGAAGGCCGTGGATAATCTCGGATTGCCGCGCGACCAGCATATGGTCCGCCCCCGGGCCATCATTTATCCGGCCATTTATGCGCGGCACAATGCGCTTGCCACGGTCCAGATGTGGCTCCATCGCTTCTTGCACCAGCGCTGAAATCGGGGTGATTTGCATCAGGGTATCGTCTTTTCCCGTGCGCCCCATTTCGTGCAAAATATCGCGGCAGCGGTTGGCTTGCTCACGGATGAGTTCCACGTCTTCCAGCAGCTCTGGCTGGTCTTTCAGCTCATCCGCCAGCTCTGTGCTGACCATTTTGATGGTGGCCAAGGGCGTGCCAAGCTCGTGAGCAGCGGCGGCAACCACCCCCCCAAGGGCGGTGAGCCGTTGCTCGCGGCCAAGGGCAGTTTGGGTCGCCGCCAGCGCTTGTGACATGGAAAAAACCTCGACCATTATCCTACGGGAATACAGCGCCAAGAAACCGACCGATGTAATGAGCGCGACCCAAAAGCCATCAATCATTATGGCGGGCACCTGCAAAACCTCGCCATTCAGAAGCTTCATCGGCGAGGGGTAAATATGCAAGGCTGAAAGCAGCCCCACAGCCACAAGGCCAAGCAGGAGGGTTGCGCGCAGGTTAAGCGCGGTTGAGGCCATAACTACGGGCGTAAGCAAAAGCACAGCAAACGGGTTCATTAACCCGCCAGTAAGGGCCAAAAGCGCTGCCAGTTGCGTGAGGTCAAAGAGCAGGGTTAGCAAAGCTGCCCGCTCGCTTAGTCTGCGGTTTTCGGGGAAAACCACCGTTGCCACAATGTTAAAAGCCACCGCGAGGCCAATGACCGTGGCCGCGAGGTCTACTCTGATATCAACATGTAATACCGCAACCGCGACCCAAAGCGCTGTGGCCTGTCCGGCAATGGTCATCCAGCGCAGCATGACCAGCGTGCGCAGCCGCACCCAGCTAAAGCGCGCCTCGTGGGAGAGAATATTTGGGATTGGTTCTGCCATGCTTATGCTTAGCACGCCTATGGTCAAAAGCAACCAAGCTCTCGGCTTGAACCTGCGGGTAAAGCCCGCCTATATAAGGCCACTATTAATGCTTTAAGGGAGGTCTCTTTGGTAGACAGGTTTGCTCCAGATGGGTTTTGTTGGCTGCACGTCGGGCGGCTGGGCGGCATGCCTAAGCCCGATAAAAAGGCCCTAAAGGCTCTTGGCCAGCTGCATATTCGGCTACTTGTCTCCCTAACGCAGGAATGGCAGCCAGACGCGGCGTTAGTCAAAAGCTATGGCATCGAGTCGCTCTATGCACCTATCCCCGACTTTCAGCCGCCAAGCCTAGAGCAGGCCGCACAAATTTGCCGTGAGGTCTCCGCCTATACCGCGCGCGGTGAGGCGGTGGTGTTTCATTGCCGCGCTGGCAAGGGCCGCACAGGCACACTGCTGGCCGCCATGCAGATTTGGGCGGGTAATACGGCGGCAGAGGCCATTGCCGAAACCCGCGCGCGCAATGGTTCGTGGATTGAAACCCAAGGGCAGCTGGATTTTCTTGAGGCCTTTGCCGCAGGCACGGGCAGAGAAGCAAGTTCTAAGGGGTAAATGGTTGCCCTTTTTGTCGGCCAAGCCGGATTCGATCCGTTAGCTCAAGAGATACTGAATATATATTCAGAACTTGAGGGCATGAGCGATAGCGGCCTCAAGCACAACATCGGCGCCTTGAACAAGGGCCTGTGCATCCGTTTCGATACGAATATCAGGCGGGAGGCCACGGCCCTCGAAGGCGCTGCCATCAGGTGTGCGGTAGTCTTGGTTGCTCAGGCCAAAGTGCCACCCATTGGGAAGCGTTGTGTCCAGTATATCCGATAGCCGCCCGCCCGTGTTTTCCCCCATCACGATCACCTGTGGCATCTCACGCAAAGCCATCGTAAAAATCTCGGCCGCGCTGCTGGTTAAATCACTGGTGAGAAGAATAATCGGCTGATCAAGCCGTGGAGTCAGCGGCTGAACCGTCGCCTCAATAGCCTCCGTCCAGCCACCTCCCATGCGGGTACGTTTGCGCAGCGCCAAAACGGGCGTGTCTGTTAAGTGGCCAGCAAATGCAAATGCGGTCGCATCGTCTCCGCCTGGGTTATAGCGAACGTCGATGATAATAGCATCCGCATCCGCAAGCGCAGCCGCAACGCGCGCGAAGCTTTCCCGCGCCAACGAGGTGCTCAGTTGATTGAAGCCGGGTTGTGTGCTCATCCGTGTGATCAAGAGATAGCCGATGCCATCCTCCCTGATACCATATTCGAGACCTGTGTTCTCTATTGGCGTCAGCGTAATACCGATGTTATCGCGCGCGATTTGAGTAAGCGCGCTCCGTTTTAGGGCTGGCTCGGGCATCCATTCCGGAGCAAATCGGGGCGAGAAGTATCCGTGTTCATCGGTAATCAGCTGCAAATGGCCGTCGTCCAAACCGGTGAGGGCTGTCTTGATAGCTTCATAAAGCTCGGTATCCGTTGCTGTATTCTCAGGCGCAAGGGCTCGGCGCTCGTTCCAGTTCACGCCGTGCAGCTCGAAAAAGGGGTAGTGCTCATTCATCGTTGCCCACATGGCACCGAAGGTAAGTGCGGGTGTGTCTTTAATCGGATTATTGCAGGCCTCGGGCAGGGTATCTGCCCGTGCATAAATCGCAGGGGCAAGGTAGCCATCAATATGTAACGCTAGCTGGTCGTTTTCAACTTCGATCCACGCGCTTTCTATGGCTTTCACCAGTGCCATGTGGGCTGGGAAAGACATGGTTGGCACGCAACCCGCTGCTGTCTGGTGGTAAATATTTGCGCGAAAATAACCTAGAGACAAGACACGACCATTGGCTTCGTGCACCCAGACACCGCGCTCAGCGCTGTTGGGCATAAAGACCAGCCACGACACAGCAAAACCCACGAATACAACGATAAACACACCCACAACCCATTTTAATACGCGCATAGTATACTCCTTAGCAGCCAAAATTTCGTAGGGTGGCGCGGCGGTCCGCGCTCAGGCATTTTCCGTCATCCCCCACTGGTTTCGTCGTCATACTCCAAAATATCTCCGGGCTGGCAGTCCAATTCGTGGCAGAGCTTTGCCAGAGTCTGGAACCGGACGCCCTTCACATGGCCGCGCTTAAGCAGGGACAAGTTTGCCTCGGTAATGCCAATACGCGCGGCTAATTCCTTCGAGCTGAACTTGCGCCGCGCGATCATCACGTCAAGCCGGACAACAATGCCCATCAGACGAACCGCGCGTTTTCTGCCGCGATGCCTCTGGCCATGTCCCAGACATGCCCAAGAGCCCAAAGCAGCGTGCCGAACAGAATGGTGAGGACGCCGTTGCTTGAAAGGGCGAATGTGAAAATCCGCGTACCTGGTGCGTTGTTTAGGGTCAGGATGAGGCCCAGAAGGGTTGGCACCACAAGCCCGAGAACGCCGGCGATGATCAGCCAGCGGCCCGCAATGGCGAGGCTGCGGGGCTGACGGGGGCCAAACCAGTCACTCTGTGCGAAACCAGTAAAACAGGCGGCAACCCCAAAGAGCGCACGCGCAAGTGCAAGCGCGGGAAGCAGGCTGAGCGCCATAGCGGCAGCCAATTGGGCTATCGACAGCGTGTGATCAGGCGGGAACAACAGTGCCCCAAGTGCGGCAACCCGAGCGTCGCCAGTATACCACGACAAAAGCAGCAGGCCAGGAATAGCAAGCCCCATTGCCCAACACGCCCATGCGGCCAGTTTCGCGCGGCTTTGCAGGCGCTTATTGTTGAATGAAATATCGTGGTCCATGTTGTGCCCCTTGTAAGTTTGCTCCTTATAGATAATACATTTCTGTAAAACAATAACGAATCACTTATTAACAGAAACTAATATCCACTGTACTGATCTAAATTCTACGGCTGCGCAAAGCCAAAAAAGGGGTTCCCCATGACATACCGCCTGACAGCACTTGCTTTGATCCTATCGACGGTTGGCTGCACCACCACTGGCCCAAGCCGCACTACACACGATTCTTGCAAGATCGTCGCACCCTATGCTGGGCCTGCATTGCGCGGGCCAGTTGCCAACAGTGTGACGCATCTCCGGCCGCTTGATCATAGCGGTTTAACCTCAGGGGAGCGGTCTGCGCTGGCAGCCGCCTTCGCCAAGGCAAAGGATGCTACAGGTGCGCCGAGCATAACGGCCGCGGTATGGCAAGAGGGCGGCGCAGCGTGGGCGGCGCGTAGTGGCACTCCGGATGGGCATATTCACTATTGGGCGAGCGTGGGTAAGATCATAACGGCAGCAGCCGTGCTGAGACTGGAGCTAGACGGACAGCTTTCCCTAGACGACCCGATTGCAAAATATGTAGAAGGTGTCCCGAATGGTGAAATTATCACGCTGCACATGTTGATGACCCATACGTCCGGCCTCTTCAGTTCGAATGAAGATCCGCAGGTGTATGAAGCGGGAGATCTGCTTGATCTCGAAGGTGTTCTCGATGTTGTGCGGCGCCAGCCACCCTATGCTTGCCCGGGTGCTGTGTGGCGATATTCAAACTCCGGCTATACGCTGCTTGGAGCTGTGATAGAAAACATCACAGGGAAACCCTACCATGTGGCAGCCACCGAGCTCGTCCTGTCACGTAGCGCGGGGCAAGGGATTCGGATGCTTGCGCCGAATGAAAGCCTCGACAGCATCGTCCCTCCGGCCAATCGTCGGTCTGACCCAAGCATGGATCTGCGCGGGCCACAGGCGGCGGGTGGTGCGGCGGCTGATGCGGAAAGTATGGCGCTGTTCCTACGCGATCTGATGTCGGGGCGGATACTGCCGCGCGAAACAGTGGCCCGCATGCTCGCTGAGCTTTATCCAATGCATCAGGATGGCCTGTGGTACGGCCTCGGGCTCATGGTTTATGATGTGCCGGGCCCTGAGGCCGCGCTTTGGATTGGCCATTCGGGGGGCGTGCCCGGCGCGCGCGCGGTTCTGGTCTATGCACCAGAGCAAGATGCCATAGTTGCCGTGGCCCTCATCGGTGAGGGCTCGGCCGAGGCGACCGCCAACCTGCTTCTCAATGCATTGGAGCCAGAATGATGGCGGATCGGCGCCTCCTTTTTGTGATAGTGGCGGTCGCACTCAGTCTTGGCGGCTGCTCAAGTATCAATTGGCAGGGGGCCTATAACGATTGGGCGGAATCCGTGTGCCGGGAAAATGGTAGCCAATGCGCTGAACCATAATGCGCCCTGACCATAGAAAAAACTGGTGAATACCTAGCAATCCGGCTGTTTTAATCAATACCCTTACGAAAACCGGAGCACGCCATTGCCTGCGTTAAGCTTTCAGCAAAGAAGTTGCCATGGGCATTGACGAATTGTTAATGATTATTGCACTAGTAGTTAACACATTGCGACGGCAGGTTTTGCCAAATTTCAGTCGGGAGCCCCATGCAGCCTTCTAAACCCATCATTCTTCAAAGCCGCAACAGATGAAGCCGCTGCTCCCCGTTATTCTGGCCGGAGGCTCGGGCACGCGGCTATGGCCGCTGTCGCGCAAGCATTATGCCAAGCAGTATTTGCAGCTAGATGGCGCACATACCATGCTGCAAAATACACTTTCCCGGCTTGATAACCTGCCACATTTGCCACCAATGCTGATTTGTAACGAGGACTCTCGGTTTTTGGCCGCCGAGCAGGTGCGCCAGCTCGGGGTTTCGGCGTCCATTCTGCTCGAGCCCGCAGGCCGAAACACGGCTCCTGCTTTAGCCATGGGGGCGCTGGAAGCACAAGCGACGGCAGATGACCCTGTGCTGCTGGTTATGCCTGCCGACCATAAAATCCATGACAATGCGGCGTTTTGTGAGGCTGTAAAAGCAGGCAGCGCCTTAGCTGAGGGTGGTGATCTTGTCACTTTTGGCATCCCCCCCACTCATGCTGAAATCGGATATGGCTATATTCGCGCCACGGTCCCCAAAGGGGGAGCGCTAGAGGTTGAGGCTTTTGTGGAAAAGCCTGATGCCGCTACGGCCACAGATTATCTGGCGAGCGGGGCGTATTACTGGAATAGCGGCGTTTTCATGTTTCGGGCCAGCAGCTACCTTGCGGCGCTCCGCCAACATAGGCCCGACATTCTGCGTGCCTGTGAAGCGGCTTTTAAGGGCCGCTCGGCCGATCTTGATTTTCTGCGTTTTGATAAAGATGCGTTTTTGGCCTGCCCTGCGGAATCAATTGACTACGCCGTGATGGAAAAAGCCAAAAACCTGTTGATGCTGCCGCTTGATGCTGGCTGGAGCGACATTGGCTCTTGGGCAGCGCTCTGGGAGGCTTCGGCCAAAGATAGCGCGCAAAATTGCGAGATCGGCGATGTGGTTAGCCTGGAAGGGCGCGGCAATTACATTAACGCCCAAAGCCGGCTTGTGGCGGCTGTGGGCTGCGAAAATATGGTGATTGTAGAAACTAAGGATGCGGTTTTTGTGGCGCCAAAAGCAGGTGTGGCCCACATGGAGGCGCTGGTGGCGCGGCTGAAGGCTGATAGCCGGCCGGAAGTGGCCTTTCACCGAGATGTATACCGCCCATGGGGCAGTTATGACAAAGTCGACGAAGGTGCGCGCTATTTGGTGAAGCGCATTACGGTTAAGCCGGGTGGGAAGCTCTCGGTTCAGAAGCATTTTCATCGGGCAGAGCATTGGGTGGTTGTGCGCGGCACAGCAAAGGTCACCAAGGGTGAGGAGGTGTTGGAGCTTTCTGAAAATCAATCAATTTACCTGCCGCTCGGGGTTGTGCATGCACTTGAAAACAATGGCGAAACCCCGCTTGAGCTGATCGAAGTGCAAACCGGAGATTACCTTGCAGAGGATGATATCCTGCGGCTGGAAGACCGTTACGGGCGCACGTGATATGGTCACAAAAAAGGGGCCCGCCACACGGCGCGCCCCTTTCCAAATCAATTGCGTAAGACCTTAGTCTTTGCGCTTGGCCTTGGCCCAGATCTTTTTGTTGGTCAGATAAAGCATAGCCGCAAGGAAGGTGAGGAAAATCACTGCCACAAGGCCAGCTTTTTTACGGTCTACCAGCTTAGGCTCCGCTGTCCACATCAGGAAGGATGCCACATCTTCGGCCAGCGCATGCACGTCGTTATCTGCGGCAGGTTCAAACTCAACCAGCTCGTCAAACAAGGGCGGAGGCATAGATGTCCAGCCGCCGGGGAATGCTGTATTTTCATACAGAATCGTGCCAGCCTGCTCTTTTTCCTCGCCGGAATAACCGGAGAGAAAAGCGGCAATGTATTCTGGGCCACCAACGCCGCGGAAGAGCGGGTTAACCACCAAGCCATATGGGCCTTCAAAGCCTTTGCGGGCTTTGGCCATCAACGAGAGATCAGGCGCGCCGTCATATTGGCTGTCGCCAAATTTATCTGACGGGATCGCAGGGCGAAAATCGTCAAGCTCGGCGTCAAACACCTCAAACTGAGCGGCATAGGCTTTTACCTGATCTTCAGGTAGGCCAACGCCACCAGCGTCTCCGAGGTTGCGATAAGCCACAAGGTTAAGCCCGTGACATGCGGCGCAAACTTCGGTGTATACTTGCAAACCGCGCTGAAGCTCGGCCTCCTCGTAAATACCAAATACACCTTCAAAGCTGAAAGCAACGTCGTGGATCTCGCCACCACCGCTCGCAGAGGCCGAAGTCCCAAAACCTAGCACCACAAGGGCGGAAAGGATCGTTTTCTTAAACATTTTCATTGTCCTTTCTTACTCTGCCGACTTAGGCGGATAATGGGAATCAAAGTCTTCTTCAATGGTTTCAGGCGGTGTTTGCGGTTTCTCGAACAAGCCAAGAAGCGGCAGGATCACCAAGAAATAACCGAACCAATAGAAGGAGGCGTATAGCGCCATGCTGGCATAAGGCTCTTCCGCAGGGCGGGAGCCGAGCCACATCAGGAACATGAAGTCAAACGCCAGTAGCCAGAAGAAGAAACGGAATGCCGGGCGGAAACGGCCCGAGCGCACTTTGGAAGTATCAAGCCATGGCACGAGGGCCATCACAAAGATCGAACCAAACATCGCAACCACACCAAAGAACTTCGCATCAACAATGCCGCCAGTGATGAAGGATGTGAACTGCACAACCATTACATCAGCGGTAAACGCGCGCAAAATGGCGTAGAACGGCAGGTAATACCATTCAGGCACAATGTGCGGCGGTGTTTTCAGCGGGTCAGCCATGATATAGTTATCTGGCTCACCAAAGAAGTTTGGCATGAAGCCAATTACGGCCGCAAACACGATCAACACCACTACAAGCGCGTAGAGGTCTTTGATCACAAAGTATGGCCAGAATGGCAGGGTGTCTTTCTCGGCTTCTTTCTTTGAGCCACGACGAACCTCAACACCGGTTGGGTTTGAATTGCCCGTGGTGTGGAAGGCCCAGATGTGCAGCGCCACCAGCGCAACAATCACAAATGGCAGCAAATAGTGCAGCGAGAAGAAGCGGTTAAGCGTTGCGTTATCAACAGCCGGCCCACCAAGGAGCCAAGCTTGCAAGCTTTCGCCCACGCCCGGAACCGCGCCAAACAGGCCGGTAATCACGGTCGCACCCCAGAAGGACATTTGGCCCCAAGGAAGAACGTAGCCGAGGAAACCCGTTGCCATCATTGCCAAGTAAATCAACATACCGATGATCCACGTAACTTCACGCGGGGCTTTATAGGAACCGTAGTAAAGGCCACGGAAGATGTGCAGATATACCGCAATAAAGAACAACGTTGCGCCGTTCATGTGGGTATAGCGGATCAGCCAACCGTAGTTCACATCACGCATGATGTGCTCAACCGATTGGAACGCCATGCTCACGTGCGGCGTATAGTGCATCGCCAAAATAATGCCGGTAATGATTTGCAAAACCAGTGTGAAGGCGAGCACAATGCCCCAGATCCACATCCAGTTCAGGTTTTTTGGCGTCGGAATCATAATTACATTATGAATCAGCCCTACAATAGGGAGCCGCTTGTCGAGCCATTTTTCCGCGTTGGATTTTGGCTCGTAATTATCGTGTGGGATACCACCCATGATGTTCTCCCTTAGCCTAGTTTAATGACGGTGTCGGACAAAAACTCGGATGTCGGCACCAGAAGGTTGAGCGGGGCAGGCCCCTTGCGAATACGGCCAGCCGCATCATAGTGCGACCCGTGGCATGGGCAGAACCAGCCACCAAACTCACCAGCGCCATCCCCAATAGGGATACAGCCGAGATGGGTGCAAACACCGATCATCACCAGCCATTCGCCAGCTTCATCCAGCGTGCGGTTCTCATCCGAAGCGTCTGTCTCGAACTTATTGTTGTTTTGCGAGGTTTGATCCGGAAGATCAGCCAGCGGTGTGCCACGGCTTTCTTCGATCTCTTCTGCGGTGCGGCGGCGGATAAACACCGGCTTACCACGCCATTTTTTGGTAATCTGTGTGCCGGGCTCAATGCCGTCAATGTCGATCTCGATGGACGAAAGCGCCTGAACATCGGCGCTGGGGTTCATTTGGTCGACCAGCGGCCAAACAGCGGCGCCAACCGCTACGGCTCCGGTTGTGGCTGTCGCGACATATAGAAAATCGCGGCGCGAGCCTGTATCTTCTGCGTGAGACAATGGACGTCCCCCCTTGCTGATGCCCGATTCTCGGGCTTGATATACATTTTGAGCCCGCAGATTGCAGGCATTGCAGGAACCGAATACACCTGACATGGCGCGCGGTCCAGCGGACTTTGCGCCGCATGCCTAAAGAAAGTGGAAATATTGGCCAAAAAACTACGAATCGCGGCTTTTCAGCCCGATATTGCCCCGAATCTTGGCACAATGATTCGACTCGCCGCCTGCTTTGATGCCGGAATTGACGTGATAGAGCCCTGCGGATTCCCGTTTTCGGTCAAAGCCCTGCGCCGTTCGGCGATGGATTATGCCGATATTGCAGATATTTCCCGCCATGCCTCATGGCAGGCGTTTCAGGCCCAGCGCACTGGCCGCCTGATTCTGATGTCCACCAAAGCCGCCACGCCCCTATGGGATTTTGGCTTTCAGGAAGGAGACACTATAATGATGGGCCGCGAAAGTGCTGGCGTGCCAGACGAGGTGGCGCAAATCTGCGACGCCCGCCTACTCATCCCCATGCCCGGCGGTGGCCGCTCGCTAAATGTGGCCGTGTCGGCAGGAATAGCTATAGGCGAAGCGACCCGCCAGCTCCGGTAGGGTGGGGTTTTACCCTGCGGGGTATTTCTCTGCCATATCCGCCAGCCCCGCCACAACCAATTCCTCCAATACTGCCATATCAACATCCGCCAGTTTATTGATATAAAGGCAGGATTTCCCCTTTTTATACTTCCCAATTCGGCCCAGAATTTCTGAATAATCCGTATATCCGGGCATTATATAAATCACCAAATTGGCCTTGCGCGGCGAAAAGCCAACCCGTAAGGCGTCCCCTTCACGGCCACTTTCATACTTGTAGTGGTAGCTCCCAAAGCCAATTATAGACGCGCCCCACATTTTAGCAGGCCAGCCCGTGACCCGCGTCATCATCTCCAGCACAACCTCCGCATCAGCGCGGCGTTTTGGATTCTCCACGGATTGTAAAAATGCCGCCACATCGTCGTCATTTTCTTGCGTTTTATTGGCCATTTTCTCCCCCATTTTGCAATATTCTAGCATATTTCTGAAATTCACCAAATCCGCTTGCGAAAACCTCGGCTTCCCCGCATCCTGCACCCAAATTCTTATGGAGAAGCCCAATGCTCGATAAAACCGAACTTGCCAGCAAGCTAAATGACCCGTCACTGCTTATTACCCAAGCCTATGTGGCTGGAGAGTGGGTGGAGGCCGACAGCGGCAACACGCTAGAGGTCACTAACCCAGCGCGGGGAGACGTGATTGCCAAGGTCGCAGATTGCGGTGTGGCCGAAACCCGCCGCGCCATTAATGCCGCTTATAAAGCGCAAAAACCTTGGGCCGCCCGCACCGGCAAAGACCGCGCGGCCGTGCTGCGTAAGTGGTTTGACCTGATGGTTGAAAATGCCGACGACCTAGGCGCAATTCTGACCGCTGAAATGGGCAAGCCACTGGCCGAGGCCAAAGGCGAAATCATGTATGGCGCCAGCTTTATTGAGTGGTTTTCGGAAGAGGCCAAGCGGGTATATGGCGAGACTATTCCCGGCCACCAGGAAAGCAAACGCATCGTGGTGCTCAAGCAACCCGTCGGCGTGGTGGCTTCTATCACCCCGTGGAATTTCCCGAACGCGATGATCGCGCGCAAAGTTGGCCCAGCGCTGGCCGCTGGCTGCGCATTTGTGGCTAAACCCGCCGCCGAAACGCCGCTTTCAGCACTCGCCATGGCTTTGCTCGCCGAGCGTGCTGGCGTGCCGAAAGGCGTATTTTCTGTGGTGCCATCTACGGCGGCTGCTGATGTCGGAAAGGAGTTTACGTCCAACCCTAAGGTCCGCAAACTCACGTTTACCGGCTCCACAAATGTGGGCCGCATTCTGCTCGCGCAAGGCGCTGGGCAAGTTATGAAAATGAGCATGGAACTGGGTGGAAATGCCCCCTTCATCGTGTTTGACGACGCCGATCTTGATGCCGCCGTAGAAGGCGCGATGATCGCGAAATACCGCAATAACGGCCAAACCTGTGTGTGTGCCAACCGGATTTACGTGCAGGACGGCGTGTATGACGCTTTCGCTGAGAAAATGGCGGCAGCCGTGGGCAATATGAAGGTCGGAGACGGCTTTGAGGATGGCACGATCGCAGGCCCGCTTATTACCCAAGCCGCCGTAGAAAAGGTGGAAGCGCATATTGCTGACGCCACCGCCAAAGGGGCCACCGTTACCACCGGCGGCCATCGCCACGCGCTCGGCGGCACCTTCTTTGAGCCAACCATTCTTACGGGCGTGACCCGCGATATGATCGTCACCAATGATGAAACCTTTGGCCCCGTGGCGCCGCTGTTTCGCTTCACCGATGAAGACGACGTGATCGAGCAAGCCAACGATACCATCTTTGGCCTCGCCAGCTATTTTTACGCCAACAACCTCAGCCGCGTATGGCGGGTTGCTGAAGCGCTGGAATATGGCATGGTCGGGGTGAATACCGGCCTGATTTCCACCGAGGTGGCGCCTTTTGGCGGGGTTAAGCAATCAGGCCTTGGTCGTGAAGGCTCACACCACGGGATCGAGGATTATCTAGAGCTGAAGTATATTTGCATGGAGGTTTAGGCAAATGGGCTAAAACCAAACGCTAAAATCAGCGCAATGCCCAGCCCTATCAGGCCAATAAAAGCCGCCAAATGCGCGGCCTGTTCACGCAGGCTGGGCGTGTGGTTTTTAAACTTTCCAGCGGCTCGGACTACAAGGTAAAACACGCCACCAATCCCACCAAAAAGCACCAGCCCAACCAGAAAAGTAAACCCGTCTCCAAAGTTAAGCGATTGCGGGTCGTGGTTACGTGGTGCCAACCCTTGCACGTATGTGCCGAAAAACGCGGTTACGGTCGCATAGGGCAAGATTAGCCAGCGGCTATGTTGCCGATAAGCAGCCCGCAACGCCACAAAACCAGGCAGCGCCACCGCAACAATAATGATCAGCGCTCCGGCAAAATTTTCGTATAGGTTCACTCTGGCCTCCAAGGTTGGGTGCAAGGTTACACAAGCTACGCTAAAATGAAAGCGCCCTTGCTAAATGGGCATACGCTCGATCTCATAGAAAAACACCACAATATGAAACACAGCATACATCGCCGCAAAGACCACTAAAAAGAGCCATTGCTCGCGGTGCTGACCGCTAGCGGCCCCTTGAAAGCCGCCAAAGTAGCGAGCAATCACCAAGGCCACGCCGCCGAATATGGCAATGATGAGCGCAAACCCTAAAACCCAAGCACTGGGTCTTGGCTGAAATAGCCCGAAACCTTGGTGTATCTCGCTGTCTGTTTACCGAGCTTTGCAAAATGGCAGCTCAAATGAGGGTGTAACTATTCTTGTTTCACCATCGCGCTTTCAACTGACTAAATATGCAGCTTCGGACCAGTTAGGCCAACTATCCGTGATCTTAGGGTTCAAACTAAACGGGAATGCGTAGGCTATAATGTCATTCAAGCGCGTTAAGAATACTTGGCAACCGCATGCCTTGCAGCATCATATGGTCACGCATCAGCACATTTGCTTTTGCACCATCTTTTTTTAAGATTGCGTCACATATCTGGCGATGCTCTTCGATAGATTTTTCAAGGCGTCCGACAACATCATAAGGCATGAGGCGGTAGACGTTGATGCGCGCCTGAATTTGTTCTAGCTGATCAATCAACCACTTGTTACCGCTGGCATGGTTAATGGCTGCGTGAAAAACCAGATTGGCACTTGCATAGGCAGGAATATCTTGGGCATCCGCTGCGGTAACGCATTGTTCCAGCCCCCTTAGAATAGCTCGTTTGTGTGAGTGCGTTAGGTTTTCACTCGCCAAACGGCATGCCATGCCCTCAAGTTCTGCTGTAACTTCAAACAGGTCGCTGAGCTCTTTGGCAGACAGAACCCGTACGATGGCCCCTTTGCGCGGCCGCGTTTCTAACAGGCCGCTATCCACCATGGACCGGATGGCTTCACGAATTGGCGTGCGGCTGATTCCAAATCGTTCTGCAAGACCAGCTTCCTCTAACTGATCACCGGGGCTCAGAATGCCACTGAAAATCTCGTGCTTTAGCTGTTCAATAAGCTTGTCTGCCGCGCGCGCCATAGTGGATCCTTTTCGTTAATGTAGCCGTTTATTTGCGAATATGCCAGATCAAACCAAAATATAAAAATATTTATTATTGCTATATGTATCCATTGTGACTAATCATATGTATCCAGATAGCTATAATAAGTATCCAAAAGGGAGAATATGATGAAAACTTTTTTGAAATCAACAGGGCTTGCGGTTCTAATTATGGGAGGGGCCGTTCAGGCAGAAGAGCTTCGATTGTCCCATCAATGGTCAACAAGTGATGTTCGCCACGAGGTGGCTCAAATACTCGCAGACGAAGTGGCCGCAGCGAATGTCGATCTTGAGATCAGGATCTTTCCGTCTAAATCCTTGTTTAAACCACGTGAGCAATACCGCCCGTTATCACGTGGCCAATTGGATATGACGGTCTTTCCGCTATCCTATGCTGGCGGGCAACAGCCGTCCTTTAACCTAACTTTGATGCCGGGTTTGGTTAAAAATCACGACCATGCAGCGCGCTTAAGCCAATCGCCATTCATGGAGGCGCTTGAGGCCAGAATGGCTGAGGACGATGTGATGGTTTTGGTGCATGGCTACTTGGCAGGCGGGTTTGTCGGAAAAGATAGCTGTATTACCAACCCCGCTGACGTTATTGGGTTGCAAACACGCGCAGCCGGCAAGTCGTTTGAGCAGATGCTCGTTGGCGCAGGCGCTTCCATTACATCAATGGCTTCATCCGAGATCTATTCCGCGATGCAAACCGGCGTTTTGGATGCCGCCAACACGTCGTCGGCATCCTTTGTCTCTTACCGGATTTTCGAGCAAGTTGCATGCTACACACCTGCTGCGGATATCGCACTCTGGTTCCTGTATCAGCCTGTTTTGATGAATAAGTCGACATTTGAGGGTCTGACTGAAGCTCAGCAAGCCGCATTGTTAGAGGCCGCAGAAATTGCCGAAGCGTATTATCTTGAGCAAGCAAAGCTGCAAGATGCCGAGTCAGTTGACATATTCCGTGAAGCGGGCGTGGAGATTGCCGAAATGAGCGCCGAGGATTTCCAAGCGTGGCAAGCGCTCGCACAAGAAACGTCTTATGCGGCCTTCGTGGCTGACGTGCCCGGTGGCCAAGAGCTTCTGGATATGGCGCTCGCGGTTGAGTGAACAATTGAACAATCTGGGGCGCAAATGGCGCTCCAGTAAATCACTCATAACGATCAAGGATTATTGCGATGGCTAACCATGCACCTCGTCCCCATACGACCCCCAAAAGCAGCAATGTGTTTGTTACTGTAGTGCAGTCAATATCCAGTGTTGCCGGATGGTCTGCTGCGGCTATGATCTTCGCCGCGGTGTTTTTGACTTGCCAGATGATCTTTGTGCGGTTTGTCTTGAATGGCTCCACGGTGTGGCAAACCGAGGCCGTTGTGTTTCTTGTGATTGCCGCAACGTTGATTGGGCTACCTTTCGTTCAGCAACAGGGTGGCCACGTAAATGTCGACCTTATCCCGCTCGCGCTGCGGGGACGCGCGCGGTTTGCCCTCGCCATTCTTACGCTCAGTCTATCCGCCGCCATCACAGCCGTTATGGCATTTTATGGCTATGAGCATTGGCATCTTGCCTACACAAAGGGCTGGACCACCGACACGGTAACCGCTGTGCCCTTGTGGATACCATATCTTTCGCTTCCCATCGGGTTTGGTTTGCTGCTGCTTCAGTTGGCCTCAGATCTCGTTGCACTTCTCACAAAATCAAAACCGCCTTTTGGCTTGGAGGTGTCATAATGGACCCCCTTATTCTTGGTGCCCTCGTTGGGCTATGCACAATTCTAGTTTTATTTTCGGGTGTTTCGGTCGGCATCGGGCTGCTGATCGTTTCAGCCGGTTTCCTCGTGGTATTTGACGGCGCCCGCTCGCTTGAACTCATGCCTGAAATCTTCTTTGGTAAACTTGACAGCTTCGCTCTGCTGTCAATTCCTATGTTTATCATCATGGGGTCGTCAATCGCCTCTACCCGCGCGGGGGCTGATCTGTATGAAGCTTTGGAGCGTTGGCTGACGCGGGTGCCCGGCGGGCTGGTGATCTCAAATCTTGGTGCCTGCGCACTGTTTGCGGCAATGTCCGGGTCAAGCCCCGCGACATGTGCAGCCATTGGCAAAATGGGTATCCCCGAGATGCTCAAGCGTGGCTACCCAGAAGGGATTGCAACAGGTTCAATCGCAGCCGGTGGTACGCTGGGCATTCTGATCCCGCCATCAGTCACGATGATCGTTTACGGCGTCGCCACAGAGACCTCGATTGGCCGTTTGTTCCTTGCAGGCGTCTTTCCCGGCATCATGCTGGTTGCCCTTTTTATGGCATGGTCACTTTACGCCACGTGGAAGTCCGGTGATACGGCTCTGCTAACAGCTCAAAGCTATACTTGGCGCGAAAAAATCGAAATATTACCGCGCGTTCTACCTTTTATCTTAATTATCATCGGCGTACTTTACACGATGTATGGCGGCGTCGCCACGCCGTCCGAGACCGCTGCCGTGGGGGCAATACTATGCCTTAGCGTAGCGATTGTGATCTACAAACTGTGGGACATCCGGGCGATTTGGGCAATCTTGCGAGACAGCACCAAAGAAAGCGTGATGATCCTGTTTATCATTGCCGCTGCGGGTGTGTTTTCCTACATGCTGTCAAGTTTGTTCATCACCCAAAGCATCGCCATCTGGATAGGCACACTGGATGTAAACCCGTGGATCCTGATGCTGGCCGTCAACGTCTTCTTGCTAATTGCTGGTTTCTTTCTGCCGCCCGTAGCTGTTATTTTGATGGCAGCGCCAATCTTGCTGCCCATCATCACAACGGCTGGATTCGACCCGATCTGGTTCGCAGTGATCCTTACCATCAACATGGAAATAGGGCTGATCTCACCGCCGGTTGGTCTGAACCTATATGTCATCAACGGAATCGCGCCCGATATCTCGTTGCGCACGATCCTGATGGGTTCGTTGCCATTTGTGGCCTGCATGGTGCTCGCCATTGTCATTCTTAGCCTCTTTCCCGGCATAGCCACCTGGTTGCCTGAAGCCGTCATGGGGCCGGCGCTGTAGGTTTCGCACTCATCTCATTAAAGGAAAAACACAATGTCATTTACAACAAACTATCGACGCGTTGGCTTGATTGTCCCCAGCTCAAACGTGACTATGGAAACCGAAATCCCAGCGCTGTTGAAGGCGCGGGAAACAATTTTGCCTGAGCGTTTTACGTTCCATTCCTCGCGCATGCGGATGAAGTGTGTCGTGAAAGAAGAGTTGGAGGCGATGGACACCGACAGCGTGCGCTGCGCAACTGAGTTATCAGACGCCGCCGTCGAGGTTCAGGCCTACGCGTGCATTGTTGCAATCATGTCAATGGGCCTCGGCTACCACCGTGCCTCGTCGCTAAAACTGCACAAGGCAACGGCCGACAATGGCTGCCCGACACCCGTTTTAAATTCCGCAGGGGCGTTGATCGACGGCCTTAAAGGCTTGGGTGTGAAGAAGGTTTCGATCATTTGCCCCTATATGCGGCCATTGACCCAGATGGTTGTGGATTACATCGAGAATGAGGGCATCGAAGTCCAGGATTTCCTCGCCCTCGAAATTTCTGACAACCTGGAAGTTGCATCACAAGATCCAACGGCCCCCGCTGAATTGTGGCGCAAGCTTGATCTGCGGGGTGTTGATGCCATCGTGGCCTCGGCCTGTGTCCAAATGCCGTCATTGCCATCTATCGAAATGATCGAACGGGCATCTGGCCTGCCGACGCTGTCAGCCGCCGTCGCCACAACACATCAAATATTGCGAAACCTTGACTTAACCGCAATCGCGCCTGGCGGTGGTGCTTTGCTGGCCAATGGCTTGCCTGCGTCCCTTCCAAAGGTAGCATGACTTTACCGAGCTAAGTTAATACAACAGTTTTGTGCCGATCGTAAAACGAGATTTAGGAATGGAAATGCATTTGTCTGGAGCCCATATCAAAGCATCACCACAGGAGGCTGGCCCAAAGGCTGGGGAAGTCTCCATCTTCCCGATTTCGCAAGCGACGCCTGCGACCTTCACCGATCTTTATTTCCAGTTAACGTTCTTCTATTTCATCGAAAAAGGCACCAAGCGGGTGTTGTCTCCAACACAAGGCGAAGTGATTGGACGCGAAGGTGATCTTATGATTTTCCCGCCCGAGTCCATGGTTACTATGGAAAACCGGCCAGTCTATAATAATAATTACAGAGCCTTAGGTGTTAGCTTTACCCATGACTTAATCAAGGCTGTGTTTGCCGATCTCCCGACGCCCAGAGCCACAAATGGCGTGCAGGTTGTGCGCGCCAATACACACCATCCGGCAGATATCCTAACCATGATCCAAGCCAATTTGGATGATCAAACGCTGCCCGCACCTATCCGCAAACACCGCCTGCTGGAGCCACTGATTTGGCTCCGCGAACAAGGGATACACCTCCCAACGCAAATACAAGACCACCCGATCAGTCAAGTGCGCAGCCTCATCGAAACCGATCTCAGTCATCCATGGCGAACAGACGAAGTGGCACAGCATTTTGCAAAGAGTCAGGCTACAATGCGCCGTTGGCTGTCGAAGACCGGACAAGGGTTTGCAAAAATTCTGCTAAATACCCGACTCGAACACGGGCTACGCTTGCTGCAAACGACGGACACGCAGGTCTCGCAGATTGCGCTGGATTGCGGGTTCAAAAATCATTCTCACTTTTCGGATGCATTCCGAAAAAGATTTGGAATTAGACCAAAAGACATTCGTTTAGCCGCAATTTGATCGGCATTCGACATTTCTTGATTGGCAGCCGAAAGCGGGCCGTGCTGGCGTTGGGTATATTAGGATCACCAATACAACAAACCAGAAAGGATTCTGACATGCTGCGAATCTCATTTTTTGCCCCTCTTATAATCGCGGGTACAATCGCAACACCCGCCCTTGCCGGCAATTTTCAACTATCCAGCCCAGACATCGCAGAAGGCCAGCAACTTGCGGGCGCGCAGGTTTTTCAGGGTTTTGGCTGCGAGGGCGGCAACATCGCGCCAACACTGGCATGGACAGGCGCCCCTGAAGGCACCAAAAGCTTTGCGATCACGGTCTATGATCCAGATGCCCCGACGGGCTCTGGCTGGTGGCATTGGTTTGCATTTAACATCCCGGCGGACGTGACGGAGCTGCAGTCGGGTGCAATTCTTGGCGACGGCGCTATTGAATTGAGCAATGATTATGGAACCACGGGCTTTGGTGGCGCTTGCCCTCCGGCAGGTGAGGTTCACCGCTATGCGTTTACCGTGCACGCATTGGGCTCAACGCTTGAAATTGGCAATTCTGCCAGCAACGCGCTGGCTGGGTTCATGGTCAATGCTAACAGCCTTGCATCCTCGACCATCACGGCTGTTTACAACCGCTAATGCCTTACGCCTTGGCAATGCCGGGGCATGATCACACTTATTCTAGGACCTCACTTATGAAAATTTTAATCGATAGCTGGATTAACGGCGCGTCTATTCCATCCAAATTTGCCTTTGGCAAAATCCCGGCGGAAGGTCGGTTTGCGCTGGCCGAAAACGTAAACCCCGCGATCGCATGGCGCGACGCTCCCGCCGGAACCAAATCCTTCGCGATCATCTGCCACGATCCGGATGTTCCCTCATCGGGCGAGGATGTAAATCAGGAGAGTAGGGCCGTTTCTGCCAATCTGCCAAGAGTAGATTTCTTCCATTGGGTTTTGATAAATATTTCAGCTGATGTGACCAGCATCGCTGAAGGTGCAGATAGCTCAGCGGTTACCCCAAAAGGCAAAACGCCCGGTCAGCAAGCACATGGTCTGACCGGTATAAACAGCTACACGGATTGGTTTTCTGGCGACCCTGACATGAGTGGGAATTACGGTGGATACGACGGCCCATGCCCACCGTGGAACGATAGCATCATGCATCACTACCATTTTACGGTATTTGCCCTGAACACCAATGATTTAAAATTGAGCGGACCGTTCACTGGAGCAGATGTATTGTCCGCCATTGAGGGACATGTGCTCGCAAAAGCAGAGCATGTCGGTACATATAGCATGAACCGGGATTGCCAAGTAATTTAGGGCTTAGGCATCAGGCGCCTGCGGACGATACCCTTTGCATCGCGAAATTTGGCGGGGCTACCAAAAATGAAAGCTCAGACTTACCGGCGCGAGGCATATTTCGTCACTGCAAGATTGCAGCATGAGGTCTATTACATTTACCTCTGGTTCTATCGGCACAGTTAATGTGATTTCTCCCTCATAAAGGGCCAGCGGGGTATCACTGTTAAAAGCCAGCGTTGCGATGAGCGGCACGGGATATGCCTCAGGCCCTATCGCTTCGCCGTTAACCTGAAGCGCGGTTGGAATGAGGTAATCCTCCAAGGGAACATGTGCATTTATGTGCCAGCCTTTCGCCACCAAAATGGTGAAATTCACCACGCCCGCGGCTCGGTCCAGCTTTGCCTGCACCTGCACGGCGCCGTTTGCAACTGCACGCACGCTGCCGATATCCCCGCGGTTTTGTGCGTCTACAGCGGCCAGTGCCGCTGTCCGCTGCTCTGGAAAGGCCAGTGCGTGGCCGGAAAGCACATCCGCCAAGGCATTGGCGTGTTGGATGAATTCTACATCGGTGCCGCGCCGCGCCAAACCGCTGAGCAGCCGCTGTGCTTGAGCATTGCCGGAAGGCACCTCGCCGTCATCAAGCTGGATAAATGCCCCCAGCCCTTGGGCGTGCTTGTTCATCCTGAAAACCCCGCTTTCTTCCTGAAAGTTTTCTAGCACATAGCGCGCAATGCGTGCGGCTTCGGGCAGCCAACCGCCCGCTGGGTCAGCGTCATGCAGGGCCATTAGCGCGCGGCCAAAGCCAGCATAATCAGGCAATTGCGCTTCAATCGTGGCCCCGCCAGCGATATAGCTGCGAAAATAGCCATTTCCATTGCGCATATTTTCCATGATAAACTGCGCCGAGGCCTGCGCGGCTGCTAAGTAAGCCGGTTGCTCAAATGCCTCGGCTCCAGCCACCAGCGAAATGATCATTTCGCTATTCCACCCCATCAGGATTTTTTTGTCCGTTATCGGCAATGCACGATCCATGCGTGCCAGCCGCAGCACCTCAAGCCCGGCATCGAGCCGCGCCTGATCTTCAATAAAAGTAGTGAGCCGCAATGTGCTCGCCCCTTCAAAAACGCCGTTTTCAACCACATTGAGGGCTTCGATTAGAAAATCGGCCTCGGCCCCTGCGGCTTCGCGCATGGCCTCTGGTGTCCATACATAGAAAAAACCTTCCTCATGCTCGCCGAATTCATTCAGGGAATCCGCATCCTCTGAGGCGTAAAATCCGCCTTCAGGTGCCTGCATATCGCGCAGCACGTAATCAAACGTGCGCTGGGCGGCGCGGGCATAGCTTGGGTTGGCTTGCAGCCCGTTAAGCCGGGTTAAAACCCGCGCGATTAAGGCCTGATTATAGAGCATTTTCTCAAAATGCGGCACGGCCCATTCGTTATCAACCGCATAGCGGTGAAACCCGCCGCCGGCTTGGTCATGAATGCCACCATTCACCATGCTGCTGGCCGCCAGTTGCACCGCTTCCAGCAAGGCTTGGTCACCGCCGCGCTCCGCTTGGTCAAGCATATAAAGCAGGTTGGATTCCTGCGGGAATTTTGGTGCCACGCCAAAACCGCCGTTAAAATCATCCATCCGGCT
>WTAL01000047.1 GCA_013139635.1 Paracoccaceae bacterium
TTGGCACCAATGCAAGCAACACCCCCAGCGACGACTACGCCGCCGATGTCGAGCCACCCAAGAACTACGATTGGATGGGCGAAATCCTTGGTTTATTAGGGGATGTGTATCGCTTCGCCGGGCATAATCCGCCACCAGACAGTCTCTACCACGAAGCCGCCGACATCTATAAAGGCATCATCCAGTGGGATAAGTCTGAGGATCGGAGTAAGGCTATAACCCTTGCCATCGGCATGATGTCATCCAACATTAAGCCACCCGAAGCCGCACCTGAAACAACAGAAGACAAGCTCCGCGCCTGATCTGGCTAAACCCCAACACCAGCCACTAAGAACTATTTAAGAGCCTCTGAGAGTTTTCTCAGAGGTGTCTAACCATTTGCACAACTTTTACATGTAATCGGTTAAATAAGAGTAAATCCCTCGATTTGCTCCAGTTTCCAAGTATGCGCCAACCAAAAGCACACACCACAACAAAACCCCTTTTTTATTACCCCAAACCAGACAATCCCACTTGATCCCACCAAATCCCGCCTACTCCAGTATTCAACTACTTCCTACAGCGGACATGCTCGTAAAAATAGAACAGCGATTACAAGATCAGGCACGGTTTTTCGTGCTGCCCGCTGATGAAGCGGTGCTTTTAGGACTTCCCGTTATGATGGGTCTCCTGGGTAGAACCATTTTCACGGGCATAATCATCGGCGTTGTTGCCTGGACCATATGGCGTCGTGTCAAAGGCGAGGGCGGGCTGGAAGGCGTAGCCGCTGCGGCCTACTGGTATATCCCTTCCACAATGGGGTTTTTCAAAGCGCTTCCTGATTCCGCTGTCGAGCGGTGGGAGGCGTAATGAATTTTCAAGCCATCCAGAAACAACTCCGGCACGCGCGTGCAGCACGCAATCTTGGGTTTGGCCTTGTTGTATTATTGGGGTTTCTCAATGTCGCCTTGGTTTACAAAGTATATTCCCAAAGCAATCAAGTCATTTTAATCCCAACAAGCGTGAGCGACGGCACGGCATCAAATGGCGCAGATAACGGTTCGTCCTGGCAAGCGCATTATTATTACTATCCGCTGATAAGCTGGCTCGGCACCATTGTTGATGGGCTTTGCTTAGAAACAACGGTTTTTGATGTGGCTTATATCAGTGAGATTGATCCGCTCTGGAACAATGTTGAGCTTAACAATCTACTCAATCCGGAATCTATTCTGTTTGCCAATCCGAGCGCTCGAAAAACTGCGTCCACGACTGAAAGGACCAACCGCCAGCCAAAAGAGCCCGCATCACCTGCATAGCTTGGCTTGGGCTTCTTGGGTAATTGCCAAACTGGGAGGGTGGGACGGATATAGATCATCACGACCACCCGGTCCGATCACATTCGGAAACGGCCTTCAACAGTTCAACGCAATCGCTTACGGTGACGCCCTAAAAGATGTGTGAATCCCTTAGATTAAAAATGGGGCGATTACCACGGGTTCTGTCGCTGTAGCCGATCACGAGTCTGGACTGGTTTAGCCAGAGCGCCCTTTGCGAAGCACAGGCCATAGCATACGGACAAAGGCCAAAAGAACGCAGAACGCGATGGCACCGATGTACACCCAAGTGGCTACGTCGCGCGGGGCATCGGCCACAGAATAGATATAGCTGACGAACAATATCCCAGCCCCCATCCCGACCCGTTCAAGACTATAGGAGGCTCCGATTAATACATCAGTTTGCACTCGTGTGTTGCGTTGCAGGGTAGAGTAATAGACAGTTTCGGTCGAGGCGTCAAAAAGTCCAGCAAAAAAGGCAAAGAACAGTGCTGCCCAAATGGACACAGATTGGAACACGCCAAGAAAAAATGCAAATGTCAGTACCAACAGCATCACAAAAATCATGTCGGCGCGTAACCCAGATGACTCCATCCTGCGAATCATTGGTGTTGTGGCCAGTGGAGCAACTACTTTACCCAATCCCCAAATGGCCATTACCCAACCCACCCAAAAAGCTGGATTTTTCTGATCATAGAGTTCTGAGATGATAGGAAAGCCAACATTATGAGTTGATGAACCAAATGCCTCCATGAATCGTGCAGCTAGCAAAAAACCAGCCGAAATCCTGATCGTGCTCAACACTCGCTTTGAAAGAATAAAGCGGTGCTTGATCTCAGACTGAACCGGCTTTGGTTCTTTTTTGACTGATCCTCGTGCGCGTTGAAACATTACAAAGACCAATGCCGTGATAGCAAAGGTCATCGCGTCTAGTAGAAAGATCGTCTTGAGCGGCAACAGCCCGTACATTATGCTAGAAGCAATCCCACCAATAACGACCGCTGTCCCATTCATAGATGCCAGAACGCCATTCATCCGGTGCTGGTTTTTGTGATCAACAAATGAATGCACTTGTGAATAAAGTGCCACATGAAAAATTCCGTGGAATAGTCCGATGCATGGCGTGATTAGCAGCAGCACTATATAGTGAGCAGTGGTAGGGCTGATTGCGAGAGCAATCATTGTTGCTGCACTGCCCAGTTCAGCAAACACTAGAATGGAAGACAGGGTCATACGCGACGATAGCGTTGGCACTAAATAAGCGCCAACTACCGAGCCTGACATCCGTAACGTCAACAATATCCCCAGTATCATAGGGTTGCCATAGACCGACAATGCATAAACGCTAATTATGATCGTGGTTAAGAAAGCACTAATATCCGAGATTTGCTTAGCACCAAGCCAGAATAGCATTTTTATCGGAATAGCTTTGGCAGGACTCATTCGATAGCGTTTTCACGTAAAAAGGTTGGATCTTTGCGGACCACACTGACCAGCAATAGATCCCGCTTGGCGGGCACTTCAGGCTTGTGCTGTACAACTGGGCCTGCAGCATGCCAAAGTTTGCGATCGTTGACGCAAAGCGTCTCAAGAAACTTAGTCATCGGTTTTTTGAATAAGCTGTCCACTGCTTCTTTGGTTATTGCGAGTTCAGAGACGACCGGCTCTATGTTGTCAGTATCGATGAGGTGCATGAAAATCCAATCTTGCCCATCCTGATGGCGCCCCGAAGTAGTTGGGCTGAGTCTACCATCGAAACTTGAGACTCGGAACAGATTAATATCCACCATGTACTCGACGCCTTCTTCAAGATGCGCGTCGATAATAGATAAATCGGCCTTGAGGATAGCTGTCATTAACGGATTAACAATAAAGGCCTGTGTGGCGTATGTTAGTTTGTTTGCCCCCTGCTTATAATCCACGTCATAAGTGACAGTAGGAACATATTTGCTGTCCTCATTCAGAACAAATGTGCCGGGGTGTGTGTAGTGATAGCGTAGGATCCGCCGATGACGGGTTGTATAAGATTTAAAATTTTCATCCAAAACCAGCGTATCCCAATGGGCGCGGAAATTATCGGCGTCGATCACGCTCTGTGGCAATAGCATCACCAGATCTGGAATATGAACAAAATCTGCGTTGATCAAAGTCTTGCGCAGTGCACTCAAGGAAGTATGTTTCATTGGTTCTCCATTGGCTCCATTTCGACTTGGAGGTCAGATTTCACATCGTCATATAATTGTCGGGCCGCTTCGGCAGATGGTACTGACGCCCAGAACTTGGCAATGTACTTCTCTTCAGTATCACATGTGATAGCACCACGGTGAGAAGTGATGTCAAAGGCCCGCACACCGGTCCGTTGTGCAGCTTTGGTCTGACCTTTGATTGCCTTTATGCGTCCAGACGAGGGCGGATAAAGCACGAACATCGTGTGAAAATTGTCCATTACCGACGCTTCCACCGTGCGCAACCGCGCCTCTATCTCTTGGCCATCTTCACCTGACAACATGATCAGGTTGGTTAGGAAAGGATCAATTCCCGCCACATCTTTAAGCGAGCGATAAACATAAAACCCGCCAATCCGCGGGTTAATTTCAATCACCCGAGGCCCATCTGGTGTCATGCGGAATTCAAAATGCACGAAGGACCGCTTGAGACCCAAGGCCTCCACGCAGTCGCAGCAATATGCCTTAGCCTCGGCAATTTGTTCAACTGTGAATGAGGTAGAAGGTACCACTAGTAAATGCTCAAGCACAGTTGATTCCTCAAAAGAAACCAACAGTTTTTCGTGAAGTAAAAGAGGCACGGGATCGTCATCCACCACAGCACACTCTATAGTAGCTTCGATGCCTTCAAGATAGGTTTCAAGCATTACTGTCTTCCCGGGTTCATAGGAGATCTTATCGCCAACCACGGTCTCAAAGATCAAGGAGTCTCCACCGAAATCATGCGCACCACTGACACGGTTATAAGCGCTACAGAACAGGCGGTAATGGCGGCATAGAGCCTGGATATCATCGCACTTCTTGATCAAGGCCGAAGCTGCTCCAAAAATTGGTTTCATGATTAGTGGAAAACCGATCTTTTCGGCTGCATCGGACAAATCAGCTTCACATTGCGCAACGACTGCGCGAGCGCTGGGAATACCCGCCTTTTCGAGGGCTATGCGCATCGCATATTTATTGTTACATAGATTAACAGCCTCAGCGGCAGGCGCCGTCAGACCTAGGGCCTGACAGGCTTCATTCATTACGGCTGGTAAATTCAAGCCTGCCACAGTTTGACCAGGAAAGGTAAATAGCACTTTCACCTCGAACCGACCTTTAAGTGAGAGGACAAAATTGACTAGTGATTGCGCGCTAAGCACTGGCAGTGCGAAAAAGGCGTCGGTTTGGCGTTCTATCTCCTCTTCGCGAGGATGACCCTCCGCAGTGACGGTAATGCAGGTCCAGCCAAGTTGCCGAGCCACCTTAAAATGCCGTTCCCGATAGTCATAGAGTGCCACCTTTGAGCGGTCGATGTCTACATAAACTATCGCGGCCTTACGAGCGCTCATGCATCCCTCCATTCATGACGCTCTCCCAGCCAATTGGTAAATGCATAAACCCGCCCACCATCCTCGGTATCTTCGAAACGTGGGAATTCATCTTGGGACTCCAGCAAGGGCACCGTATATTTTCCACGCATATGGGGGAGGACATATTCTGGCACAGCAATATTCGACTTGCGGCGTTTAATCCGGCACATGATACCTATAACATCAGCAACACTTGCTCGGTACTCTGATGAGCCGGGCGAAAACGGCATGAAGTGATACAGGTAGTAAGGCACAACACCGTTGCGGTATAACGAAAGAAACAAGGCCGTCAAAGTCTCGTAGTCGTCATTGATCCCTTTAAGGACCGGTATGTTGGCGAACTGGATAGGCACCACATTACGCATCTTGCGCGAAGCAGCCTTGAACTCATCGGTAATCTCGGCAGGATGGCAGATGTGAATGCCGAAGGCGTTCACTCCAGCGCTCTCAAAAGCTTGCAAAAGTTCGTCGGTGATACGGAACGGATTGAAGGTGAGCGCTCGCGAATGGACTCGGATTAAGATGTCTGGACGCGCTTCACGTACATCCATCAAGATTTGCTTCAACTTACTGTCGCTGAGCATCAATGGGTCACCGCCAGAAAAAATAACCTCTTCTAGCTGTGTGTTTTCCTTAATGTAGGTGAGTGTTTCATGCCAATGAGTCTTGTTTAAGGCTGGCTTGGAATGATCGGTGTTGATTGTGCGCAATGCTTCAAAGCAGAATTGACAATAAGCGTTGCAGACATTGGCCGTGCGGATGATCACTCGGTTGTCATATTTGTGTTGACAGACAGGGGTCTTCATCTCGTGCGAGAGCTCCCAGTTTTCGGTCTGCCCGTTATAGCCGCCTGCCGCTTCTTCGTCCCAGAAGGGGATCACTTGGTTCAGCAACCGGTCATATGCTAGTGTCCCCGCTTGCTTTTGAATAAGATCGAGGTAGTAGGGTGTAATCTGAATTTTGCGGTCTTTAGCATTCTTTAGTATTTGTTCCACTGGCAACGACAAAAGAGAATCGGCTAAACCCTCTACAGTTTTAATTGAATTTCTTTGTTGCCACTTCCACTCATACCAATCAGCAGGCTTGCTAGAACAATTCTGATGATTTGTTTTTCTAAGATGCGCAATGTCATCCATTGTCGGATTTCCTTGATCAAAAAAGAGAAAATTCTCTAGGGTTAAATCTGCGGTTAGTAAAATTCTATAGCTGTGTAGTGCTATTCAGAATACAGTATTAAGCCAGTACCAAACACAGTATTTATGATATTGTCAACTATAAGTGGATATTGCACTATAAATTATCAACGCAGCATTGAGCTCTGTACGAGAGGTGGTCGCGGAAATTTAGGCCAGTTGTTAACACGAATTAGCCTATGAAAAGGACGATCAGAAATGACGAAGAGAAAACGGTATCCGAACGGGTTTATGGCGCGTGTGGCGCTACAGGCTCACCCGAACCTCAAGGGACAAGGAAGGGAATGGCGGCGGATTGAAGATCCGGCGTAGTGATAGGCCCTGCTCAAATGGGCGAAAACAAGCGGCCCTGGGCGACCATGCAACAAAGCGTCTGGTGCGACATTTATGACGGGTCAAGGCTATTGATGCAGATAGATGAGGACTGTTTGGTTCCGTGCGTAGGCTATTTGGCGGCCGGAGGTAGGGCGCGGTCACGAGCTGAAGGCTCGGAATTTGCCGGCACAGAATAAAGCATTTTACAAGCATAATAAATATTGAGAACTTGCCATGATAGAAGTTTCTGGACGGAATCCGCACATAGTCATTAAGATGGTCAAAGATATGCCTACGGCAAAGCCGAAGTTTAGTCATTGAAGTTTGAACGGCAATGTGTTCAATCTAAGGCTGAAACCAATCATCGTAAATTGAGTGGAGTTGTATATTGGCGCATCTTGTAATTGTTGATACTAACCGACTGGGATTGCGGCTGTTAACTATAGCCAAGGACGAAGGACACACGGTTAGCTTTTTTCGAACTAAGAAAAACATTCACTACAAAGAAACGGTTGAAACACGGACTGTTGTCGCCGCGGTTGACCGTGTCATCACATTGACTGACACAGCGGATCGTGACGAGTTGGAAAAGGCTTTGACCATGCTTCATGCACAACACCCTGTGGCAGCGGTTATTAGTGTCTTCGAACACACAATTGAATCTGCGACCTTTGCGGCTGCAGCATTAGGTATTCCCGCAACTTCTGCACCCGCAGTATCTTTAGCACGGAGCAAATACCGCATGAGAACAGCTCTCTCAGAGGCAGGTATACCGTGCGGGAGAACTATTCGCGTTGAAGGTCTGGACGCAGTTCCTGCCGCCATGGAGAAAATTGGCTACCCAGTCATGGTCAAGCCAGAGCGATCAACATCCAGCATCATGTCCCAAGCGGTAATTGGACCCAACGACAAAGAAATGGCATTGGAGCTGTTGAGAAACGAATGGGATACATTGAGCACGGATATCAAGGAATGGGTGCCTGATGTCTTTGTTTGTGAGACCTATTTCTATGGTCCACTGATCTCAGTCGAAGTGGTAGCCAGTTCTGACGCCATCTCCGCCCTGATGGTTAACGAGCGTATCTTGCCAGAGCATGACCCGACTATTGAGATGGGCACGATCATGCCATCCACCCTTTCGTCAGATGAACAAGCCGCTTGCGCAGCCTACGCTATTGAGGCCGTTAGGGTCGCGGGGCTTGATCGCGGAATATTCCATGTCGAGCTAATTCTTACCACTGAGGGGCCGCGTTTTGTCGAGATAAATCCGAGGCTCATGGGGGGATCAATGCCCTACCTGTACGACTTTCTTATGGGACAACATATTTATGGAATGCTGATCGACGTCCACCTCGAACAGGGGGTTATGGTTCAACCATCACCGAAAGGAAAACATATCTTTTCGCTACGTATGCAGGTGCTGAAAGGGGGCACGATCAACCGTATCCCTGTGCTGAATGATTTGCCGCTTGAGGGCCTGCAGGTTCATATGTACGAAATGCCCACTCAAGTCGGTGATATTGTTGAAGATGAAGATGTCCTGGGTCGCTTTTATATCGAAACAGATAATGGCGATACCCTGCGAAACCGGGCAGATTCATTGCTTCTTTGTTGTCAGGAGATATTTGGAGTTGAACTTATGCTGCAAACTTACCCGACGTGCGCAACCCCGAACTCCGGAATTTAAATAGGAAAACTCACAGACGCTGTCGCTTGAGGATGAGATGGAACCCCGGGATTAATTGCGCTATCCAAATGTATTGGTTTCAACAATTAAGTTTTGCTGGACACCTATCACCTCAAACACTTGTGCATCGCAAAATCCACCAATACACCTTCTTTACATTTCTTTGAGGTTGCGGAAAAGCGACACTTCCGCATCCTCGCAATAGGGTTGAATATGCTTGCAAAGCTCAAACAACAACGTAATTTCTGGCTGCTATGGATCGGGATGCTTTTCTCGATGATGGCCGGGAATTTCCTTCTGGTCACATTGTCCTTACAAACGTACATGGAAACGGGCTCTGCCTCGGCGGCCAGTATATTTTTTGTTGCTCAGTTCGCAGCACCAGTGCTGTTCTCCGGCCTGACAGAGCTACTATGCCGTAGGCTGCCTCCTAAAAGAGCAATGCTGCTGGCAGACTGTGTTTCAATGATTTCTGTAATTGCAATCGGCCTGATCAACGCTCTATCAGCAACCTTCGTACTGTTGTTGCTGCGTGGCTTTGCAGACTCTCTTCTCAAGTCATCACGCGTTATTGCAATAAAAGTTACATTTTCTGATGAAGCTTTACCACGGGCAAACGCGCTTTTGGCAGGTCCACATTTCATCGGGAATGGCCTTGGAGTACTTTTGGCGTCAGCGTTACTGGAACGGGTTGGCATATTCGAAATTGGTTTAATTACAGCCGGGCTGCTAGCGGTCGCATTGTGCGCCTATGGCGCATTAAGCCTACCAGCGGTCGCACCAGAATCAGGAAATACCAGCCTGAAACTGAAGGGCCGGATTGTGTCAGCCTTGTCTGGAAAGCCAGCTCTCCAACTTGCCATGGTGCAGTTGGTGACAATTACAATATTTCTTCAAGGAATACATCAGGTTGCTCGAACGGTAGTGCCGGTGGATAGCTTCAATCTTGATGCGACGCAGGCAGGATTTTTCCAAATATCCGCTGTGCTTGGAATTATTTGCGCAACTTTTCTAGTCGCCCAGGTTCGATGGATTCGCGTATCTTTAGATGTAACGACGATCACCCTTATTTCCTGCTTGGCACTTGTTTTCCTTTGGGTCCAGCCAAATCCAATCCTCGGTGCAGCAACATACTTTGTGTTTATGTGTGCCTTTGAAATCGGCTATATTCGTGCCCAAAACACACTCATTCTAACCGCCGAGCCAGCAGCATTGGCAACGTTAATGGTGTTGAAGCACGTGGGGACCTTCTCAGGTATGGCAATATTGATTTTGGTTGCTGGGGCCATGACGGATCAAATAGGAGGGTTATCGACTTCGGTCTTAACCAGCGTAACGGTCGCGAGTATCATGATCGCGGCAAAGCTAATATTTGGCAAACTTATGACATTAGCTCATAATTCAGACGCAAAATAGCGTGGTTCTAGTAGCGGAGATTACGACGCCTGCGCAGGCTTAATACACCTTTCATTTTGCAACGTTGCTTCTACCAGTTAGGGTTGAACCCGTCGCTTCAATGCATATAAGTTATTAGAAACGTATTATTGGCGATAAGACATGATAAATTACTACTTTGAGATAAATATGGGCTCCAACAAGAGATTTCAACCATGATACTGGCCCTTTCTGGAGCATTGCTGTTTCTTGCGCTCTCGCTTGCTCCCGGGCCGAGGCTGGGTGCGTTGCGGGGTGAAACTTGGGGCAAGGGCATGGCTGCCACGATGGCAGTAGATGTTATCTTCTGGCTGGTAAGCGCCAGTCTGGCATGCGTCTTTTTATGGTTGGCGCCTGCCCAAGGACACTGGATCGCCGGCACAGCCTGTGCAGTATTTCTTGTCGTTTTCTTAGGTGTGACCCTTGCGCGCCCTTTCCAACCGCCGCCTGCGATTGAAGGACTGGATGCACTCTTTATGCAACCTTTGCGGCGCGTGGACCTGTGGTTTGACGCTTTCTTGATATTTCCCGCATTTACCGTTGCAATGGCATCCACGCCGGGTGGTGTGTTCGCCGTTTCCGTAGGGGCGCTAATCGCAGCATTTGGGGGCTACGCAATTGTTGCTCTCCCCCGACTGTCAGCACTTCCCGCTTTTTGGCATGCTATGGGTATCATCACAGCGGTCACTGGCCTTTTGGCCCTGACCATACTTGGCCTCCGTTTGACCAACACTTATCCCTTTTAACTGAGAAAGAGCTTCCATGACATATGAACCCACGCAACATGAGCTGCAGGGCAGATCGTTACTAACTTTGAATGAGTTCACGACCGCCGAACTTACGTTTATTTTGGATCGAGCGGTCACGCTTAAGAAGGCCCGAGCTCGAGGTGAACGTGGCGATGGCCTACTACGTCGCAACATCTGCGGAATTTTTGAAAAACCATCTGGGCGGACAAGTACAGCCTTTGTAGTCGCGACCAATGATGAGGGCGGTCACCTTGAGTTTTTCCCGACGGACAACATCCGATTTGGCTACAAAGAAAGCGTCAAGGATCTAGCAAAGCTGATCGGCGGAATATTCGACGGAATTGCCTTTCGTGGCTTTGCGCAAGAAACTGCTGAAACTCTAGCAAGGTATTCTGGTCTTCCAGTCTGGAACGGCCTGACCGACGATCACCATCCAACACAACTTTTGGCCGATGTAATGACATTGCGTGAATCCTTTGGGGATTTGAGCGGACTGCGGGTGGCCTATGTCGGCGACGGGCGCAACAACGTGGTGCGGTCTTTGGCGGTCGGAGCTTTAAAGTTCGGCTATAAATTGAGCATCGTAGCTCCAACTGAACTGCAGCCTGATGCTGCGATGATTGCAGGGATTGAAGCGGCGACACCAGAACGGAATGGTAGCATTGTATCTGGTAGCGACATTGCCGTTGGGGTGCTAGACGCTGCGGCGATCTATACAGATGTTTGGGTCTCGATGGGCGAAGAGGACCAAACCGAAGCGCGTATTACGCTTCTGCGAGACTACAGAATCACCCAGGAGATGATGGCTGCCACTGGCCGTGACGACACTATTTTTTTACACTGTTTGCCAGCATTTCACGATCTTGAGACCGAAATTGCACGCCGTTTTCCAGACATCTGCGAAGTTGACAATACGGTCTTTGAAGGTCCAGCAAGTCGCGTTTTTCAGCAGGCACAGAACCGGATGCACACGATCAAAGCGTTGATGCTCGAGACGGTACAACGCTAACTGCATCAGTCGTGAAAAGAAATGAGACCTGCCAAGTCTCCATCGCGGTGTCGGGAAGTAAAACTGGCGTCGCGCTTAAATCAATGACGACCCCACGCAGAGACGGATCTGGGCCAGTTACAACGTGCTCACCTGTCTTAAGTGTCGGCTCTGTCACTGGACCATCAAAATCAGCGCGAATCTGACAACGCGGCCCGGCCCAAAGAAAATGCCGTGCCAAAATCCCTTTAGGCGGAGCTAGTCTCATCTCTAGGCCGCGATCCTCTGCAATCTGGGCTTGACGACCCGTCTGAGAGGTGAGAGCTGCGGTCAAGCGTTCTAACATACCATCGAGATTTCCAGCAGCATCCGCGCGCAGACACAAAAGGCCGCTTTCTGTCGGATGCAGCCACATCTGACTTTGCAGGGTATCAATCTTGCCCTCATCATCTGTAGTCAGCAGTCCAAGTTGGCGCAGCGCTTGATTTGGACGGGCCAGCGTGTCTACTGGCATCATTCCATGATCAGAGCAAACGATCACCCGATCATTTGGCCCCGCCTCTTGCCTCGTGTGCCTAAGCACTTGGTCGAAATCAGCCAGCATATCAATCAGAAGTGGTAGGACGCAGTTCGCTCGCTCTGGTTGCCAATGTCCGCAATCCGGAGCAACGTAGCCGATTAGTTCATGCAGCGCGAGATCGAGAGCAGGTTGATACCCATAAATGTCATCCAAAGGGCCTGCCCTGAATTCTGCCATCCACAGCTGATTATAGTGCCGTGACATCTGTCTGAGGCTGTCGACGAACAGTTGTTCTGCCACGCCATTGCCCCCCTGCATCAGCGTTCGCCCAAGATCGCCTCGACGGTAGCTGTGTTGTAGGCCAGTTGCCATGAAGGGTGTCGCGCCCCCTTCAACTGGCCAAGACCCTAACAGAACCACCCTCGCCACGCCGTCAATATTGACCCGTGCCGCAAGGCTGCGAGAACCAGAACCAGTTTCAAATGCCTCCCAGGTAGGGCCGCTCGGTGCGATGCCGTAACATTCCAGAGCATCTGAGGGTTCTAGGACGGCTGGGGCAACGATCGGAGAGCCAAACCCATTGATGTAGGTCACGGCACGAGAGGCAGTATCCGCCCCCACATAAGGCACATGCAAAAGCCGCAACCCACGCCCTTCACGCTCTTCGTCCCAAATGCGAGGCCAGTCACCCGGACCCCGATCAAACGCTTTCTGAAGGCCCAGACCGTTGGTATCGAAATTTGGCAGGTCAAAGCCGCACAGGCCTGTTTCATTCGCCTGCCTGCCGCAGTAAAGCGCCGCTAGTGACGGTGGTGTCTGACAGTTCGGGGCGAGAGGCATGAGCGGAACGAGCCGATCTTGTCGGATAGCTGCAGCAAAAGCCTCCAATCGTTCGGGTGCCTTTGCTACGGCCATCGTCAAAAGCCAATGCGGTAGGCCGTCAATCAACCACCAAGCGCGTCGGCCCATCGTCATGCCTCCGCCGCGTCCAACAATTCGGAGAGAGGTACATCGCGACCTAGGACCTCAACCCAACGAGCATCAGACAATGCTGCGAAAATGACATCAGCTGCAACTGGGGCCTTGTTTTCGGTTAATTGGTGCCAGCACCCAGGAGTAAATTGCCGGGCGTCCTCTAGAATACCATCGAACCGCCCGGGCAGGGTCGTTAGGGGTAGATCCCTGATCAGCGGACCTTCAGCTGTAACATCTGGCAAAATGACATGCGAGACACAGCTCGCCTGCCGCTCGGGGACTGCATCAAGCGCGTGTGCGAAGCGATCAGGTGCGACAAGGTGCTTCTCACCATTTGGTCGTGGCTGTCCATTATCATCGGTTAGTGAGATGCCACAGGCTCGAGCAAAATCTGGAAACAGACTGAAAGTACCGATACCGACATGGGCATAATCCGGCCATGCGCGCAACCGCAGTGCCCCGTCAACGATATCGGCAAGAACTTTGTCACCCGAAAAATACCGCAACTTGTCGCGCAGAACCATGGACAAAAGTGTAGTGGTTTTACCACGCCCCTTGTCACCAAGAACCAGCATCAAATCCCCCTGATCGGTTTGGGCAGCGCTGGCATGAAGGATTAACGTACTGCGGTTTTGCTCTGCCATGAGCAGCGTATAGCGCAGGGTTTCAACCAAGTGAAATAGACTGTCATTGGTCACATAAAATGCAATACTCGCCTGATTACGATTAACAATATAACCTGTAAGAGTTTTCGGATCATACGCAACAACCCCTGTTCCATCATCCAATGAGAGCAACAGATCAAGATTAAATGGCAACGCGCTGGAGCGACGTAGGGCAAATGGCTTTGTCGCAGAGGCAATGAGTGTTGGGTCAAAATCATCAGCTGGATGTAATGAAAACCGCAGCGTTGGGGGGGCAGATCCAGTGTATTCAGGGAAAACGCCGTTGAACACATTGATCAGCGCCTCTGCCACAGGTTCTGCGCCGGCGTGAACCTCAAGAGTAAAGGGGACTGCGCCTGTGGTTAGTTTCTTACAGACTGGAGCAAGTTGGGCTTGTACTTGATTCATCGGATCGCCCCTAGAGGTTGATTAGAAGCAATGATGTGGCGTGAAAGTGCCGCAATTTGTCGGTCGAGCGCCTCTAGACCGGGCGCAGAATTTGGGATCACAAAATCCGCAGGAATTCGGCTCACTTGTCGATCAAGAGGAGAATCAGTCACAATGCTGGGATCGTTGCGTGAATTCAGTCGCGCCAATCGGACGGATTCTGATGTCGCTACCCGGACAACTTTGAACCCTAATGCACGCAGACGTACAGCGTCAATCTGATCATCTCGCAGGTCGTCATTAAGGACAACATCGGCAGCGCAGGCAGTCAGCCGCCGCTGGAAGTCATTCGCCAGAACTTCCGGATCGATCCGTCGCAGCTGAGTGGCAATTGTCTCCATCAGGATTTGGTCTTGACTGTCGACATCAAGGTGCTGTCCCACCACGTCGTAATAAATGCTTTGTAAACGATAAAGAGGGTCGGCAAGTTTAAGCACTGCCACCGTCAAACCAATGGCCTGTAGCCGCTCTGCAAGACAATTCACGGCAGAACTTTTCCCTGATCCACTT
This sequence comes from Paracoccaceae bacterium, assembly GCA_013139635.1. GTDB lineage: Bacteria > Pseudomonadota > Alphaproteobacteria > Rhodobacterales > Rhodobacteraceae > UBA3077. The sequence continues at coordinate 14,374 of WTAL01000047.1, forward strand.
GGTGCAACAAAGCTTAGGCGGATTTGAACGCGATCTGTAGAAGGGGCTGCATAAATCATAGGACGCCGCTCAATTGTTTGCCAGTGAATTGGTCGGACGCGAATCTAGGAAACACTTCGTGATGCAATGCTTGGGAGCCAAATCTTTCAGGGAAAGCATGAGCCAGACCTTTTGCCACACGGGTGCAATCAGCGGCGGTATCGGTATCTGGGTGCCGTGCAGCGTAACCACGTAAAACGGCAAGTGTGCTCATTCCAGTTGATCCGTTTATTTGACAAAGAACAAGCTCTAGCAAGGCACTGGTGTGCAATGACTCGAGCGCAAGCCGATGCGTTATCAGCGTCATCTCTCCCAATACCTGTAAAGGGGCATCGCAGAACTGGGCCGCTACAACACCGGGGGCGGTATCAAAATGGCACAAATCATTGGCCAGATGCTCTGATGCGACTCTGGCCCAACCCCCATCCTGCAAGGGTCGAAATTGCTCCATGCTCCACAGCGGCGCATCCCAGGCTGGTTTCTTGCACCGACCGCCTCGTGCTAACGTCAGCAAGCCATCGTTATCCAGCCGCCGTAGACAGGTAACATCCTGCGCCAGACGGGTGTACTCGTTGCCCGGTTGAAGCATTAAACCCCACTGACCAGATTCAATTGCATCCATTACTTCAGGCAGTAATCCCGCCCAGGACACACCCCGCCCTTGAGTTTGGACCCATGCGCGAACTTGTTGTACGGCAGGGTCAATCAGGTGTAAGTTACACTCAAAGTTGTTCAACTCTAGGTGGTGGGTCTGGAAAAGGTGGCGCAGCACCAGGGCGAGATTGGGCCGATCTACGCTGGTCAATAAGTTGACAGGCGTCCAAAAATGAATGCGATGTTCGTCAATCCGCATTGCCAAAGCCGTAATCTCGTAGCGGTCCGGTTCGATCACGCGGGCCAGCGCCAAAGGGACTAAATCGGATGCCAAATGAGTAAGGCCAATTTGGCGCAGATCACAGCATAGACCTGCAACATTGTTATGTTGCACAGGGGCAGGTTGTATTTGGACCACTGAACCGGGTTCATTGATGCGCAGCCCAAAACTGCCGTATAGGATCACAAAATCTGACATCAAACCCCCTGTCGCGCGGCACAGTCGCGCACGAAATCCAGTTTGGAATAAAGATCGTGTTGAAAATTGACGTCATGCGCTTTTAGAAACGCGTTAACATGGTCAGCCAACATTTCGAATTCTGGCCTGACATCCACCAGTGGATGCAGACTTCGTGTTCGGCAGTACTCTACCTCGACCTGACCAAAGCGCTGCGGCACAGTCGCACCGACGGTGGTGCAAATATCAAAGTAAACACCATAAATATGACCCGTCTCAAGCGATTCGTAATTTACATCCAGACGCTTGCGTCGGAAAGGTGGAAGGGCAGTCAATTCTCCATCGACTCGGTCGTGGGCAGCCTTGTTCAGTGCTGCTACATCCAAACATTCTCCCGGCCAGAGCGTTTCGCGGCGCAGTTCGGCGTTTTTCTGAAACCATTTTCGCTTAACTGTCACAAGCCCGTCGATCTGGGGGATAAATGAGATATAGCCCTGTTCTGACGCTGGGGCGGATACCTCGAAGATGTGGTTTTCATAGTCAAACAACTGAATGCCCATATGTGGCTCGGGGTAGTAGCCAGAGTAGTGGCCTCCATAGAGTTCAGCAAAAAGGGCCGACTCTAATGCCCAAGTGTCGGGAATATCAAGAAAAGTGAACTTGCGTTCCAGTTCCATGTCAGGACGCCATTGCAAGTAAGCCCGACGCGTCCCGAGAAGCGGTGCCTTTTCGGCAAATACCGGGCGCAGCGTATCAAGTGCTTTGTTAAACCTAAGCAATGCATCCGCTTCGGGCAGGTTGGCTTTGGTTTCGGCCACAAATAACGCGACCATCTCGCGTTCTGTCGTTTCGGTCTGATGATAAAATCGCAGCTGCCCGGCCTCTTCAACAGCAAAGATGAGCGCTGCTGCTTGTTCTGGAAGCTGTGATCCCCCTGACTGGGCATTAATTTGCGTGCGAAATGCAGCTCGTGCCCGGCGTTGCGTAGGTTCCAGTATGCGATCTTCAAACTTGGGCATATCCGGTGGCAGTTCGCAAACTGTTACCGCTGTCGACAATCGAATGGCGCTTACAGTCCCGGTTTGCACGATCAAGGTGTTGGCCCCAATATCGGCGATTGGCGCTGTCGCTTCAATCAGATGTGTGGCCTGTGGAGATCCAGAACAGATCGGAAGGTGATCTGTGTCCAGATAGGCAATCCAAAGCGTTTGCATTATGATATCTCTCCAGCGGCTGTTTGGTCTGCCAAAATCCTCAGACCACCATTATGAGTATCCAATTCAGCTTCGGTGCCAGTCGCCATCGCGGCGGCGTAAAGCGCCGGGGATTGCAGCGCCGGTCGGCCGCTCTCGCGCAGAAGAATGGCGAGGTGACACAGCAGCGACGCATTTTCGAAAACAAAGCCCGAAACATGCGGGATCAGAGCAGCAAACGCGGCATAAGGCCTGTCCACAACCACAATTGGGGGCGTGCCGGCCGACTTTGCCGATGCAACATAACCTGCAAACCAGGCACCCATTTCATTGGCATCTGGAATAGAATTAAGGCTGATGGAGGCTGCCACACTCATTCTGCGCAGTGCGTCGTCAGCCTGAACACGCATGATCGGTGCGCGGGCATAGCCGTGGGACACCACATTCTGGGCGACGGGTACTTGATCGCCAGAATCAACAGCTGTCACTTCCGAGAAATCCACCGCCAGCAAGCCAGCGGCGGGCCCGGCCACCCATTCAATTCGGGTTGGTCCGATTTCTGTCTGAGCGATGCGTGTTGCACGAGCAAGTGCAGCCAACGTTTCATCAGATAAGGCCGGCTTACTGCCAGAAATCGTACCATTACCCATAACGGTAAAATTCTGTGTAAGGGCTGTGCCTCGGTTGATTGCCATCAAACCTTCGGTGCTCCATTCCACAAAGACATGGTTGCCGCCCTGTTTTTCACTGATCAGCCCGAAATCGCCCTGTACAAAATCGCGCAAAACAAAGCAGTGGATTTCTTCTGGGTTGGCCATCATTGCAATAATCCGGTCTCGCGCTTCCGCGCGCGGTAGGATAATCTGGCGCAACGCATCGTTCAAGTCGAGGACCAATTGATCGCTTGTAAAGGCAGCGAGTAAGCTTGTGACCAGGTCACCTTCCAAACCAATCCGGTTACCCCGAATTACAAGTGCCGTAGCAGACACAAACCCGTGCCTTTTTCCAAAATCAATAATGCGTTTGCGTTTTGCGCGAAAATAGCGGGCAAATTCAGGCAATGGCGCGAGCCGTTCAAGTGCTACGTCGTCGTCGCCGTAAAGGTCAGCCCAAAGCAATTGCGGTTCGGTGCTGTGCTGGCCATCCTGACCTGTGGTGATAGGGCGCAATTGTAACAACCACAATCGGGTGCCGTCGAATGCCCATTCAATGTCTGCCGGGGCGCCCAACTGGGTCTCGGCTGCCAGCGCAAGGGCAGCACAGAGATCGGGCAACTCTGGCGATTGGCCAATCTGATCCCGCATCAGCACGTTGCGCTGACCAACGGCGCTACCATCAACCAGTGCTTGCCCTGTACCGGCGACCGTTTCGACCACGACATTGTCGGAACTGCTAAGCGGGTCGCGTGAAAAGGCAACGCCTGCGTGTGTGGCGGGCACCATCTTTTGCACAATCACCGACATCGGGTTATCGGCACTTAGTGGCCCCGCTGCGATGCGCTCCAACAAAGCTGCTTGATTAAAACCAGAGATCCAGACGGCCTTGACGGAAGACACCAAGTCAGAGGCTTTCACATCAAGGAAGCTGTCATAAAGGCCAGCAAAGGAGCGACCTTGCATATCTTCTGCGCGCCCAGCAGAGCGCACCGCATAGCAATCTTCGGACCAGTTCGGGTCGAAGTTCGCGTCCATGAAATCTGTAATAAGCTGGGCTGCTTCCGGTCCTGAAATAAGTTTGTCCAGAGTTGCACGTGCTTCAATCATGTGTTCATCGAGAAAACAGGCCTTGGTCCTCGCCACTTCGTCTGTGACCTTTAACAATTGGCCTAGCACCTCATTTAGATCGGGAAATAGCTTGATCAAAAGGGCATCATCGACAAGGGCAAGAGGCGGGACGTCAAAGTCAACCGATGCTTCAGCTAGTCGGGCGTATTTTACGGGCAAACTCATTCTGCTGGTCCTGCCACCGCAGCATCGCCCAAAACCTTGTGCTCTGGCGGTGCGAGTGCGGTTTTCTTTTGGTCAAAGTCCTGATATATCCGCGATGAAAGCGGCCCACGGGCCCCCTGATATTTACCGTCATACAGATCAATATTTCCTTTCACCTGCCAAAACATCATCTGACCAATAGGCATCCCAGCATACAGCCGGATTGAGTTCATCGCCAAAAGTTGCAATGTCCAACAGCCAATAAAACCAATATCTCCGAGTGGTGCTGACAGATTGATGAACATGCCCAAACGCGCCACGGACGACCGCGCCGCATAAGTTGGGACAAAACTGTCGCTGCCTAAAACCTCTACGGTTGACGCTAGGTAAAGTCGCCCAGGGGTCAGCACGTAACCTTCGGGTCCTATATGAATTCTCCGCGTGGGCTTTTGCTTGCGCACGTCAATCTCGCCCTCTTCATAAACATCAAGCTTATCCGCCAAGGTGAAATTGTAACTGTTCGGATTGACTCTATCTTCGGAGAATGGAGAAATGACGATATTGCCATTTCGTACCTGGTTGGTAATCTCGTTCCCGGTCAAAATCATGCGTTCTCTCCATCTTCAATGATGCGGGATACAACGACGCTGTCGGAACCGTTGTAACGGCCAGAATAGGAAGTGTTCTTGCCAAGTGTCTCCCAAAAGCAAATCTTACCGATCCGCATACCGGCATAGAGCCGCACGGGGTGCACCACCGTGATCTCAAGGGTCCAACGGATTACAGCCCCGGTATGGCCCAGTGGTGCGCTTGTCTGAATAAACACACCACAAAGGGCGGTGGACAAATTTGCATAAAGCTCTGAGGCGCACGTGATGCCGCCAATTCTTTCAACGGTGTGTCCCAAGTAAAATTGCTTTGGCTGAAAAACAAAACCTTCCGGCCCGATAGTAAACTCACGAAGTTTCAGTGGTTCGCGCACATCCACAATTGGAGTGTCATAGACTGCTATGCGTTCGCCAAGATGGAAGCCATAAGAATTTGGCTCGAGCTGAGTGGTATCATAGGGTTCGATCACCACGTCACCAGTGTGCACCCTGCGGTCAATTTCTGTTCCAGTAAGTATCATGTGCGCACCTGCTGTTTTGGCGCGTAGAGCTCAGCTAGGACACTATTTCTGCCGAGCAGATACCCGCGGTTGCGGCGCAGTTTAGTGCCAAGACTCGGAATGTCAGCAAGAAGGCGCGAAACTTGGGGCAGGCGATGCGCTGGGATGTCGGGAAATATGTGGTGCTCCAAATGCAAGTTGATGTTCAGCGGACAAATCAAAAGTCGTTCCAGCGGGTAGGGATCAACAGATCTGGCATGAGCCTCGTAATCTGCGTCCACGCGTCCAGCATGTTCGGCTACCGCCCGTAGGTGCAGCACCGGCGGCAGGATAAACCACATGGGCACGATCCAGAAAATCAAGACCTCTAGCCAGGCGCCGGTAAAGGTCAAAATAGCAAGAACCAACAGAGCAACTCCAACAAATAACCATTGTTCGCGCCGCAGCACGGTTGTCTTGTTTAGGTTCTTGCTAAACAGGCCAAAAACACCAAAATCATTTATTGAGGTCAGCATCCTCAACGACCGCAAACCCAGAAGATCTCCAAAGAGCTGCAACAAGAACAGCAGTCCGTTTGGCGGAAGTTCTGAATCATTGAGGTCGGGATCGCGGTCCGTGTTAACATACCGGTGATGTTGTAGGTGATGCGCCCGATAAAGGGCGGTACTCATGAACAGTGGAAAAGTCAGAAACAGGTTCGACACCAGATCGTTCACCCAGCGTACTTTATGAAGCATACCATGCGCAGCCTCATGCATCATGACTAACATGGCGTGTTGTCGCCCCGCGATCAGCACCACAACCAGTGCCGTCACCCACCAGAGTGCAGCAAACTTGGCCGCCGCAATCAGCAAAACGATGCTGGTCAGATTGAGCAACAGGATCCCGAGCGCAGTGCCGACCGCCGGTTGCTGTAACTCTTCCAACTTGGCCGAATTTATGGCCCGCCTCAAAGTCATGGCGTCCCATCGAGAAAGCTCTATGTTTGTATCCGTTATTTCAAATCCAGGCATCTATATCTCCGCAATTATAACCCATTGATTTCGCCAGCTGTGAAATCTCCGGTTGGGTGGCAAGGGTACGCAACTCTGGTCGGCTCTGTTTCCAGCGCGCGGCGCAAGGTGAAACGGTGGCGTTCACCTGACGCGGCGCTGCAATTGCTGCCGCAAATTGTGGCTCCATCGGATCAAGACCCATCGCAATTGCTGCGTTGCACAACATTTCTGTGCGTCCTGCAGTACCCGACTGAAAGGCTTCAAAGGCAAAACTGTGCCAAGTCTCATTTCCAGCAGGGGCCGTTTCCGCCTTCTGCAAAATTTCATTCGGAATCCGCCATTGATCCACTGTTACCTCTGATAATTGGGTTGCATCGCGCCAGCCTGGGTAGAGGTCAAAACACCAGCCTTTTAGCGTGTCAGGCATATATGAATGGGCCCTTAGATCATGTTGCCAAAAAGCTGGATACGCCCATCCATCCAACAGTCCATTGACCGATGCCAGAGGATTACGGGTTAGGCGCAGCATTGTCATCGGTCTGCCCTCAAACAATGCCCGCAGCGAGGGTATCCGAAACGGATCACTTGACGCCTTGAGCAATAGAACAGACGCTCTTGTCTTTGAATGTTTGAGTTGTCGAGGGCGAGGCAGCACAAATGGCGTGATCTCGACAATTGGGCTAATATCGTTACGTACATTGACCCAATTGATGCCACCGGTATCCTTGGCTCCGTCGTAAAGTCCTGCGCGGATAAAGGGGTAACCCTCTTGCAGGGCTGCTAGTACTTCTTGGTCCAGTTGGATCAGATCATCAACACCGCTTGCAAGGTAACGGGCCGTTGCGTTTGTGACGATCGTCGTCACCTGCTCTGGGTCAATGTCGTAGCTTGTCCATTGCAGGGGCAGCCGCATTGCCCAATCAAGTGCATAGCGTTCAATCTCACGGCTGTCGGGTCGCGTTATCTCTGGTCCTGAAAAAGAACAAGTCAGGATCAGATCAAGAATCTGGCTCTGCGTTTCAGAATCCGGAGGGGCCTGCATCGCTTCATTTAGTGACCTACCATCTGGGAAGTTCTGTTCTGCTAACGTAAAGAACAATCGGTGTTCACCCGGCATTGCCAGCGTGTCGCTGTGTCGTGCCAACGCCCCCTTGAAAGCGCTTGTACCGCCTCGCGGAGCGCCCATTACCAAGCATACAGGCAGCTCCTTACGCCATATTGTTATGGCCGCAGCTTCGTCGGGAAAGGCCAAATGGATTCGCGACATGGTGCGCAACGCACCATTGCGCAAATACGCCAGCCGCTTTGTACGAGAGGAACAAGTATCACCCATCCACTTGCACTCTGTGTATCTTCCGGCGACGTTTTTCCAGTCTCGGAGCATGGTCCTCAAGCCAGCGATCGACCACGATAGGCAAGAAATTCTCGGGATCGGGCGCGGCGCAGCTTATGCCTACTGGATCACGTACTTTGTCGTTTTCTGCATAGGTGCCATAAACTTGCAGCAATCTCTCAAAGTACCGAAAGTCAGACAATGTGACCTCTGGCGGTTCCCAAGCATGCAGACAGCGTTTTAGAAATGCCCACTGGCGGCTTTTAACAACCGGCACAGCTTGCGCACGTGGCAAGCCAAGCTTACTGTCGAATTTAGCAATTTGATCCTCTCCGATGCGCACAATACGTTCAAAAGAGATACGCGTGTCAACGCCAGAGGCAGCAATCACATTGCGGGCTGGGGCCTGCTCGAACTGTTCTTCACAAAGTACAGCCAGTTCGGAGCAAACCCAATCTACCGGAACAATATCCAGTTTTGCAGATCGTTTACCCACAAGAAAGGGAGGCGCGTAATCTGCCAGAAATTTCAAAATCGGATAGATGCCGTTATAGCGTCCTATTTGGCCATTACGGCTGTCGCCAACGACCAAGGAACACGCGAAAGTAGATACCGGTATGTCCCTTGCCTCTTGGGCGATGCGGCGCTCTGCATTTGCTTTGGTGATCTCATAGCCATTGCGGTAAGTCCAATCTTCGACCTGTGTATAAGCCGTCGAAAGATAGACAAGACGCGGCGCATCAGATACCTGCCGCAACAACTCTAGGAATAATAAACTACCATTTACATTCAGATCGGCCATCTCGTCGGCGCTACGTTCCCAGGACACATCTGCCGCGGCATGCACCCCCAAAACCGACCCAAGTTGGCCAAGATGCGATCCAGCCGTGGCCATGGAAACCGGGTCGGTTAAGTCCGCGATCAAGGGTTCAATACGGGTCTGTGGGCCGGCTGCACACCGAATAGTTTCAGCGGCTTTTTCGGAGCGAACCAAACAGATCAGCCGTGCCCCTGGCCAGCGTTTCCCAGCGACGGCAACAAAGGCCTGACCAATGGCACCTGACCCCCCTGAAATAAGAAGCGTGGGCGCGCTCATTGTGCTGTTTCCTTCGCCCGGCTTGATGCGATAGCACGCACAGCGTTCAGCATTTGGATGGAATTTGCTCGGATTGCCCGCTCTCCGATTGGATCCAGGATTTCCGACATCGATGGGATGCCGATATCGAATTTTACTGTTAATCGAGCCACCAGAACCGCGCCGCTAGAATCAAGCTGCCAACTACCATTCCAAACATCTAGGTCGCCGTCAGTTTGGTCGAACCGGATCAAAAATGGGGGTTCCAAATGGTCTCGCTCTTCCCAAGTGAATTCTGATCCGTTCAACAGAACTTTCCATGCACTCAACATGGTGGTCTCGCCCTGTTCAAGTATCTCGACTGATACGACGTCCTCCATTAGGTCGGGATAGCGGGCGAAATCGACAAGGGTGGGCCAGACGTCTTCAGCGGTTAGTCCAGGCAGTTCAACTGATGTTGTGACAATGGGCATAAAATTTCCTGCGTTCAGTGGGTGAGAGACGGTGCGACAGGGCGGCCGCCCTGATTGGAATCATGAATACGTTGCCATGCGATCTCGATTGAAATACGCAACACCTCTAGTGCGGTGGTCATCTCGCTTTCGGTGGCAACAGCCGGTGGATAGCAGCGCAACACGCTCGGGGCGCTGAGGCAGAACGATAGCAAAAGACGACGCGATGCAGCTTCCAAGAGGACCTCTCCGGCCATCTGCGGATTGGTGAGTTCGATGCCAAACATCATGCCAGCTCCTCGAATCGCGCTGACACCGGGCGAGCTACCGATAGCCTGACGCAGGTGCGTCAGGAAGGCATCACCTTTGGCTTGAAGTTTGGGTAGAAAGTTGGATGCAGTGACAACATCCAGAACCGCACCTACCACCGCTCCGGCCAAGGGTCCGCCCGCATAAGAAGAGGCGCTGGCAATTGGATCTCGCGCCTTGGAGCCAATAACGTCAGAGCGGAACACTGCCGCGGACACCGGAATGATGCCACCTGCGAGTATCTTGCCAAACAACAAGATATCCGCATCAGAGCATGTCACCAACGTACCGCCGCGCCCCAAACCGGTTTGAATTTCATCGCTGATCAGCAATGTTCCGTGACGGGTACAGACCTCGCGAAGCGCCGTAAGGAACCCCTCTGGCATGGGGTGAATCCCGCCTTCGCCTTGAATCGGTTCTATAAAAGCGGCCGCAATTGTTCGTGTCGCCAGCGCTTCTTCGGCGGCAACAATATCGCCAGCTGTGATAAAGACCGTTTTATGAACGGCAGGCGACCCCGCGTGAGAGGCATAGTTGCTGCTTAGGCACAGCGCGCCATCGGTTCGCCCGTGATACCCGCCGTTAAGAGCCAAAAACCCCTGCCGGCCTGTAGCCATTCGCGCCATCTTGACTGCAATCTCAACCGCTTCAGATCCTGAATTTCCAAACATGACACCAGCAGGAGTGCCCGGCAAAGCCAATTCAGCTAAACGCTCCGCAGCTGCCAGTGAAGGTGCATTTGCCAAAATTTTTGTAGACAGCCCCATTTGCCCAAGCTGCGCCTGTGCAGCAGCCACAATATGCGGATGCCGGTGCCCCAAAAGATGCAAACCAAAAGAGCCAAAATCCAGCCATTCACGTCCTGTTTCGTCAGTGATAATAGCACCCTGACCCGTGTATTCACTGGCTGTGAGCCCCGCAATACGCAGCATCATTGCAGAAGGACGACCAAAGACACTGGCGTAACGGTCAAGGAAAACCTTCGACATCAGACGTCCTTCATCATGCTTGCAAGAAAGGCTGAATCTATCCCTGCAGCATCACACAATTTGCTCCAGTTACGCAAAGCTTTGAGCACGCCGCTCTGGCTTTCTGGGTTCAAGGGATTGATTAACGTAATCGGATAGGCCTCCAGGATCACCCGCCATAATTCTTGCAGATAGGTGATGTCGCCGGCCTGCGCCGTAACCTTTTCCAGCTGCAGCGCTGCGACGAAGGATGGACCGTCCCAATCAGCTACGCGGCTTAACCCGTATTCAGCGGCAACCGCCAAGCGGTGGTCCGAAATAACCTCCACACCGCTACCCAGCTCGGCGTCAAGCTGCGCGAGCAAGTCCCCGAGCAGCAGCCGCAAGCGCCGCAACAAATCTGGATCGTTGCTCGCACCTTCGACATCTTCAATAATAGGAAAGCCCTCACCCATCATCAGCCAAGACACAGTTATCAAGCGTCGCACATGCACCGCTGTCGCCCCGGGGTGAGTCAGTAGTGGGAAAAACTCGAACGACACGCCTGAGTTGTTCATGTTTTGGAAGCTGGCATTCATGCTGCAACCTCTGCTGTCATCACGCCAGCGCGCAACGCCGACAGGTAACGTTGTGCACCGACAGACTGCGCGTCTTGCAAAGAGATCCAATCCGGGAGGGTTTCGTTACCAAGGAGCATCACCGAACGATGAGATCCGATCGCAACAATCGCACCGCTGCCAAGGGTGCGGCATTCGACGGCTGGCTTACATTTTAAGCCTATACGCGCCGCGCAACCCATAACTTCAGCAAGCTCTGCGACGACAAGGTCGATCCAATCGACCAACCCGTCGGGCTGGCCGTCTTGGAGGGCGCGCATCGCCAGAAAGGCTTCATCTCCAAGGGTACGGGCCGCGACAAGTCCTGGATGCGCATCAAGGGCATCCGATCCATGTTGACGCCAGCGAGACGCGATCCACTTGCGATTCTGATATACATAACCGGCATTGCAAAGCACCACATCCATGGCGTGATCAATTGCAGCTAGGGCATAAATCCAGGGCGCACGAGTCTCTCCTGCTGCGAGTGCCAGCTTCATCGCCGCGAGTGCATCGATCATCCGGCCAAAGGCCTGAGCTGCAAAACCCCACGCTAGTGGTTGAAACATATGACGAAATTGGACGTTACCATCAAAGGTAACGCCGTTGATCACCCGTTCCAAGTATTTCTTTTTTACAGGCTGCGTCTCATCCCAGTCGCGCATTGTGGCAATGGTCTCTTGCAAAGAAGCCTCTGAGGTATTCGATAATTTGGCAAAGACTTCGTCCAGCGCAAGCGGTGTAATCAATGCGACTTCTGCGTGATGCCCATCAACGTAGATTTGTGTCGCCATACCGCCGCCGCCTTCTTCTGCAATGGCAATCAGGTCTATATCGCTGGTCTCGGTTGCAAGCCCCTGCACGGGAGAGCTTGTGATTAACATGGCAGTTGCATCGGGAAACTTAGGGATTACGCTTGCCTTAAGGCGATCCAAAGCAAGCCCGCGCTGATCGAAAAAAGCAAAGGCAGACTTTGACAGAAAGGCGGCACGACGCGTGGTTACATCCTGTGATATTCGATTCATGTGACTTATTAATCCCTATTCGTCCAATTCTCATTGCAAATGAAAAGTTTTTAAATTTTATGTTTGGTGAGTTACACTCCACTTTAATAACCCTCTTGCAACCTTAGATAGCAACCGCTTAAGATTGTAAAGTGAATATTGTATTCAATGAGAGGATTTGTGAGTGACCCGGGCCTCAAAACGGTTCTGTCGCAAACATTTATGCTGCTTGGAGAGCGAGTATCTGTCAGATATAGTTACCCAGCAAACGCGGCAAATTGCTTAAAACCCGATACACCTTATCTTAGCCGTAAACCTGTTCGTAAAAGCAGGACCACTTCAGACGGCAAACCCTTTTCGATCCGGGCTTGGGTCAAAACATCGGAAACGGGCTTTGTATTTCTTACCGGAGATGCAGAGCACGCGGCCGCCACCCGCAATATCATATCCACATTGTTCGAGGTTGGCGCCAATGCGCTCATGACCTGCCCTGAAAGCCATGACCCTAAGATCTGGTTCTTGATGGATGAAGTCCCAACCCTGAACAGAATGCCATTCCTTGCAAAAAGCCTCGCTGAAATCAGGCAATTCCGTGGCGCTTTTGTCGTTGGCTATCAAGTCTATTCACAGCTTGAAGACATTTACGGCGATAAAGCCGCACAAACCATTCTGGGCAATCTCAAAAACCCTGACGACGGACAATTACCTTATCAATAGACGAGATCATTTCTTTCGCACCTGTTTTTACGAATTCGCGCAGGTATGCTGTCCGCGTTGTAAGATGCGCAACCACCTCCGCAATTGTATCTGTTGGAATATCTGCGCCAGCATGTAGTGCCCGAAGATCATCAACTAAATACTGAAGTGTTGTTTCGTATTCAGTGATTAGATCATCCAAAGTTGGTGCATTCTCGATTGCAGGTCTTGAGTAAAAATCGCGAGTAGCGGCGGCGTCGTCGCGAAACACCGGCACAGGTTTTTTGAGGCCGCGTCGGTATAACCACAGTTTGTCATTTCCATCTGAAATCACAAACGCTTTCAAAAAGCGCCTCGGAATAAAATGTTGTTTCCTGCCAGCCATTTTACATGGATTTCTTTTCTAAAAACCGGTCAAGCACTGAAAATACCCCCGCCGTTTTCCAGAGTTCGCGGTTACCGATCACATAGAGCGATGTTTTCGCCCTTGTTATAGCAACATTTGCGAGGTTCGGCTTACCACCCGCCCAAGATCGAGCGCCATTTTGAGAGGGTTTTTGAGCACCTAGAACAAAGAAAACCGTATCTGCTTCTCGCCCTTGAACAGTGTGGACTGTGCCAACGTGCTCGTAAACCCAACTGCTTGGCGTATCGACCCAACCTTCCAGCACTTTGCTTTCGATCAGGCGGCGTCTCAGATTATCCCGCACAATCACGAACGGCGTGACGACATACATGTCGGGAGCATTTCCCGAAGCGCGAAGTTTTTGAATGAGTTCTATCAACTTATCTGCTTCGTCGGCACACCATTTATCAGGACCCGGCTTGCCAACCACATCAAACCAACAAGAACGGCCAAGTGGGCGATCTTTTCCCGATGGTTTCTTGGCTTGAACCATTAAGTTAGAATAGGCTATTTCGTTTGAGATATCGAACATTGGGTCGTCGCAGCGCCGATGAACCAGAAGCGGTGCCCCCACATCTCGATGGCCACTGCCAGTTGGGAAGTGCGCACAAAACGGGCTTGCCATGTCGGCTACGGTTTGTGCCGAAGCTTCAGGGGCATTATACTTGGTTGGGTCGATACCAAAAAACGCACAAATTTCCTCGGTCAGTGTATTTGGCAAAGTGACGACAGGCTGGATTTGTAGTGGGTCACCAACCACAACTGCGTGCTTGGAACGCATAATTGCCCCAACAGCCGCTTGTGGAAGTGCCTGACCTGCTTCATCGATGAGAAGCCAGCCAAGTGTTTCAGGGTCAAGTCGTGAGAACATACTGTTCACAGAAGCAAATGTTGTGGAGACAACTGGCACAACCAAAAAGAAAGACGACCAGAGATCAGCTATCAAAGCATCTTTACTAGGGTGCCCAAATGATCTCGTGCCAAAACTCTCAACAAAGATGGACAAGTTTTGTCTCAACGGATCGGCTGCACAGTCAACGAACGCCTTGTGCAACGCGATAGCTTTTTCAAAAACAGCATCACGTTGAAGGTTCGCAGCTTGGTCAAACCAAAGACTAGCCAATTGCTTGTCTTCATGGGTGCGGGAGAAAAAGGATTCGTCCGGTATCGAAACATCAAGTTTGTCCGATTCTTGTGAAACTTTGGTATTCAACTCGGCATGCTGTCTTTCAAGTTTACCCAGATCATCCCGAGCATGATCAGTTTTCTGCGCAATATTGCCTATCTCCTGCTGAGCATCGCGGAGAATTGAAGAATGCTCCACCACATTTGAATTGTGTTGTCGGAGCTCATGATCAAGGCGCTTTAGATCAATCTGCCACGTCCTAGCGGTCTGTGTGCGGAAAAGACGAGCGAAAAATCCCGGCTTATCTTGAAAGCGCCTATCTCTTTCTTGTTGCTTCATTGCATTAAGTTCATGGGCTTTTTGTTGCGTATCCATCAGTTCTGGAATACCAGCTTCCTTCTCCTTAAGAAGAAGCTCCAGCGCAGGTATACGATTACGGACACCTGATATACTTTCAGCGAGCTGAACCAACCGAACAATCGCATCATGTAGTTGTTGAAGTCCGTTCTGAGTTGCTTTCGAAACGGCAAGTGCATCACTGAATTCGGCTTTCGCAATTTTCCATTTGGCCAACGCATCACGGAGATTATTGGGCGGGTTTTCTTCTGTGATTATTTTGCGTGGACGCTTCTTTGGTTCTGCACCGTCTTCTTGGGGTTCAAGAACAAATTGAGGAATGCCGGATATGTGATTAAGATAAGCAGACAGGCCATTTTCTTCATCCCTCCAGAATTTTTGTGAGAACTGATATCGGTTGGATGAATTTCCGAGAACGGCTGAAATCATTCCCCACGTATCACTGCCCAGAACGTTATCTGAAACAGACTTGAAATACCGAAGATTGGGCGCATCAGAAGCAATTGCATCAAGTGCCGGAAGTTCAGCGCTGACATTTTCGACCGCTTTGTTGTTCGAAGAAGCGACGACCATCTCAAAGCCCTTCAGACGGTCATCCAACCGATGCAGAGTTATCTTGGCACCTTGTCTTTGAACAAATTGGTTCGTTGGAGAGAAAGCAGTAGCAGGGTTTTGGAACTCAGCCATTACCGAGGCGCGTTCAATGATGCGCGCTGCAACAATGTCACGTAAAAGAGTGGTTTTACCAGTTCCCGGGGGGCCATTTACCGATGCTATACCCGTTGCTTTGATTGTATCGGTGGTAATGTTCACGGCTGCTTGCTGAAGAAGAGCCAATGGGAAACGACCATTCGCAGGCCAGCGGCCCAGAGGGGTAAGCGAAGGTTGGAGAATATCTTGCAGCCCCTTATCATCCAGCAATAAATCAACTTTGTTCTCAGGCTTTGAAACACCAAGATAGTATTTCAGCGCTTTTGGTAGATTTGATGCCCGAGCAAGTTCACGCGCTTGTGTTAGGTCTTGCAAGAAGAAGGAATTTAGCAAGCCCGGCTCAGGAGGGACTTTGCTTGCAAAAAATTCATAGCGCCGTATGGCGAAATGGGGTGGCGAAATATCGTGCCCTTCAAGCTGAAGCGCGCCAACCAAATGTTCAAACATAGCTTTGACGTGTGACTTCTTTAGAGGGAGAATGTCTCCGTTCCGGTCTTTCTTGATTAGTCGTTCTTTAAATGCCTTGATCAGACCATGTTCTCGCTGTGTCCAATCAGCCAAAAGGCTCAAATCACCTTGCAAAGCAATGGGCACTCCCCAAGCAAAACTTGAAATTGCGAAGCTGCTAGCTTCATCTAGCGGGCAACCGTTCTTATCCAGCAATATACTTGCAATAGGAGAATGGCGGTTAGAGCTCGGAGCATCTGGCCTGCTATCTGAATAAAGCTTCAACAGGGCCTCTACGGCTGGTCCCAGATTGATTGTTCCCAGAATAAGCTCGTAGTACAATCTCTTATTGGGGCGCGATTTTTCGCCATTTTCCCAAGGTAACCCGCGATCAAGATATGCGATCCTGTACTTGTCTCCACCAACCAAATCAATCTCACGTCGATACCCTTGGGGAGCAAGAACCTCTAAAGCTGTCCAAGCGCGTAAGATGTTTTGTGGATCATTGGTAATGGCGGGTTTTGGGCCGGGCTGAAATCTTGGCCGAGGACTTTGAACCTCCGGTCTTGGATCATTGGCGGGTTGTGATTCTCCTTTCGGCACTTCAGTTGTCGAACTGATTTGGCGAGGTGGGGGCGGGGAGGTAAACGTTGGCTCTACCTTTTTCGTCGTTATGATTCTGTTTTTTAATCTCTGAGCGCGCTGTGTACTTCTGTGCGACAATTCCTCAAGGAGTGTCGGGTAATAGTCTTGATTAGATTGATTCTCCTTGAATGCCGCTTCCAACTCCATAATCGATTTCTTAAATAATGGTCTATTTTTCATGGCGCGCCTATTGCTAAATAGAAATCTAGATTATCATCAAGGAATGCAGATTTCGATTTATAAGAGTACACGCTTAGGGCGATGGTTCAAAGAAAAACGGCAATATAGTTCTATACTACATTCAGTCTTCTAACTTCCTACCATCACCGATAAATGATACGGGTTATGTTTATGGTGGATTCCATATAATCCGTCGTCAGATCAGGGCATAGACATCATAGTTGAAATAGTATCACACACCCTCGGTAATTTCATCACATTGGCCTTCATCAACAAACTGCTCGGCCAGTTCGCGCATACTGTCTAGGCGGTAGATTTTCACGGTAATATCGCCGGAGTTAATTATAGTCAGCCGTAGTAAGTGCCTATCTGGTCGATACAAGAATTGAGCTTGGCGCTACAGCATTTTGTGCATGCTCAAGGGTATCCGCAGCCTGATCATTTTCTTCTGGCGTGTTCTGCACTGCGACAACGGGCGGTTCCAATCCTGCCACGTGTGATCGAACCGAAGGTGGCATGCCATCCAGCAGGTCAGCATCAAGCGCTTCAAGTTCAGCTTCGGAAATATCATCGTCGGCCACACGCTCACGCGCGGCATCAACTTGTTCCTGAGAAGCTGCCACGGCTATAAAGTCGGAAAAATCATCCTCAGCCTGTTTTGCTTTTTTGTCCTGACGTTCCTGTAATTCACGCTGCTGAACAAACTGGCGCTGTAGCCGTTCCCTTTCAGAACTACTATTTCCGTTTACAGCCCCAAAGTGTTCGTTCAATTGCACCAGTTATTCCCCACATTCCTGTTTTATCAAGACAT
Source organism: Paracoccaceae bacterium (assembly GCA_013139635.1). Lineage (GTDB taxonomy): Bacteria > Pseudomonadota > Alphaproteobacteria > Rhodobacterales > Rhodobacteraceae > UBA3077. Next base: position 31,804 of record WTAL01000047.1, read on the forward strand.
ACAATAACGCACCTGCTTCCCTGTCGGGATGGCGCTGAAACCAAGTTATTACGCTGTCCCACATATCGGCGGTTGGTTCCTGATAGTACCAATCATAGATGCAGTTCATGCCATCTGCATTTGGGCGGTCTTTATACCACCGTGCTGTGGCCAAGCCTTCGAGCATTCCGTCAATATAGCTAACTCTTTGCTCAATATTCATCCTGTTCAAAACGTCATCGGCAGTAAGCGCTATCGCCTCTTTGCCAGAGGAGATAAATGTCATCGCTGATAGCAATACTGCCGCCAACGACTGGCGTTTGTTTTTCCAAAATAATTCTACATCCCGCATAATCGACGGTTTTTGTGGAATTTGAAATCTTAACCTTGATTATGGTAGAATGAATGCGGATTAAAGGGATATCAAAGGTTTGGCGCGGCGCATATTTTACGCTGCCAAGTCACCAGCCCCAAACGCGAAAAGGGTCGTTTCTGTTGAATACGGCTGCATTCCATAACCGCGTTAAGGCATTGAAACAGTATGAAAATTGGATGTTTACGAGTTAGCACCGAAGAACAACGGCCAGATCGCCAAATTGATAGCCTCATGCCACTTTGCGATGAATTGCATGTGGAGAAGCTCTCGGCATGCGCCAAACACCGCCCGATATTTGAGGGCATTTTGGCGCGGCTGAATAACGGGGACACACTGGTTGTCTGGGATTTGGACCGGGCATTTCGTTCTACCGTGGACGCTATTCAACAAGCGGAACGGCTGCGGGAACGCGGTATCGAGTTTCAGATTGTCAGCCTTGGCGTTGACACCTCCACCGCTGACGGAATGCTGGTTTACACGGTCATTGCGGCCATGGCCGAGCATGAACGCAAACGCCCGTCAGAGCGCACTAAACAGGGGCTGGAAGCCGCTCGCAGGCGCGGGCAACGTCTGGGGCGTCCGCCGAAAATGACGGCGCGACAGGTTAATGCTGCGATTAAGCAGATTGATGTCGGTGGCGCGAGTGTCGCCGAAGTTGCGGAGATGAATGATGTCCATCCGTGGACATTAACCCGCGCCATGCGGCGGCTTGATTCTGAATTGATGCAGGGATTTACATTTGGAAAACCTTCACCCGATTGTAATTGCTTGACAATTCTTAAAATAGATGAGACTTTATTCCTATCAACGCAACAGATGTATCCTGAATTTAACGGCAAATGCCCTTGAAGCTGTTGGCACTCGTGCCCAGCTATAGATGGTACATCCCCCCCCCCCAAAAAAAACCTACCTACGCGCCGGATCACTTGTGATCCGTTCGCTTGCGGGCGTTGAGCATCTGGCTCCGCCCTTACAGGTTAGCCTTCCTACAACCTCCAAATAAAGACGTGCCGCCAATTGTGGTGCGTGAAGGATAAATATTGCCATGACGCCAGATATTGAAAAATACCTCAAATATGTAGAAGCATTTGATCTGCTGATGCACGCAAAATTGAATTGATCCACATCGTCTGGCATATGATGGAAGGCTTTGTTGATCGTGCCTTTGGCGATGATCCGGTGCAAATTTGTATGGCGCTGCAAAGCAAAAAAGCTACGCTAAAACCCCCGTCTGTGCTAGGATCAGATAAATCCAAATAACTCGCAATCAACCGACACGCATTTTTTTGAAGATCTGCCGCGCAAAGAGGAGTCCACATGCCAGAAGCTGACATACAAAAGGCGGTCATTTACTGTCGCGTTTCCGGTGCCAAGCAGGTACGCGAGGGCGACGGGCTGGCCTCTCAGGAGACACGCTGCCGCGAATATGCACGCTACAAGGGCTATGAGGTGGTGTCCACCTTCAAGGATGACGTAAGCGGAAAGCCCGTCACACGGCCTGCCATGGGCGATATGCTGACCTATCTGCGACAGCACCGCGCCGATGCTTGTGTGGTAATTATAGACGATATCAGCCGTCTTGCGCGCGGGCTACAGGCGCATCTTGAACTGCGGGAGTCGCTGATCAAGGCAGGTGGCAAGCTGGAATCCCCGTCGATTGAATTCGGCGAAGACTCGGATTCAGTCTTTGTTGAAAACCTGCTGGCCAGTGTGGCGCAACATCAGCGCGAGAAGAACGGCGAGCAGACCAAAAACCGCATGCGCGCAAGGTTTATGAACGGATACTGGGTGTTTTCCGCCCCGCTTGGCTACAGGTATGAAAAAACGGGCAACCACGGCAAGCTACTGGTGCGCGCTGAACCGTTGGCCACTATCGTCACCGAAGCGCTTGAAGGCTATGCCTCTGGCCGGTTTCAGACACAAGCCGAAGTGAAACGCTTTCTTGAAACGCAGGAAGGTTTTCCTCGCAACCGGCGCGGTGATGTCCCGCAACAGCGGGTCGCCGATATCCTGCGTAAATCGCTATACGCCGGATATATTTCCCATGAGCGGTGGAAACTGAACCTGATCAAGGCAAAGCACGAAGCCTTGATTTCTTACGATACCTTTCAAAAAATTCAAACCCGCCGCCAAGCCGTGGCGCAGGTGCCAACCCGTAAAAACATTAACGAGGATTTCCCGCTGCGGGGGTTTATCACCTGTGGCCATTGTGAAAATCCGTTAACGGCTTGCTGGTCGTCCGGCCAGTATCGCCGGTATCCGTACTATCTGTGCGACACAAAAGGGTGTAAGGTTTACCGAAAATCTATCAAGCGTGAGCACATCGAGGGCGATTTTGAAGCCTTACTGATGAAGCTCCGCCCCTCGCAAATGCTGTTCTCGATGGCGTTCGATATGATGAAAACCATGTGGGATGCGCGGCTTGAGGGATCAAAGGCGCAGGTTTCAACGATGCGCAAAGCTCTTACGGGCATTGAAAACAAAACCGAACAGTTTCTTGACCGGATCGTCGAAACTGACAGTGACACAGTAATCAAAGCTTACGAGAAGCGAATCCGCGATCTTGAAAGCGAAAAGACTTTATTGGCGGAGAAAATAGGAAAATGCGGGACACCGGCGGCGAGCTTCGATGAAACTTATCGAACGGCGTTCTCATTCCTTGAAACCCCCCATAAACTATGGGCTTCCGAGCGATTAGAAGACCGTAGAGCCGTCCTCAAACTGGTGTTTGCCGACAAATTGTCATACACCAAAAATATAGGTTATCGAACGGTAAAAACGACCTTACCTTTCAAGGCCTTAGAGGGCTTTTCGGCAGGTGAGTCTGTGATGGTGCCCAGGAGAAGACTCGAACTTCCACGTCCATAAGGACACTAGCACCTGAAGCTAGCGCGTCTACCAATTCCGCCACCTGGGCAGGTGTGTTGGTGCGCCGGAGATATACCCGAGGGGCGGGGGTGTCAACGGGATTGCGGGGGAAATTTATGGAATTTGATAAATAAAGTGCGGTGGTTGTTGTTGGGGCCGAATTCTGGCTTGTCGAGGGGGTGGTGGCGCGGTATGAGTAGGCAAGCATTATTCGGAGCTTTATTATGTCCAATCCCCCTCTCGTGACCATCTTTGGCGGCTCAGGCTTTGTTGGGCGCTATATTGTGCAGCGTATGGCAAAGGCCGGTTGGCGTGTGCGCGTGGCTGTGCGGCGGCCTAATGAAGCTATGCAGGTGCTACCTTATGGCGAGGTTGGGCAAGTGGCTTTGGTGCAAGCTAATGTGCGCGATACGGCGTCTTGCCGCGCGGCCATTGAGGGCGCCGATGTGGTCGTGAATTGTGTGGGCATCATTTCTGAAAATAGCCGGCAAAAGTTTAATGACGTGAATTGTGAGGCCGCGGCGCGGATCGCGCGGCTGGCAGCAGAAGCGGGTGTGAGCAAGCTGGTGCATCTGTCAGCTTTGGCGGCGGATGCGGGGTCTGAAAGCGAATATGCGCGCAGCAAAGCCAAGGGGGAGGCCGATATTTTACGGCAGTTCCCCGGCGCGACCATTTTGCGGCCTTCGATCATTTTTGGCACAGAAGACAGTTTTTTCAACATGTTTGGCACTATGTCTCGTTACTTTCCGGTGTTGCCGATCGTGGGCGCTGACAGCAAAATGCAGCCGGTTTATGTGGATGACGTGGCAGCGGCAGCCGAGGCGGCCATCCTTGGCGACGCGTCGGGCGTTTATGAACTTGGCGGGCCGGATGTAGAAACCATGCGCACGCTTATGCAGCGCCTAATGCGTGTTGTCCGGCGTGATCGGTTTATTATTAACATTCCGTTTGGCTTGGCGCGGATCAATGCGTTTTTTATTGAGATTTGGCACAAAGTGAGCTTAGGCATTGTGCCCTTGGTGCTGACCCGCGATCAGGTGAAGCTGCTGAAGGTCGATAACGTGGTGCGTGATGGCGCGCAGGGGCTGGCCGATTTGGGCGTGCATTCAACGAGCATGGATACGGTGCTTGATAGCTACCTCTATCGCTTCCGCCCACAAGGGCAATACACTGACCTTACGAGTTCTGCCAAAAACCTGCGCGGCTAGGTATAGGCGATCCAAAGTAGCACTAGGCCGAGGCCGATTCTGTAAATTACGTAAGGCGTGAAGCTGGTGCTTTTTAGCAGGCGCATCATGAGGGTGAGCGCTAGCAGGGCGGCAATAAAGGCGAGTGCGGCGGCTATGCTGGCTTCCTTGAGCAAGCTCCAGTCTCCGGCGGCGGCTACATCAGCGCCCAAAAGCAGGCCCGAGGCCATAATGGTGGGCACTGACATTAGCATCGAAAGCCGTGCGCCTTCAGAGCGGGTGTAGCCGAGTGCGCGCGCCGCTGTAATGGTTATGCCCGAGCGCGAGGTGCCGGGGATGAGGGCGACGGCTTGCGCTAGCCCCATCATGAGGGCGTCTTTCCAGTTCCAGCCTTCGGCATGCTTGGTTTGTGGCCCTTTGTGGTCCGCAACATAGAGTACAATGCCAAAAATCAGCATGGTCCAGCCGATCACCTTTATGCTGCGCATAGCGTCCATGGCACCGAGCTGCTTTAGCGCGAACCCGGCTATAACCACCGGAATGGTGGCGAAGCTCAGCAGTAAAAACAGCCGCGCTTGCGGGGTGGAAAAACGGCCCGTGGCCACATGCCCCAGCCCCACTACCAGCTTGGCCATGTCGCGCCAGAAATAGAGCATGACCGCCCCCAAAGTGCCCACATGCACCGCGACATCCAGCAAGACGCCTTGGTCTGTCTCCCCCAAAAGCTGGGGGAGCAATATCAGGTGGCCAGAGGAAGACACCGGCAAAAACTCGGTAATGCCTTGAATGAGGGCGAGGAGCAGGAGGTGAAGCATATTCATTGCGAGGGCTTTCTCAGGGTTTGGCAGGGTATATCTTGTGTGGTTTTGCTTGTCATGTGTAATAATGGGTCCGATTTGTTACCTAAAATCGCACAATACATGCGGCAAAATCGCATATATTCCAAAATATCCAAAAATAGGTAAGCATTAGTGCCTTTTCATGCTATAGGCAGGCCTGTAAGAAGGACTCTCAGAAAAGAGCAGGAGCACATAATGGCCAAACAACCGATGCTAAAATTCGTGGATGTAGAACGGGATATGCCCGAGAAGCGCGATGCGAAGGCGCGCGCGCAGGATTATCACGAAATCTATGCCGAGTTTGCCGCCAGCAAGGCCGCCGAGCAAGCCAGTCGGTGCAGCCAGTGCGGCGTGCCGTTTTGCCAAAACCACTGCCCGCTGCACAATAACATTCCTGATTGGCTGAGCTACACCGCCACGGGGCGCCTGCAAGAGGCTTATGAGCTTTCCCAAGCCACCAATACTTTCCCCGAGATTTGTGGCCGCATTTGCCCGCAAGACCGCCTTTGCGAAGGCAATTGTGTGATCGAGCAATCGGGCCACGGCACTGTGACTATCGGCGCGGTGGAGAAATACCTGACAGACACAGCTTGGGAGCAGGGATGGGTAAAACCGCTCACGCCGCGCGCGGAGCTTAGCCAAACCGTTGGCATTATTGGCGCTGGCCCTGGGGGGCTGGCAGCGGCTGAAAGCCTACGCGGCATGGGCTACGGTGTTACGGTTTATGACCGGAACACTCGTGCGGGTGGCTTGCTCACCTACGGGATCCCGAGCTTCAAACTGGAGAAAGACGTGGTGATGCGTCGCGTGAAACGGCTTGAGGATGGTGGTGTTGAGATCATTACCCAGTGTAATGTCGGTGAGGATATTAGTTTTGCGGACCTGCGCGAAAAGCATGACGCTGTGCTGATCGCGACAGGCGTTTATAACAAGCGCAGCCTCAAAGCACCGGGTGCTGGCCTTTCGGGCATTGTGCAGGCGCTCGACTTTCTCACCACCTCCAACCACCTCAATTTCGGCGATTCTGTTCTGGCGAGCAATTTGGATGCTCATGGCAAAAAGGTGGTGGTCATTGGTGGCGGCGATACCGCAATGGACTGCGTGCGCACCGCGATCAGGCAGGGCGCTGAAAGCGTGAAATGCCTTTACCGCCGTGACCGCGCCAATATGCCTGGCTCTATGCGTGAAACACAAAATGCCGAGGAAGAAGGCGTGGAGTTTAACTGGCTGCGCGCCCCCAAGGCCTTTACGGGTGAAGGCACTGTGGCGGGCGTGCGGGTTGCAAAAATGCGTCTAGGCGCGCCAGATGCCACTGGCCGCCGAGCGCCCGAGGAAGTGGACGGTGCGGATTATACCGAAGCTGCTGATCTGGTGATCCTCGCGCTTGGGTTTACGCCAGAAAACCTGCCGGAAGTGTGGGATGCACCTGATTTGGAAACCACCGATTGGGGCACAGTTACGGCCGAGCACGAAACCCACGCCACCAACTTGCCCGGCGTTTATGCTGTGGGAGACATCGTGCGCGGAGCTAGCCTTGTGGTTTGGGCCATTAAAGATGGCCGCGATGCCGCCGATGCCATGGCCACCTATTTAAGCACCCAAGCGCAAGTGGCGGCCGAATGACAGATCGCACCGGACAGTGCCTTTGCGGGGCGGTGAAGTTTAAAGCCACGAATATGGCCGATACTTTTTCCACCTGCTATTGCGATGCCTGCCAACGATGGGCGGGTGGGCCTTATAACGGCGTGTCTGTACCAACGGAAAACCTCGAATATGAGGGACACGCGCATATCGGCGTTATTAAAACCACTGATTTTGCCGAGCGCGCGTTTTGCAAAGAATGCGGCTCCGGGCTTTGGTGGAGGCTAACCCGTGGACAATACGTTGGTAAAACCAGCGTTCCTGTTGGTTTGCTTGATGACCGCAGCGGGCTGGTGCTGAGTGATGAAATGTATTCGGACTATAAAGACCACACCAATGTGCGGCCCGAGGGCGTAGCGCAGATGACCAGCGCCGAGGCGGAAGCAGTAGTAGCCACTTTTACCGACGGAGACACCAAATGAGCCGCACCGGAAAATGCCTGTGCGGCGCGGTGGCGTTTGAGATCAAGCACCTCGACCCCGAATTTGGCACCTGCCATTGCAAAATGTGCCAGCGCTGGGCGGGGTCGGCTTTGCTGGGGTTAACGATCCCTGCGGACACTATCAAATTCACCGGCACCGAGCATATTCGCCGCTTTCAGTCGTCTGACTGGGCCGAGCGGGCGTGGTGCGATAAATGCGGCGCTGGCCTTTGGTATCGCGTGACAGCTGGGCCGGAAGCGGGCACCTATCACATGCCCGTTGGGCTGCTGGATGATACCAGCGGCCTCAAAATGATTAGAGAAATTTTCACCGATGAAAAGGCCGAAGTGGTCGATTTTTCGGGTGAACGCAACACCATGACAGGCGAAGAAGTGTTCGCCCTGTATGCCCCGAAGGAGTGAACAGATGACTAAATTTGACCAGAAATGGGTGGAAGAGCAAGAAGCGCTTCGGGCGGAGCTGAACGAGCGCGGCATGTATCGCGAGGCCGAGGAGCACGCCGCGTGCGGTGTTGGATTGGTCGTGAACGTTGACGGCGTGCCAAAGCGGGCCGTGGTGGAAAACGGGATCAAGGCACTGAGCGCGATCTGGCACCGTGGTGCGGTAGATGCCGACGGCAAAACCGGCGATGGCGCGGGGATTTTGCTGCAAATTCCGGTGGAGTTCTTCCAAGACCAAGTGCGCCGCACTGGCCATGAGCCGGGTGACGAGCTGCTGGCTGTGGGCATGATCTTTCTGCCCCGCACAAATTTTGCGGCACAGGAAAGCTGCCGCACGATTGTTGAATCCGAAGTGCTGCGCATGGGCTATTACATTTACGGCTGGCGGCATGTGCCGGTGGATGTGTCTTGCCTTGGCGAAAAAGCCAACGCCACCCGCCCCGAGGTGGAGCAAATTCTGATCTCCAATTCCAAGGGCGTGGACGAGGAAACCTTTGAGCGCGAGCTTTATATTATCCGTCGTCGGATTGAGAAGGCCGCGGCTGGTATTAACGGGTTTTACGTATGCTCGTTGTCTTGCCGGAGCGTGATTTACAAGGGCATGATGCTGGCCGAGCAGGTTTCGGTGTTTTACCCTGATCTGGAAGATGAGCGCTTTATCTCAAGCTATGCGGTTTACCACCAGCGCTATTCTACCAACACTTTCCCGCAGTGGTGGCTTGCCCAGCCCTTCCGGATGCTGGCGCATAATGGCGAAATCAACACCCTTAAGGGCAACCTTAACTGGATGAAATCCCACGAAATTCGTATGGCCTCCGCGTCATTCGGCGATATGGCGGAAGACATTAAACCGATCGTCGCAGATGGCAGCTCTGACTCAGCTGCGCTCGACTCGGTGTTTGAAATGCTGGTGCGGGCAGGGCGCTCGGCCCCGATGGCCAAAACCATTTTGGTGCCGGAAAGCTGGTCAAACATGGCCACGGCTATCCCGAAACCGTGGCAGGATATGTATGCCTATTGCAACTCGGTGATGGAGCCGTGGGACGGCCCCGCAGCACTTGCGATGACCGATGGCCGCTGGGTTGTGGCGGGGCTAGACCGCAACGGCCTGCGCCCGATGCGCTATGTTATTACCGATGATGGCATGGTTATTGCTGGCTCTGAGGCGGGCATGGTGCCAGTGAGAACCAAAAACATCATCCGCAAAGGCGCGCTTGGGCCGGGGCAAATGCTGGCTGTCGATATGGCCGAGGGCAAGATCTGGAAAGACACCGAGCTGAAAAACATGCTGAGTGCATCGCGGCCATTTGGCGAGTGGGCCAGCAATATTACCGACCTTGAAAAGATTGATGAGGGCGACGACGAAAAAACGCTTTTCACCGGCGAGGCCCTGCGCACCCGCCAGATAGCAGCGGGCTTTACGCTGGAAGAGCTGGAAGGCATTTTGCACCCGATGGCGGAGGACGGCAAAGAAGGGCTGGCGTCTATGGGCGACGACACGCCGAGCGCGGTGCTTTCGCAAAAGTACCGCCCGCTGAGCCATTTCTTTAGGCAAAACTTTAGCCAAGTGACCAATCCGCCGATTGACAGCCTGCGCGAATTCCGCGTGATGAGCCTGAAAACACGTTTTGGGAACTTGAAAAACGTGCTGGATCAAAGCTCGGCGCAAACCGAGATTATTATGCTCGACAGCCCGTTTGTGAGCAACGCGCGCCTAAAAGCGATGATGAAATACTTTGGTGATAGCGCCACGGTGATAGATTGCACATTTGCGGTGGACGGCAACCTGCAAGAGGCGCTTGAGAGCCTTCGCCAGCAGGCCGAAGAAGCGGTGCGGGCGGGCTCTACCCACCTGATTTTGACCGACGAGCACCAGAGTGCCGAAAAAGTGCCGATGCCGATGATTTTGGCAAATTCGGCGGTGCATAGCTGGCTGGTACGCAAAGGGCTGCGCACGTTTGCCTCGGTTAATGTGCGCTCTGCGGAGTGCCTTGATTCGCAATATTTTGCCGTGCTGATTGGTGGCGGGGCAACGACCGTAAACGCCTATTTGGCAGAGGATAGCATTACAGACCGCGTGAACCGTGGCCTGCTTGACGGCCCGCTTGAAGACGCTATTGGGCGTTACCGCGAGGCGATTGACCAAGGATTGCTGAAGATCATGTCTAAAATGGGCATTTCGGTTATTTCGTCTTACCGCGGCGGGTTGAACTTTGAGGCGGTGGGGCTTTCTCGTGCCATGGTCGCAGAGTATTTCCCCGGCATGATGAGCCGGATTTCCGGCATTGGCACCGCTGGCATTGAGAAGAAAATTCGTGAGGTTCATGCCAAAGGTTGGCTGGGCGGGCAGGATACGCTTGATATTGGCGGCTTTTATAAGCTGCGTAAAAGTGGGGAAACCCATGCGTGGCAATCAACCAATATGCACTTGTTGCAAGAGGCTTGCGCGCGCAATTCGTTTGATCTCTGGAAGAAGTATTCGGCGGCTATGCAAGCCAACCCACCGATTAACCTGCGGGATTTGCTGGATTTTAAAACCAAAGCCGAGCCGATTTCGATTGATGAAGTGGAAAGCATTACCAGCATTCGAAAGCGCTTTGTGACGCCGGGTATGAGCCTTGGGGCGCTGAGCCCTGAAGCGCATAAAACGCTGAATATCGCGATGAATCGCATTGGGGCGAAGTCGAACTCGGGTGAGGGCGGGGAAGACCCTGCGCATTTCCATCCTGAGCCCAATGGCGATAATCCGTCTGCGAAAATCAAGCAGGTGGCCTCGGGGCGCTTTGGGGTTACGGCGGAGTATCTGAACCAGTGTGAAGAGATTGAAATTAAGGTGGCTCAGGGCGCGAAGCCCGGTGAGGGCGGGCAGTTGCCCGGTATTAAAGTGAACGCGTTGATCGCGCGGCTGCGGCACTCGACTGAGGGCGTAACGCTGATTTCACCGCCGCCGCACCACGATATTTACAGTATCGAGGACTTGGCCCAGCTGATTTATGACCTTAAGCAAATAAATCCGCGCGCCAAGATCTGCGTGAAGCTCGTGGCGCAATCGGGCGTGGGCACGATTGCGGCGGGGGTGGCCAAGGCCAAAGCTGATGTGATTTTGATTGCGGGCCATAATGGCGGCACGGGGGCCAGCCCTGCCACCAGCATTAAATATGTGGGCTTGCCATGGGAAATGGGCCTGACCGAGGCGCACCAAGTGCTGGCGATGAACGACCTGCGCGGGCGGGTTACCCTGCGCACCGATGGCGGCTTGCGCACAGGGCGTGATATTGTGATTGCGGCGATGATGGGCGCTGAGGAGTATGGCATTGGCACTGCGGCCCTGATTGCGATGGGCTGTATTATGGTGCGGCAGTGCCAGTCCAACACCTGCCCTGTGGGCATTTGTGTGCAAGATGAGCGCCTGCGCGAGAAATTTGAAGGCACGGCTGATAAAGTGGTGAATCTGATCACATTTTACGCCCAAGAAGTGCGGGAAGTGCTGGCCAGCATTGGCGCGCGCTCACTTAACGAGGTGATTGGGCGGGCTGATTTGCTTTCACAGGTTTCGCGCGGGTCGGAGCATTTGGATGACCTTGACCTGAACCCGATGCTGATCAGCGTTGATGAGGGCCACGGCATTGATTATGACCGCAACCGTGAGCGGCAATTTGTGCCGGATACGCTGGACGCGTTGATTTTGCGCGACGCCGAGCCGTTCTTTAAAGACCGTGAAAAGATGCAGCTTTCCTATGCGGTGCAAAACACCCACCGCACCATCGGAGCGCGGGTTTCCAGCCATATTGTGCAGCGCTTTGGCATGCGCAACAAGCTGCAAGCCAACCACCTGAGCATCAAGCTTTCTGGCTCTGCGGGGCAGTCGCTTGGCGCGTTTGCGGTGCCGGGCCTCAAGATTGAGGTGTCGGGCGATGCCAATGATTATGTAGGCAAGGGCCTTTCAGGCGGCACGATTGTAGTGCGCCCGCCGCTTAACAGCCCGCTGGTGGCGGCTGAAAACACCATCATCGGCAACACCGTGCTTTACGGCGCCACCGATGGTTACCTTTATGCCAATGGCCGCGCGGGCGAGCGCTTTTGCGTGCGCAATTCCGGTGCAAAAGTGGTGGTTGAGGGCTGTGGCTCTAACGGCTGTGAATACATGACCGGCGGGATGACGGTGATTCTTGGCCCCGTGGGGGACAATTTTGGTGCGGGCATGACCGGCGGCATGGCCTATGTTTATGACCCTGACGGCACGTTTGAAACCCGCATGAACAGCGAGACCGTGATTTGCCAATCGCTGAAATCGGCCTATTGGGAGAGCGAGCTGGTATACCTGATCGAGCAGCATGAGGTTGAGACCGGCTCAAAGCTGGCGGCTGAAATGCTGCGGAATTGGGAGCGCATTCGTATGCATTTCAAGCAGGTTTGCCCAAAAGAAATGCTTACGCGCCTGCCCCAGCCACTGAGTGACGAAGCAGACGCGCAAACCGCTTAAAACCGGGGCCGCTTATGGCGGCCCCAACGCATTACATTCCGTGGGTGATCTTAACGGTGGCGGCGCTGTGCATCATGTCGCCAACCGGCACAATCATCTTTGTGCCTTCGTCATTCCCAATATCATAGCGCCCAAGCTCGATGGTCACTTCATGGCCCGCGCTTACATCTGCTAGCGCCGTCACGTAGGTATCAGGCACCATTGTGGGGGCTACCATGGCCAAAATTCGCCATGCGGTGGCTTCGGTTTCCACGGTAAACGTAACCGAGCTGCCAGCCGCCAAAAGCACGCCTGGAGGGCCATCGGTGCCGTGCGCAACGGTGACTTGATCAGCCCCTATCGCCTCTACCACCATCATTGGGTCTCCGGTGAGGATCTGGCTTTCGGCTGCGGCGGTTACATAGCCATCAGTAAAGAGAAAGGAGTCATTGCCCGCGTCAGTTACCACGATCGGGGCGAGCAGCTCCTCAGTCAGGTTATTGGTTACGGTCACGGTGAAGGTTTCGGCATATGCTGTGCTGGCAAGCAGGCCAAAAGCAAGGCCGGCAATCAGGGTCTTTTTCATGGGTATTTCCTTTTTCAAAGTCATCCGCCAATCGGGATGGCGGTTGTTTGGCGCAAATATTCCGCTGTGGGAAATGACATTGGCTAACCCCTGCGTGAGGGGCCGTGAGCGCGAAATTCGCCGAAATAAACTCCTCGTTATGGCCTGTTTCAATTCTGGCAAAATTGGCACGAAACCGGCAAATCTTCGCTGATGCATCGGGGTGTTTTTGAAACAATGTGTGTTTCACGCGTTCACGGGGGCAAAAAATAAAAGGCGATAAATTGCCTCGCCCTGCCACGCGCTCTTGAAAATCTGTGCGCTAAGCGGCAAAAAGGGGCACACCATAGCAGGACTCCCCGATGTTTCGTCTTTATCACCTTCCGCTCTCCCCTTTTTGCCGCAAGATTCGCCTGATTTTGGGGGAAAAGAAGATTGCTGTGGAGTTGGTGGAAGAGAAATACTGGGAAAAGCGGCTGGATTTTTTGCGGCTTAATCCGGCGGGGCAAATTCCGGTGCTGCGAAATGGCCGCTTTGTGCTCGGCGAATCGTCGGCGATATTTGAGTATCTTGAGGAAACCCATCCCGAGCCTGCTTTGCTGCCAAAAGACCCAGCCGCGCGCGCCGAGGCCCGCCGCCTTGAGGGCTGGTTTGATGATAAGTTCCACCATGAAGTGACGGCGAATCTGGTGTACGAGCGCATCAACAAAAAGCTGATGGGCACGGGCTACCCCGATAGCACCAAAATTAAAGCGGGCAGCAAAAACATTAAATACCACCTTGATTATATGGGCTGGCTGCTGGAAACCCGTGACTGGCTGGCGGGCAACACGATGACAATTGCTGACTTTACCGCCGCTGCCCACCTTAGCACGCTCGACTATGTGAATGACGTGGACTGGCTGCGCAATAAGAACGTAAAAGAATGGTATGCGCGGATAAAATCTCGCCCGTCTTTTCGGCCACTGCTCAGCGACCAGGTTACGGGTTTTGTGCCGCCGGACCATTATAGCGATCTGGATTTTTAGGTGGAAGACCTCGCCAACCGCCTGCGCGCACAAGCGCTGGAGGTCGGCTTTTCCGATGTTGGCATTTGCGCGCCAGACGCCATGCCCGAAACCGCTGGGCGGCTGCAAGAATTCCTGAAAGCGGGCCTGCACGGTGAGATGGGCTGGATGGAGCGGCGGGCTGAATGGCGCGGCAGCCCTACGGCGCTGTGGCCCGAGGCGCGCTCGGTTATTATGCTGGCCGATAATTACGGCCCGGATGATGACCCGCTTAAGCTTTTGCCCATGAAGGATAGGGGCAATATCTCGGTGTATGCCCGCAATAAAGATTACCACGACCCGCTGAAAAA
>WTAL01000052.1 GCA_013139635.1 Paracoccaceae bacterium
GGCCGCATGCCCATGGCGCGCGTGGCGGCCTCGCGGGCGTTGGCAAAGGCTTCCGGCAGCAAATCATCAAGGCTTTCACCCTTGGCAAGCCGCTCCTTAAACTCGTCGGTTTTGGCCTTTATCTGCTCGTCGCTCAGGGCCTTAAACGCCTCTTCTTGCGCATTCACCTTGGCCACAAGTGGCAGGGTGGCCTTGATCAGGCGATCATTCGGGGTGCCAAATACTTTTTTAGCGAGCTTGCCGATACCGAGCATAGGGTCTCTATCCTTAAATGCCGCCAGCACTGCTGGCGATTACCTGCCAGTGGGTGCAAAATTGCTCGCCACTAGCGCTTGTATGATCGCGCCTAAACGCGTAAATAATTTGGGTGCAAAACGCACCCCTTAACACGGGGTAAGGATGTAAGCGCGACATTGGCAAGTGTCAACGTGCCGCACAGTTATAAACGGCCTGAAAGGGCTGCAACGGGAAGTTTGGAGAGCAATATGCGAAATTTTTTGGCCGCCACAGCGGTTTCGGCCCTGATGGTATTTTCGGCGGGCGTTAGCCTTGCGCAAGATGCGCTAACCGCCGACAGCGTAATCGCCACGGTAAATGGCACTGAAATCACGCTTGGTCACGTTATTGTGCTGCGCAGCCAGCTGCCGCAAGAATACCAAAGCCTGCCGGACGATGTGCTGTTTGAAGGCATTATTGCCCAGATCATTGAGCAATCCCTGCTGGCAGATTTTGCCGAAGCAAATGCTGAAATCCCGCGTGAGGTTGGCCTTGCGCTCGAGAATGAGCGCCGCGCGCTTTATGCCGCCGTGCAGATCGAAGAAATTGCCGCCCGTGATGTTTCAGACGAGGCCATTCAGGCTGCGTATGACGAGCAATACGGTAACTTGCCTGCTGAGCCAGAATTTAACGCCAGCCACATTTTGGTAGAGACCGAAGAAGAAGCGCAGGCGCTTATTGTAACGCTGGAAGGCGGCGCTGATTTTGCCGAGCTGGCCAAAGAGAAATCCACGGGGCCATCGGGGCCAAGCGGTGGCGAGCTAGGCTGGTTTGGCCTAGGCATGATGGTTGAACCGTTTGAAGAGGCGGTGGTTGATATGGAAGTTGGTGCAATTTCAGCGCCGGTAAACACCCAGTTTGGCTGGCACGTGCTTATTCTAAACGAAACGCGCAACAAACCCGCGCCCACGCTGGAAGAAACCCGCCCCGCCCTGATGGACGGTTTGCGCCAAGCTGCCGTGGAGGCCGAGATCGCTGCCTTGAAAGAGGGGGCTGATATTTCGCCGCCAGAAGACGGCATTGATCCGGCTCTGATGCGCGATGTTTCGCTGCTGAGTAAGTAAGTGGCGGGCGGGGTGACGGCGCGGATAGCCGCGCTACAGGCCGAGCTTGCCGAGCTGGAGGCGCAACTGCCGCCCCCAGTTTCGCCGCTCGCGCCTGCCGCTTTTCCTGATCTGCCAGTGATTGACGGTGTGCGCTTTGCCTCGGCGGCGGCTGGGGTGAAGTATAAAAATCGCACTGATGTGATGCTGGCTGAGCTGTGTGAAGGCACGCAAATGGCGGGGGTTTTCACCCGCTCCACCACCCGCGCCGCCCCCGTGCTGCGCTGTGAGGAGGCCTTGGCGGCCCATACGGAAGCGCCTGATAAAGCAGGGAAGTTCGCGATTCTGGTAAACTCGGGCAATGCTAACGCCTTTACGGGTGGGCGTGGCTTTGAAAGCGTAGATGCGCTGCGCGAGGCCGTGGCCGAAACGCTCGGCTGCCCCGCTGAAAAGGTGTTTACCTCTTCTACCGGCGTTATCGGTGAACCTCTCAACCATGGCCGGATCTCGAACGCTTTGGATGGGCTGAAGGGCGGGCTTGATCCGGCCCAGAGCGCAGCGGCTGCCGCAGCCATTATGACCACGGACACCTTCCCGAAGGGAGCCTGTGCTGAGGTCTCACTGGGCGGTGTGCCGGTGAAGATTTCCGGTTTCGCCAAAGGTTCCGGCATGATCGCGCCGGATATGGCGACGATGCTGGTTTACATCTTTACCGATGCGAAAATCTCGCAAGCAGTGTTGCAACACATGCTGTGGCTTGAAAACGCCAGCACCTTTAACTGTATCACGGTTGACGGGGATACGTCGACCTCTGACACCTTGCTGCTAGCGGCCACGGGGCAGGCTGAGATGCCGCTGATTGATGATTTCGCAGACCCCCGCGCGCGCGAATTTCGCACGGCATTGCAGGGCGTTATGCGCGATCTAGCGCAGCAAGTCGCGCGGGATGGCGAGGGTGCCACAAAGCTGATTGAAGTGCGGGTAACGGGGGCAAATTCCGATGGCCCTGCGCATCGGATCGCCATGTCTATCGCCAATTCTCCGCTGGTAAAAACCGCCGTAGCGGGGGAAGACCCGAACTGGGGCCGCATTGTGATGGCCGTCGGCAAAGCCGGAGAGCGGGCAGACCGTGATCGGCTGACGATCAAGTTTGGTGACATTCTGGTGGCCGAAAACGGCTGGGTTTCCCCGAGTTATACCGAGGAGGCTGGTGCGGAATATATGAAGCAAAGCGAGATTGTGATCTCGGTTGATATTGGGCTGGATAGCGGCAAGGCCACGGTGTGGACCTGCGACCTCACCCACCAATACATCACCATAAACGCTGATTATCGCTCATGAAAACCCTGCTGGTTTCTGCCGTAGCCTTGGTAGATGCCGACGGGCGCGTGCTATTGGCACAGCGCCCAGAGGGCAAAAGCATGGCGGGGTTGTGGGAATTTCCGGGGGGTAAAGTTGAAGCGGGCGAAACGCCCGAGGCCGCCCTCATCCGTGAGCTTCAAGAAGAGCTCGGCATAGACACATGGCAAAGCTGCCTTGCGCCGCTCACCTTCGCCAGCCACGCCTACAGCGATTTCCACCTGCTCATGCCGCTGTTTATCTGCCGAAAATGGCAGGGCATCCCGCATCCGCGCGAAGGCCAAGTGCTAAAATGGGTCCGCCCCATGGCCCTGCGGGATTACCCAATGCCCCCCGCCGACATCCCGCTTATTCCCATTCTGCAAAGCTGGCTCTAGGCACCGGTCGTGCTTGCACGACCCGCCGTAACGAGGTGGCCCGTAGGGTCGCCGAGGCGCGGCGCACCCGGGACTTTTTGGAGTAGTCAGAACAAAAACAACTAAATATTTGAGAGATGGTTTGTGTTTGGTCGCTGGCATTCACCACGTTATTTCTACGATTCCTGAGCATAGCCCTTCGGACCGGCAATACATATTCGGCAACCCAAAAAGATATTGGTGGGCTGTCAGAACATGAGGAAAATGGCTCCCCTGCCACCCAAGATATAAAACAATAACAGCACCGTTTTCCAAAATAGTCTTTTGCCTTTCAACAATAGGTTCATAAAGCGTGGCGTTTGGTAGGAAATCGGGCTGTGTGCCGACCCCATCGGCAAGCGTTCTTAGAATTTCGCTGTAGGGCTGTAGAAGTGGCGGAAAGGCATTTAAGCAATCACCAGCTGCAAAATTGCGGCCAGCTTTTTCTGAAAACCCGAAGTAGAAATAAACGGCATTAGAATTTTGGATTGGTGGGGCCTTGGTTCCATAAACAATATTGGGGATAGGGCTTCCCGGGAAAACCTCTGATGCGAATGAATGTAGCGACTCAGGCGTTACATTGGGCAATTCGGAGCATAATACAATCGTGCTTGCGTCAATGGTTTGCGTGCGTTGCGTCAAATAATCTTGCATAGCGTTGAGATCCACAGATTGCGCGACCGCAAAAGTTGGTGAGAACAGCAAGCTTGTAAGTAGTGGGGCGAAACGAAGGTAGATCATGCAGCCTTTGCGAGACAAGAGGGAGCCGCGCTTCATTAACTTCTGCCCATTATTAGATCGGCCTTGTAAGGCGGGTTGCAGCCAGACGTTTCGCAGTTCATCGCAGCGGCTTTAGCCGCCATTTCTAAAATAGGCCGGAGCGCCGTTTCTGCTGCGTTTTCAAGTGCTAAGCGGTTGAGCAAGCCAGCCTCTGAAAGCTGTGCAAGCAAGGTGCCCATAAACGTATCTCCCGCCCCGACGGCGTCCACAAACGGGTCGGCTTTGGGGGCGCTCACGCAAAATTGTCCGTGCTCTGTGAAGCCCGTTGCGCCCTCGGCTCCACGGGTTAAAACCAATAGCGGGATATCATGTTTTGCACGTAAATGCGCCGCCGCACGCTCTAGGCTACGCTTAGGATAAAACCAGTTTAAATCTTCATCAGACAATTTCAACATGTCAGTTTTTGGCAGAATCCAATCCAGCCGCGTGAGGTATTTTCGGCGGTTTTTAATGAAAGCGGGGCGGATGTTTGGGTCAAGCGACGTAAACATGCCACGCTGGTGCTTGGCGCGATAAATCTGCGCCCAAGCATCCGCATCTTTGCCGGAGGTTAGCGCCAGCGAGCCAAGTTGGAACGCCGTGGCCTGTTTTGGAATAATCCGGTTGAGCATGGTTGAACTCACCTGCCGCTCAGCGGTTTTTTGGCGATAAAACTGGTAGCTTGGCTGGCCGTTAACCAATGAAACCAGCGCGAGTGAGGTTGGCGCATGGCTGCGAGGGGCTAAAATATCCACGCCGTCGGCGGCAAGGTCCGCCGCCAAACGGTCGCCCATTTGGTCGGTTGATATCGGGGTGAGATAACCCACCTTTTGCCCCTGTCGCGCAAGAGCTTTGGCAATATTAAAGGGGCCACCGCCAAGGTTGGCGGTGAAAGTGCCATCAGAAGATTCAATGAAATCTATCAGGTTTTCACCGCCAACAAGGATCATGGCAAGGCTCCGGCTTGGAGGTTAGGAAAGCGCTTTGGCAGCGCGAGCGATTTTCTCACCAGCGTCTGCGCCAATGCTCTTGAGGGCCTCGTCGCCCGTCAGTGACTGGAAGGTCATCATCGCCATCGGGTCAATAAAACGCACAGTGCAATTACCGTCGCCGTTTTCTTCAACCGTTACGTTGCAGGGCAGCATAAGGCCGACATCAGCACGCGCCGTTAGCGCCTTGTGTGCGAGCCCGGGGTTGCAGGCCCCAAGAATAGAATAGGCGCGAAAATCCACGTCGATTTTCTTTTTGAGCGTGGCTTTTACGTCTATGGTTGTAAGTACGCCAAAGCCCTCAGCAGCCAAAGCTGCGGTTACTTTTTCCACCACGTCATCGTGGCTGCCGGCGACGGTCACGTCGATGCTGAATGTGTCAGACATTGCCTGCTCCTTTTATAAGATTACCCGCCGAATGTAGGGTGTTGAGCGGGGTTTGCAAGGGGGCGTTTTGTAACGGTGTGGCGGTTTTATAAGTGCGTTGGGGCGCTGTACGGTGATGGGTTTTTGAAGGTCGTTAAGTGGTAAACTAACTTATAAGTGCCTGAAAAGGCGATGAAACTGGGGGTTTGAAAGTTTATTTACCTAGGTAAGTAGTTATCCGAATGTGTATTGTTGCGCCGTCGAGTGGCCAAATACCGCGCGAAAATCGGTTGTAATTTAAAAGCCGCAGCAACAAGGCTATGGCAGCCTAGTCAGGCACTATCATATAGCCCGCGCCCCGCACCGTTTGCAGGTAGCGCGGTGATTTCGGGTCGGCTTCAATTTTCCGCCTCAGACGCGTAACCTGCACATCAATCGCCCGCTCTTGCGCGGTCGAGTTCCCTTGCCCAAGCGCCTCAACTAGCCGCGTGCGAGACATGGTTTCGCCGGGCTGGGCGGCAAAGATTTTCATCAACGCGCTTTCGGTCGACGTTAGCCGGATCAGCTGTTCATCCTGCCAGAGCTCAGCGCGGGAAATGTCATAGCGAAAGGCCCCCAAATGCAGGTTTTTGGGGGGGGCGGGTTGCAGGCTTTCCATCGGGGCGCGGCGCAAAATAGCATTCACGCGTAACAACAGTTCTTGCGGTTCAAAAGGCTTGGGCAGGTAATCGTCTGCCCCGGCTTCAAGGCCGCTGATACGGTCAGAGGCCTCGCCCCGCGCCGTGAGCAGCATAATGGGCGTTGAAAGCGTGAGCCGCAGGTCGCGGGTGAAGTCAAAACCATTTTCGCCGGGCATCATCACGTCGATGATCAGCATGTCAAACTCAAGCCCTTTCAGAAGGCGGCGGGCATGGGCCGCATCGCGCGCTGTGGTCGTGAGGTAACCGTTTTTGCTAAGAAACTTGGCCAGCAATGTGCGAATGCGTTTGTCGTCATCGACAATAAGGAGGTGCGCGCCTGAAAGGTCCGGGGTCATGGCTCATCCCCTTCCAGCAGGCGCTTGATCTGGGCCGCGGCCTCTGGCTCAAACATCGCGTTGAGCACAGTCCGAAAGCCTTGCACCGCCTCTGGCCCAGCCGCCGAATAGGCCTTACGCATTTTCTGGCGTTGCGCGTTGGAAAGCTCTTTTTCCAGCGCTTTTCCCTCGGTTGTTAGGTGCAGGTTCCGCTGCCGACGGTCCCGCTTGCCAATGCGGCTTTCCACCAGCCCGTTATTGACGAGCTCGCGCAAAACACGATTAAGCGATTGCTTGGTAACGCCCAGAATATCGAGCAGCTCTGATACCGTAAGCCCCGGCTTGCGGCCAATAAAATGAATGGCGCGATGATGCGCGCGGCCATAGCTGTGCGCGGCCAATATCCGGTCTGGATAGGCGGTAAAGCCACGATACGCAAAGAACATCATTTCGATGCCTTGGCGTAGCTGCTCATCCGTTAAAAACAGGAGCTGGTCACTGCGATTCGGGTTTTGCATGGCATTGCCTCGGTTAGGTGTGATCACAGTTTATGTCAGCTATGTTGACATTCCTAGAGGGCAATGATAGAAAATACGTAATATACTTACTTTAATCACGCGCATCGCGCAACTTATGGAAATACACGAGGGTAAATCATGGCAAACGGATATGATGATCGCGATGGCGTAATTTGGTTAGACGGCGAAATGGTGCCGTGGCGCGAGGCCCAAGTGCACGTGCTTACGCATGCTATGCACTACGCATCTTCCGTGTTTGAAGGCGAGCGCTGCTATAACGGCAAGATTTTCAAAAGCGTTCAGCACTCCGAGCGGTTGCTAAAATCGGGTGAATATATCGACATGCCTATTCCGTGGAGCGTAGAGCAGATCGAAGAAGCCAAATATGCCGCGCTGGAAGCCAACGGGCTAACGGACGCTTACGTGCGGGTGCTGGCATGGCGTGGCGCGGGCACCGATATGGGAGTCGCAGCTGCGGCCAACAAAGTGCGCATGGCGGTGGCCGTGTGGGAATGGGGCAATTATTATGGCGATGCCAAATATAAGGGCGCGAAACTCGATATTTCCAAATGGCGGCGGCCTGATCCTCTTACTATCCCCTGCTTTGCCAAGGCCTCAGGCCTTTATATGATTTGCACTATGTCCAAGCACGCGGCCGAGGCCAAGGGCTGCTCGGACGCGATGATGTATGATTATCGCGGCTACGTGGCCGAGGCGACAGGCGCGAATATCTTCTTTGTAAAAGATGGCGTGGTGCATACGCCGCTGCCAGATGCCTTCCTAAACGGCATCACACGGCAAACGGTGATCGGCATGCTGAAAGCGCGCGGTATCGAGGTGGTCGAGCGCCATATTATGGCCGATGAACTCGTGAGCTTTGAGCAATGCTGGCTGACAGGCACAGCGGCCGAAGTGACGCCAGTGGGGCAAATCGGCGACTATACATTTGAAGTTGGCGAGCTAGCGCGGAGTATTTCAGAGGAATACGAAGCCTTGGTGCGCGCCTAAATCTCCCCGCCCCGGCTAAGGCTTGGGGCGGGCTTCTAAAATATCTGCGGGCTGGCACGCCCGCGCCCCGCGCTAAAAAGGTCAGCGCATAACAAAGGGAATTGGCCGTGATAATGAATTACATATTCAGAACAGCACAGACGTTTAGACGTATTTTCTGGATCAGCGGGCTTTCTTTGCTTGCATTTTCTGCCACGGCGCAAGAGGCCGAAGACGGGGTCATTGGTGCCTGCATGGCGCAAGGCAATGCAAATGATGTATGCATCTGCGCCTCGCTTTTGCTGCATGCGCGTTTGGGAGACCAGAAATATGCCCGCTTCGGCGCTATCTCTGATCGCATCGCCGCGATTGATGGTGGGGCTTCAGCAGAAGAAGGTGAAATGATGGCCCTCACAGGAGAGGGCTATCGGTTTTTTATACCGCATGGGCAGTCGATAGCTGTGTGCCGAGATAAGCTTTCAGCGGGTGAGTGAAGCACTTACGTATCCGCGCGGCGCGGGTGCAGTGCTTTTCCCAACCGAAAACATTGACGCGCCGCCACCGTTGCGGCGCGTCTACCACGGTGTTTTTGGCAACATTCTGTTCGCGCCGCGCTGATACGTCAGCGCTTTTGTCCGCGTAACGACAGCGCAGCCATTTCCCCTATTGCGAAGGGGGGGCCGCTGGCGCAAACTGCGCCAATTCAACCAGTGAGGACCAAGATGGCGGCGCGTAAAATTATCATTGATACGGACCCGGGGCAGGATGATGCCGTGGCGATATTTCTGGCTCTTGGCTCGCCCGAGCTGGAGGTTTTGGGGATCACTTGCGTGGCCGGAAACGTGCCGCTGGCCCTGACGCAGCGCAACGCACGCATTGTGTGTGAGCTGGCTGGCCGCACAGATATTCCGGTGTTTGCGGGGGCCGTGCGCCCGATGGTGCGCGCGCTTGTAACGGCGGAATATGTGCATGGGAAATCGGGGCTAAACGGCCCCGCGCTTTGGGAGCCTACTATGCCGCTCCGCAAAGAACATGCCGTTGATTTTATTGTTAAAACCCTGCGCACCAACCGTGATGGCGCCGTAACGCTTTGCGTGCTTGGCCCGCTTACAAATATCGCGCTGGCCCTGATAAAAGCGCCTGATATTGCCGAGCACATCCACGAGATTGTGCTGATGGGCGGCGGTTGCTTTGAGGGGGGCAACACCACGCCGGCTGCTGAATTCAACATCTATGTGGACCCGCACGCCGCCAAGGTTGTTTTCCAGTCCGGTATCCCCTTGGTGGTGATGCCGCTGGACCTGACCCATAAAGCCCTGACCACCCGCACGCGCGTTGATCGCTTCAAGGCGTTGTGCAACAAAGTGGGGGTTTTTACTGCCGAAATGCTGGATTTCTTTGAGCGCTTTGACATGGAGAAATATGGCTCGGAAGGTGCCCCGCTGCACGACCCAAACGTGATTGCCTACCTCTTGAAGCCCGAAATGTATAAAGGCCGCGAGGTCAATATTGAAATCGAAACAGAATCCGCCCTCACCATGGGCATGACCGTGGTTGATTGGTGGCGGGTGACCGGCCGCCAACCCAACGCGATGTTTATGCGCGAGGTTGATGATGATGCCTTTTTTGAGCTACTTTTTGAGCGCCTCGGGCGGCTATAAATGCGCTAGACAAACATGCTAAACGCCTTTTCTTTGTAACGCCTCGGGATAGAATTAGTGACTAAAACCCAGCCTGAATTTTATAAAGCAGCGCCTTACGGGATTTGGCGAAACCGCAGTGCTAATGGGGCGTTTGAAATCCTGACCAGCCCTGATTTTATTCAGCTGAAGCTCGCGGATTATTATGAAAATATTGCAACGAGGTTTGGGCGGGATTTCAAACACATCCGTTATATTAGCCGGTATCAGCCTTTGTTTCATGATGGGACGCGCCACCGTGAAATTCGGAAAATGGCGGCGACGTATTTACGCGATGTCGCCAGCGAGTTGGAAGACTTTGAAGCGCAGTCAGTTGCGCTTATCGTTACAAAACTAAGCCAGCCGGGGCGGGTTGAGTTGGTGTCTGAGGTGGTGGTGCCGATCATGCAAAAGATTGCGTATTCAATGACAGGCCTAGATTTTTATCCGGGCCTTATCGCTATACTCTCAGGCACAAACAGCTTGAAAGCCACCAAAAAAATTGACGAAACATTTGGCAAAATATTTGAGCTGTCAAAGCAGCGCTTCCCTGAGGATGATGAGGATAAAACGGCGATGAGGGTGCTGTTTGCGGCTCTTGGGTCAGAGCCGATGGGCGCGACATTTGCGCTAAGTTTTGATACGCTTTTTAGCGGCGTAAAACGCCAGCCAATTTCTGGGTTGCCATGGGAATATACTTTTCCCGCTACGGGGCCGGGCATGGCCTTTCGGCAATGTCGGCATGCACCGGTTAATCTTGGAGAAGGCGCGCAGGATGTGAGCGTTATTGATGTAGATATCAGCCGGTTTTTGAAAGATGACGGGGCCAACCGGAACCATATGTTTGGCATTGGCGCTCATGCCTGCCTAGGCCGCGGTCTCTCGCTTTCGCTTTGGCAAAAGGTGGTGGATAATATGCGCACAAACCCAATGAAGATAACTCATATCAGCTCATCGCAGCCAACCCACAAAGTGTTTGATTACCCGAGTGAAATTCATGTGGAAATTTCCGAATAAACGGTTGTAGCGTGATTATAGTTTATACTTTAGATTTATTCTTTTTAGGGTATGCTCTGTGTTGGGGGAATCATAGTTTGTGTAACGAGAAATCTGATTATTTTCAGAGCGGGCCGCTAGGCGTTTGGCGAAACTCGACGGCCGCAGGTGCGTTGCGGGTGTTGACGGGTGATGATTTTATCCAGCTTCAGCTGGCTGATTATTATGAAAGCATTGCTACTAATTATGGCAGGGATTTCAAAAATATACGCTTCATTTCCCAATACATGCCGTTGTTTCATGATGGGCCACAGCACAAAAGAATCCGGAAAATGGCCGCCGTGCATTTGCGTGATGCCGCAGATGACCTGAAGGTTTTTGAACAGGATGCGATCACCTTGATCAACGCAACCCTTCGACAAGAAGGGCCGCATGAGCTAATTTCCGAGTTGATTATTCCGATCATGCACATGATTTCTCATGCGATTACCAAGCTGGATTTCTACCCCGGGCTTATTGCGATCCTATCAGGGAATAATAGCCTGAAGGCCACCACCAAAATTGATGAAACTTTTGGTAAGATCTACGCCTTATCAAAAGAGCGGTTTCCGGATGAAACCGAAGAACAACGCGGGATAAGGATTGTATTTGCGGCGCTTGGGTCCGAGCCGTTGGGCTCAACGATTGCGCGCAGTTTTGATACGATGTTTGCCGGGCTGGAAAATGAGAAAATCGCCGGGTTGAACTGGGCAACAGATTACCCCGCAACAGGGCCGGGCATGGCCTATAGGCAATGTAAGCACGCGCCGGTAAATCTGGGCGAGGCAGCCAGTGCCGTAAAGGTTTTTGATGTAGATCTTAATCCGTTCCTGACTGATGAAGGTGCTAACTGTAACCATATATTTGGCGTTGGCGCGCATGCCTGCGTGGGCCGTGGCATTGCCCTTTCGCTTTGGGCGCGGGTGCGTGAGGCCATGCAGGACAACCCCTATAAAATTACGCATATCAGCTCTTCCCGAACCACGCATAAGATTTTTGACTATCCAAGTTCCATTCAAATCGAGGTTTCAAAATGAACGATAAAATCATCAAAGCGGTAAATGACGCGATTAATGACGTGTTTAAGCCCCAGCACTCGCCAGCCC
>WTAL01000097.1 GCA_013139635.1 Paracoccaceae bacterium
AGGCATGCTGCTTTTCGCGGCGGCGCTCGGTTTCACCCATGGCGCGCTCCATGCTGCCGGTGATCCGGTCGGCATACATTATTACGCGGCCATCTTCATTGCGCGCCGCCCTGCCGATGGTTTGCACCAGTGAGGTTTCGGAACGCAGGAAGCCTTCCTTATCCGCGTCCAAAATCGCCACGAGGCCGCATTCGGGAATATCGAGGCCTTCGCGCAGCAGGTTGATACCGATGAGGACATCGAAGGCCCCGAGGCGGAGGTCTCGGAGGATTTCGATGCGCTCGATGGTATCAATATCGGAATGCATATAGCGCACCCGCACGCCTTGCTCGTGCAGATATTCCGTAAGGTCTTCGGCCATGCGCTTGGTGAGGGTGGTGACGAGAATGCGCTGGTCTTTGGCGGCTACGATGTGGATTTCGCTGAGGAGGTCGTCCACTTGGGTTTCCACAGGGCGAATCTCGATTTCGGGATCTAGGAGGCCGGTGGGGCGGATGATTTGCTCGGCAAATACGCCTCCGGATTGCTCAAGCTCCCACTTTTGTGGGGTGGCGGATACAAACACCGAGCGGGGGCGCATGGCGTCCCATTCCTCGAATTTAAGCGGGCGGTTATCCATGCAGCTGGGCAGGCGGAAGCCGTGCTCCGCCAGCGTTGATTTACGCTTGAAGTCGCCTTTATACATGCCGCCGATTTGCGGCACGCTGACGTGGCTTTCATCGGCAAATACGATGGCATTATCGGGGATATACTCAAACAAGGTGGGGGGCGGCTCGCCGGGCATACGGCCTGTGAGGTAGCGGGAATAGTTCTCGATGCCGTTGCAAAAGCCCGAGGCGTCCATCATTTCAAGGTCGAAGTTCGTGCGTTGCTCAAGGCGCTGGGCTTCGAGCAATTTGCCCTCGCCAACGAATTTGTCGAGTTGCAGGCGCAGCTCGGCTTTGATTTTAATAATCGCCTGATTGAGGGTTGGGCGCGGGGTTACATAGTGGGAGTTCGCATAGATGCGCACCTTTTCGAGAGTGCCGGTTTTAGCCGCCGTCAGGGTATCAAACTCGACGATTTTTTCTAGCTCGTTGCCGAAGAAGGAAAAGCGCCAGCCGCGATCATCTAGGTGGGCGGGCCAGAGTTCTAGGCTATCACCGCGCACGCGAAAGGAACCGCGCTGGAAGGCTTGGTCGTTGCGCTTGTATTGTTGGGCAATCAGCTCGGCCATGATTTGGCGCTGGTCGTATTCCTCACCGACAATCAGGTCTTGGGTCATTTCTCCGTAGGTTTCAACGCTACCGATGCCGTAAATACAGCTGACTGAGGCGACGATGATTACGTCGTCACGTTCCAGCAGTGCCCGCGTGGCCGAGTGGCGCATCCGGTCGATCTGCTCGTTAATCTGGGATTCCTTCTCGATGAAGGTGTCCGAGCGCGCCACGTAGGCCTCGGGCTGGTAATAGTCATAAAAGCTGACGAAATACTCAACGGCGTTTTCGGGAAAGAAGTTTTTCATCTCGCCGTAAAGCTGCGCGGCGAGGGTTTTGTTGGGGGCAAGGATAATGGCGGGGCGCTGGGTGGCCTCGATAACCTTGGCCATGGTGAAGGTTTTGCCGGTGCCCGTAGCCCCAAGCAGCACTTGGTTTTGCTCGCCTTCATTAATGCCAGCCACCAGCTGTTTTATCGCCGTGGGCTGATCGCCCGCAGGCTCAAACCTGGTGTGCAAGATGATGGGCCTCCCACCCTCCAGCTTTTCATGCGTATCGGTCTTTACTTCATGCATCCTGAATTCTCCCCTCCGCTAATATGGACCCTTTTTGTTCTCATTTAAAGGGGGTTAAACGAGTTTTGCCAGAGTCTCGGTAAAGGCTTGCCGCTCCGCGCTAGATAGCCCCGCCAAAAGCTGGTCATTGACCTCTGCAATAATCTCGCGCACTTCGGGGGCAATGATTTTGCCGCGTGCCAGTAAAAAAATCAAATGATTGCGGCGTGAGGTTGGGTCTTCCCTTCGCTCAACCAAGCCAGCGGCCTGCATCGAATCAATAAGCCGCGTAATGCCATAGGCTGGGAGCTTTAGGCGTTTGCCCAGCTCGGCCTGCGTGAGGCCCTCGGATTCCATCAGCGTCATCAGGATGAAAAAGCTGTTGAGCGTTAGGCCTAGCGCCTTTAGCCGCACTTCCATTTCAGCGTTTAGCCGCCGTGAAAGCTGGTTGAGCATGCGGCCCACACTCACGGGGCGGTTTGGGTTTTGAGTGCTTTTCATGCGGGCACCATAACGGCATGAAAGTAATTTGCAAAGATTGCAATTGCAATGGTGGCGAAAGCTATATATGCACAAGCAAACGAAAGGAATCTTTATGAAACGTTATCATCCGGTTTTAGTCTCATTACATTGGTTGCTCGCCTTTTTGGTGATTGGCGGGCTGCTGGCGGGGGGGCTTGGCCTTGCTAACACCCCAAACACTGACCCGTTTAAGCTTTTTAGCCTCAAAATGCATATGTCGATGGGTACGCTCATATTGGCGCTTATGGTCGGGCGGCTGCTGGTGCGGTTTTTAACGAAAAAGCCGCCGCACGCAGATATTGGCAACGCCCTGCTCAACAAAGGCGCGATTGCGGCGCATTATGTATTGTATGCCGTGGTGATTGCCATGGCGGCCAGCGGTTTGGCGATTGCCAAAGAGGCGGGGCTGTTTGCCATCGTGTTTGGCGGCTCGGGGGAGGCTTTGCCCGTTGATTTTAGCCATATCGCCCCGCGTGCCGCCCATGGCGTGCTGGCGATCGTGCTTTCGCTCACCATTATTGGCCATGTGTTGGCCGCGCTTTATCATCAATACATCCGGAACGACTCGCTGTTTTCCCGCATGTGGTTTGGAGGACGTTAATATGCGTAAACTGATAGAATTCATCCATGAAATAGGCACGATTATGTATGTGGGCGGGATTCTGTCTCACATTGTGATGGGGGCGGCTATTGGCCATCCGGATGCCTCAACGGCCTTCCATGTTTATCAATATAAGGAAATTAGCGCTTATATTTTGATATTGCCCGGCTTGGGGCTGAAGATATTTGCTGACCTTGTGCTGTTTTACGGCTTTAAGGTGCGGGCAAATTGGTTAAAGGCCAAGCTGGCAATGACGGCGTTTCTCACCGTCAATGCGTTTGTGTTTTTAGTGCCAATGATGCCGGAGATGTTGCAACTGGCAAAAGACTCGCTGCCAGCCGGTGTGGTGAGCGAGGCGTTTATTGCCCGCGGGGAAACCGAAGCGCTGATCGGCATGTCCAATATTATCCCGCTAGCGCTGGAGCTTATGCTCGGGGCCTTTAGGCCGAGGCTGTTTGGGGAACGGCGCAAAATGATTAACAAATGATTAACACTTAAGGTTGCTTTTTAGCAAAATAAAGCAACTATTTGGCTATTTTGTTCTTGTATTGTCCGGCCAAGTTTGGTTAATTGGTTTTGCAAGTGGCAAGTTACCGGTCCGGTGTGATACGAACCCACCCCACCCCTCGCTCCCTCACACTGGGCTGGTAACTTTCCTTGCAATCCCCCCTTGCACAGAAGCTACGAATTGGCGATAAGATACCGACAATTCCAAGAGGCACTCCGATGACCGCACGAATTTACCAGCCTGCGCGCAATGCAATGCAATCCGGCCAAGCTAAAACCAAAGACTGGGTTTTGGAGTATTGTCCTGAGGCTGCGCGTGGTATTGACCCGCTCATGGGGTGGACAAGCTCCACCGATATGCAGCAGCAAATCCGCATGCGCTTTGCCGATAAAGACGCGGCGATTGCTTATGCTGAAGCCGAAGGGCTGACCTATACGGTGACGGCCCCCCACAAGCGCCAAACTTTGGTGCGCCAAGGCGGCTACGGCGAAAACTTCGCTTCCAGCAGACGCACCGTCTGGACCCATTAACTAATTCCCGGCCCCGTAGCTCAGCTGGATAGAGCAGCTGACTTCTAATCAGCAGGCCACAGGTTCGAATCCTGTCGGGGTCACCAATAAAATCAACGACTTACGCGATAATTGTCGAAGCCCTATTTTGGCTTGGCGAGCACATGGCGAGCACCGTGAACAGTCTCGCAGCATTTAGCGCGGTTTTTCCTTCAAAATAATTTTGACAAAACCGCTTCCTGCGCGGGGAAAGGCCTTGTCGATTTTTTTTGCCCTTTCCTATGATTCCCATGAATATCAGGGGGCGGGCTTTTGCGCATACTCACAAATCGAGCCGACACGCTGGGCTTGCGCGGGGGCAGAAAGCAAACGGCAAAAAAGGCCTGTTACTTTTGCAACTCGTTACTGCTATACTCTATTCCCTGCAAAGCCCGAAGGTTTTGGTCTGAGGTGATGCGGAAAT
Organism: Paracoccaceae bacterium; assembly: GCA_013139635.1. Classification (GTDB taxonomy): domain Bacteria; phylum Pseudomonadota; class Alphaproteobacteria; order Rhodobacterales; family Rhodobacteraceae; genus UBA3077. The sequence goes on from WTAL01000097.1 coordinate 4,354, forward strand.
TATCTGTGACTTGTGTTCGAAAGTCTGGCCATTGTTTTGGGATAATTTTTCGAAAGAACTTCAGAATGGCT